>NZ_JAWOQP010000001.1:0-446006 GCF_033337375.1 Vibrio sp. YT-17
GCCGCCAGCGTTCAATCTGAGCCATGATCAAACTCTTCAATTTAAGATTTTGTTCGGCTCAATGAATACTGAACATTACATAAGTAATGTTTGAATTGACTGTGCTGAATCCGAAGATTCAATGGTCACTTCGTATCATTGAAACCTAATTTGAAGCCTAAGCTTCTAATTGGATTATCATCAACGAGTGCCCACACAGATTGATAGGTTTATATTTTTAAAGAGCACACTTCGAAGTTCTCTTCAAAGTGGACGGCTATTTTAGCTAGATAACTTATCGTGTCAAACACTTTTTTAAGTTATTTATCTGCGAGTTAATTTTAACTCACTAACCGTAGTTGTTTAGGTTCCGCTTCACTTGCTTTCCCGTGACAACGGAGGCGCATTATAGGGAGTTCATTAAAGAACACAAGTGCATTTTTTAAAAAAACTCACCTTTTTAGTTTATTCGTATAGAAAACAGACAAAAGACTCTAAAAAACTATAGAAAAGGGGCCAAACGGCCCCTTTAGTGTGATTTTTATCTCAATTTTACTGTATCCATACAATTATTGATGAGCACAAATTTGGTCATTAGTAACAATTAGCTGCACTGTCTTGTCTGGAACGATTTCACCAGAAAGAATTGATTTGGCTAACGGGTTCTCGACATTCTGCTGAATTGCACGTTTTAAAGGACGCGCACCATACACAGGATCGAAACCAACTTGAGCGATCAAATCGAGCGCTTTGTCGGAAACTTCTAGTTGATAGCCTTTCTCCTCTAGTCGTTTCGCCAAACGTTCCAATTGAATAGAAGCAATGGACTTAATGTGTTCTTGACCAAGTGGATGGAACACCACGATTTCGTCAACACGGTTCAAGAACTCTGGGCGGAAGTGTTTGCTAACCACATCCATCACTTCACTCTTGATACCTTGATAGTCTAATGTTGCGAAATTCTCTTGGATACGAGATGAACCCAAGTTAGATGTCATGATCACAACCGTATTACGGAAGTCAACAGTACGACCTTGACCATCCGTTAAACGCCCATCATCGAGAACTTGCAGCAGAATGTTAAATACATCCGGATGCGCTTTCTCTACTTCGTCTAACAAAATTACCGAATACGGCTTGCGACGAACCGCTTCAGTTAAGTAACCACCCTCTTCATATCCGACATAGCCTGGAGGTGCACCAACCAACCTTGCCACTGAGTGTTTCTCCATGAACTCAGACATATCGATACGGACCATCGCATCTTCACTGTCGAACATAAAGCTCGCAAGTGTCTTACAAAGCTCTGTTTTGCCCACACCAGTTGGACCTAAAAATAAGAAGGAGCCAATTGGTCGGTTTGGATCAGAAAGCCCAGCTCGACTACGACGAATGGCATTCGATACAACAGAGACCGCTTCGCTTTGCCCTACCACACGATTATGCAGCACGTCTTCCATACGAAGTAGTTTCTCTTTTTCCGCTTCTAGCATCTTGGATACCGGAATGCCGGTTTGCTTAGAAAGTACTTCTGCAATCTCGTTGTCGGTTACTTTATTACGCAATAGCGTCATTTCCTGCATTTCAGCTTGGGTTGCAAGATCTAACTGCTTCTCAAGTTCAGGAATACGACCATATTGAAGCTCCGACATACGGTTTAGATCGCCAGCACGGCGAGCAAACTCCATGTCCATACGAGCTTGTTCAAGCTCAGACTTAATATGTTGAGTGCCAGAAAGAGCTGCTTTTTCTGTATTCCAAACCTCTTCTAGTTCAGCGTACTCACGTTCTTTTTCATTGAGTTCTTCATTAAGCGCTTTCAAACGCTTTTCACTCGCTTCATCGTGCTCGTTACTTAGTGCTTGCTGCTCAATTTTGAGTTGGATGATTTTACGCTCAAGCTTATCCAAGGACTCCGGCTTAGAGTCAATTTGTAAACGAATGCTTGAAGCCGCTTCGTCGATTAAGTCGATCGCTTTATCCGGCAACTGACGGTCGGAGACATAGCGATGTGACAAGCTCGCCGCAGCAACAATCGCTGGGTCAGTAATTTCGACGTGATGATGAAGCTCATAACGCTCCTTCAAGCCACGTAAAATCGCCACGGTATCCTCAACGGTCGGCTCATCCACCAGCACTTTTTGGAAACGACGTTCTAATGCTGCATCTTTTTCGATGTACTGACGATATTCATCCAATGTTGTTGCGCCAACACAGTGCAGCTCACCACGAGCTAATGCCGGTTTTAGCATGTTGCCCGCATCCATTGAGCCTTCACCTTTACCAGCACCGACCATAGTGTGTAGTTCATCAATGAAGAGGATGACGTTGCCTTCTTCTTTAGCAAGTTCATTCAATACTGATTTTAAACGCTCTTCAAATTCCCCACGGTATTTCGCGCCAGCAACCAGTGCGCCCATATCCAGTGATAGCACACGGCGACCACGCAGACCTTCAGGTACTTCATTGTTAACTATGCGCTGCGCTAAGCCTTCAACAATTGCTGTCTTACCTACGCCTGGTTCACCGATAATCACAGGGTTGTTTTTAGTACGACGCTGCAATACCTGGATAGTACGACGGATTTCATCATCACGGCCGATAACCGGATCCAATTTACCTTGCTCTGCACGTTCGGTAAGGTCTATGGTGAACTTTTCCAATGCTTGACGAAGCTCTTCTGCATTCGGATCATTGACCTTTTGACCACCTCTGATCTTTTCGATTGCCTGGCTGACTTTTTGCTCTGTTAAGCCGATCTCTTTGAGCAATTGCCCCAATGGTCCGCGATCTTCTAAAGCGGCAAGCAGGAAGACTTCAGACGAGATATAGGAGTCTTGACGCTTTTGCGCCACTTTGTCACACAGGTTAAACAATGTGCCCATCGAGCTAGAGAGCTGAACATCCCCACCGATGCCACTGACTTTTGGTAATCGATCTAACATTTCACTCAATTTAGAGCGTAAATGCGTTACGTCCACATCCAGCATAGTAAGCAATGGACGAATTGGACTGCCATTTTGATCAAGCAAAGCCACCATGAGGTGAACTGGCTCGATATATTGATGATCGCGCCCTAACGCTAGTGATTGAGCATCAGAGATAGCGATTTGAAACTTACTTGTGAATCGATCAAGACGCATATCTACCTTCCTAACCTCAACTAAAGGAAATTCTTTTGACAGTTAGAAAGATGGATACTCGGGTGGGGAATTTCAAGGGAGTGAATGAATAAAGATAGCTTTGCAAAAATAGTAGTATGCATCTTAGCACTTTGGTGCTTATAGCTAGTCTTCGATCCAAATAAAGGTTGCTTGTCGACCAGTCTTACCATCACGGCGATAAGAGTAAAAAGAGGCTTTATCTTGGTAAGTACAAAGTCCAGAATCAAACACTTGTGTCACACCAGCCCGGTTTAGACGTTGCGTTGCCAGCACCGACATGTCAGCAAACCATTTACCGTCGATATCGCGTGGAGCAAATGCTTGATTCGCCTGTGAATCAAAATCAACAAAAGCTTGCAGAACATCTTCACCCACTTCGAAGGCTTGAGGGCCAATGGCGGGGCCAAGCCACGCTATCACTTCACCAGAAAACAACGCTAACGCATTTTCGACAATGCCATTTGCTAAGCCGCGCCAACCTGCGTGAACAGCGGCTACTTGCGTACCTTGTGTATTAGTCAATAATACAGGTAAACAATCGGCGGTCATCGCTGAACAAATAACATGGCTTGAAGAAGTAAATACACCATCCGCATCAAGCACCTGTGTTGTTGGTTCATTTGCTTGAGCCACAACGGTTGAATGCGTTTGGTTTAACCAGATTGGCGCATTTGGCATGCTTGCCTGTTGCGCCAACCAAGCTCGGTTCTTCTCTACTAAAGACAAATCATCCCCAACGTGAGCACCTAAATTTAGCCCTTGGTAAGGGCCTGTCGAAAATCCGCCTATGCGTGTTGAGGCGAAAGCTTTGACATTTTTAGGCGCTGGCCAATTCGGAATGATTCTCTTCATATTAGAACTCTTCCGGTAAGCCGTGCTCTTCTGTATCTTGACGAAGCGCTTCAGTCATCACAACCATGTCATCAGGCACTGGAGCATGAAACTCAAGAACTTCGCCCGTAATTGGGTGCTCAAAGCGCAGCATTACTGCGTGCAATGCTTGGCGATCGAAACCCCGGATCATTGCCGTTAGCTCTTCAGACGCACCTGTCGGGATGCGAGCACGTCCACCATATGCAATATCACCGAGCAACGGATGCTGAAGGTAAGACATGTGCACACGAATCTGGTGCGTACGACCCGTTTCTAGACGCAAGCGAATACGCGTGTGTTCGCGGAAGCGTTCAGCAACACGGTAGTGCGTTACTGCTGGTTTGCCCATTGGTGCTACCGCCATAAGCGTGCGCTTAGTAGAGTGACGACCAATCGGTTGATCCACTTTACCGCCCGCAGTCATACGACCAATAGCGATCGCTTCGTACTCACGAGTAATATTACGTTTTTGCAGTGCGCGAACCAGACGAGTTTGTGCAGGAACAGTTTTCGCCACCACCATCAAACCCGTTGTGTCTTTATCCAAACGGTGCACGATACCTGCACGAGGTACTTCTGCAATATCAGGGTAATGATGCAACAACGCATTAAGTACAGTGCCATCAGGCGTACCAGCGCCCGGATGAACCACAAAGTCACGAGGTTTGTTGATAACGATAATATCTTCATCTTCATAGACGATATCTAGCGGGATATCTTGCGCTTCCCAGCGTTCTTCATCTTCTAACTCGGCTTGCAATGTAATTTCCTCGCCACCCATTACTTTGGTACGAGGTTTAGTGACAACTTCACCATCAACTTGAACTTTCCCATCAAGCAGCCACTCTTTTAGGCGCGAGCGAGAGAAGTCCGCGAATAATTCGGCGATAGCTTGGTCTAAACGTTGACCTAACTGGCTATCTTTTACGGTATTTGTTAATACAATCTGCTGAGCCATATCGAACTTTTTTAAAAACTGTGAGACTAATGCTCACGACTGTGAAAAAATAGACTATTACGTCATTGTATCTGTTACTGGAAAGAAAGTAACGGCAGCTTAAGAAATATTTAGATTCAAGGAACAGACTCCTGATATGAAACGTCAGACTTTAACAGGCCTTTTAGCGGTATCCCTTCTGTTTGGATGTGCAAGCAAAGAAGAAATCGTTCCTGATGTGCCGCCTTCGGAACTGTATGCAGACGCACAGATTTCTCTTCAAAGTGGTAATTGGCTTTCTGCAATTGAGAAACTGGAAGCATTAGACTCACGTTACCCATTCGGTGCCTACTCTGAACAGGTGCAGCTTGACCTAATCTATGCGTACTACAAAAACGACGACCTTGCTTTGGGCTTGGCAACCATTTCTCGCTTTATGCGTTTAAACCCAACCCATGAAAAGATGGATTGGGTGCTGTACATGCGAGGTCTAAGCCACATGGCGCAAGATCGTAACTTTATGCATGATTTATTCAGCGTAGATCGAAGCGATCGCGATCCTGAACCGGTAAAAAAAGCGTTTGATGACTTCAAAAAACTACTTCAACGCTACCCGAATAGCCCATATGCAGAAGATTCACAAAAACGTATGGTTGCGCTGAAAAACCGTCTAGCGAACTATGATTTAGCGACTGCTGACTTCTACCTTCGCCGTGAAGCTTGGGTCGCTGCTATTAATCGCAGCCAAGAGCTACAAAAAGCGTATCCAGACACAGAAGCTGCACGTAAGTCACTGACTATCCAGCTAGAGGCCTACAAGCAACTTGGTTTGGAAGACGCCGTAGCAAGAACTGAAAAGCTTATAGAGCTCAACCCTGTGAAGTAATTGAACTTGCTTTAAACTGAACCGCCACCGTTTTTACCGTGGCGGTTTTTTATTACTCTCAATAGTGTATTCAGCCCTTTCTTGATGATCTTCCTAGCTCCACATATGCTTAAAGTTCTCCTCCCCCCTTTATAAAAAGGATGTGAACGTGACGATATCTAAGCTTTGCGCAGTTATGCTGCTCCTATTGTCTACTTCCGTTTGCGCACTGCAAATCTCGCCGCTCAAACAGCCTCCTTATACCGGAGACCTCGATGTCATCAAGGAGAAGAATGTACTGCGCGTCTTAGTTTCTGCTGATTTAGGCTTTTACTACATTGAGGGCGGCACACCAAAAGGCATAGGCGCGGAATTGCTGGCGCATTTCGAAAAAGACCTTCGTAAACTCAAACCAAAACTTAACGTACAAATTATTCCTGTTGCCCGCGACCAGCTACTGCCAGCTTTAGAAAACGGTTCAGGTGACTTAGTTGTCGCCAACCTGACTATTACCGACACGCGCAAACAGAAAGTGGAGTTCAGTTCACCCATTCTCACTGACATTCATGAGTGGGTAGTGACAAACAAAAGCACACCAACGATGACGAAAATCGAACAACTGAGCGGCAAAGAGATTTGGGTGCGCGCCAGCTCTAGCTACTTTGAAAGCATTCAGACACTAAATAAGAAACTAAACAAAAAAGGCTTACCGCCTGTTATCGTGCACTTTATTGAAGAAACACTTCAAGATTATGAGCTGGTCGGAATGCTCAACAATGGTTACGTCAGAGCCATTGTTCTCGATAGCCATAAAGCCAAGCTTTGGCTGAAAGTGATGGATGATATTCGGGTGCATAAAAAAATCCCTATCCGCAAAAATGGCAAAATTGCTTGGGCAATGCGAGAAAATAGTCCCAAATTAAAAGCCGTCGTGAATAAGTTCATCCAGAAGTCTCGCTCTGGGACACTACTCGGTAACGTTATTTACGGTAAATACATCGATAACACGGGATGGTTGAACAGAGCTCTTAACCCTAAGAAAATTGCTCAACTAGAAAAACTCGCGGCGCTATTTTCACGCTATGGTGAGAAATACGATATCGACTATTTACTGATCGCTGCAATCGCTTACAAGGAATCAGGATTTAATAACGACCTAGTTGGAAGCCGAGGTGCCGTTGGCATAATGCAAGTCCTACCCAGCACCGCTCAAGATCCGAATATCAATATCAAAAATGTTCGACAATTAGAAAACAACATTCATGCTGGAGTGAAATACTTAGCTTTTTTGCGTAAGCAGTACTTCAGTGATCCTGATATTACTGCACAAAATAAACTCTACTTTACATTGGCGGCTTACAATGCGGGCCCCGGCAATGTAGAGCGTATTCGTAAGCGTGCAGCCCAACAAGGTTACGATCCTAATGTTTGGTTTAATAACGTGGAAGTCGTTATGCGGAAAAGTTTAAGCTCAACGGTTGGGTACGTCACAAGCATTAATCGCTACTACATAATATACAAACAACTAGAAAGTTTGGACCAAGTCAAAAGTTTAGAAGGGGTTTCACTAGCCCCAAAAGACCCCATTTTCATGATACCGCTACGAAAAGTCAGCCAAATGCCAGACAGTAAAAAGCCGCTTGTACAGCAAGCGGCTTTTTAAATGGATTCATTGGAGAGACTCAGTGATCGTCATCACACCTTACGTGTAGTTAAATTTTAACCACCTCAAATATTAGGCCGTAAAACTTCCCTAAAAACGAGGCCGTTTTCAGCTGAGTACTCTATCCAATCTACGGATTTACTAACCGATAACAAGCAATTTCACGATAAATCTCAGAAGTTCTTGAGTGAGATCACATTCATTTTTCATCATAAAAAACCCGAGCAAAATAATGATCTGAATCACATTTTTTTATGCTTAAAGCGGTAATCTGAACTCAACCCATGAGGGATGCAACAGAGGAAAAACACTTATGACAATGAATATCACTGGCAAAAACATCGAAATCACCTCTGCAATCCGAGCTCATATTGAGAGCAAATTTAAAAAACTGGAGAAATGGCAAGTAGACCTAATTGGTTGCCAAGCAACTTTCAGTGAGGAACCAAACAAACAGAAAAAATTCGAAGCGGTTATCAAAGTTCCTAAAGGCCAGCTCATTGCCTCAGCAACTCACGAAGATCTTTACGCAGCTATCAACGAAGTGGAGCAAAAACTAGAACGACAATTGAACAAGCTGACCCACAAACCTGAAGCTCGACGTGCAAGTAAGCCTGAGCTAGTGGAAGAAGAAGAGTAAACTGAACAGATTGAGGAAATAGCGCCGAAAGGCGCTATTTTTTTGCTTGACGCTCTCCCCAGCCTTGCTTATTGTGTTTAAACACTCATAAATTAAGCACTATTTATGCATTTAACCTCACTGTTTATTTTTGACTTCTTTTTCCTCCCATAGTTGGAGGGGCGAACTCGTTTGTGAAAGAAAAGTCAAAAACAAACAGAAAGCCTCCCAAATCGGGAGGCTTTTTTATAAGGAAAGAATTGATGACTGACCAACCTATTTCCCTCGAAGAAATTCGTTTACGCTTGAATGAGTTGGATGACCAACTTCTCAGCTTATTGTCTGAGCGCCGTAAACTCAGCATTGAAGTAGCCAAAAGCAAAGTACAAACCTCAAAGCCTGTTCGCGACGCCGTCCGTGAACAGCAATTATTGGTCAAGCTGATTTCTAATGGCCAAGATAAATACGAACTTGACGCGCAGTACATCACCAAACTTTTCCATACCATCATTGAAGACTCAGTTCTGCTTCAACAAAGTTATCTGCAAAATCTCGTTAACCCACAGCAAAGCCGTAAGCCACTTGCTCGCGTCGCTTTTTTAGGAGCCAAAGGCTCTTATTCGCACTTGGCAAGTCGCGAATACTTCAGTCGTAAAAATACGGAGCTTATCGAGCTCAACTGCGAGCACTTTAAAGAAGTGACTCAAACGGTTGAATCTGGCCATGCTGATTATGGCGTTCTGCCAATCGAAAACACCAGCTCTGGCTCTATTAATGAAGTGTATGACTTACTACAACACACGACGCTTTACATCGTTGGAGAGCTAACTCAACCAATCGAACACTGCTTGGTTGCGAAAAAAGACATTCGTCTGGAAGATATTAAAACGCTGTATTCTCACCCTCAGCCACACCAACAGTGCAGTGAGTTTTTAAGCCGTATGAAAGGGGTAAAGCTGGAATCCTGCGCGAGCACAGCAGATGCAATGCAGAAAGTCCAAGAGATGGATCGTGATGATGTGGCTGCAATTGGTAATGCATCAAGCGGTAAGCTATATGGCTTGCAAGCAATTCAAGGCAACATCGCAAACCAAACCGAAAACCATACTCGCTTTATCGTGGTTGCTCGTAAACCGGTTGAAGTTTCTACTCAGATTCCAGCAAAAACCACATTGATCATGTCGACCTCCCAAGAGGCAGGCTCATTGGTTGAAACACTATTAGTGCTGCAACGTTACGGCATCAATATGACCAAGCTGGAATCACGCCCAATTATGGGGAACCCGTGGGAAGAGATGTTCTACGTAGACTTGACATCACATCTTGCTTCGACAGAAATGCAACAGGCACTTGAAGAGCTAACAAAAATCACTAAGCACTTGAAAGTATTAGGCTGTTACCCGAGTGAGAACGTAAAGCCTACGCAAGTAAAATTGAGTTAATAGACACCAGTGAGTAAAAAGATCATGGCAACCCAAAAAGTCGTAATCGCATCGCTAAACCCAGCCAAAATTAATGCAGTTCAAAGTGCATTTCGTAATGCATTTCCGCATCAAGAGTTCAACTTCGTTGGCATCAGTGTACCGAGTGAGGTCGCAGATCAGCCCATGACGAATGAAGAAACTCATCGTGGTGCGCTAAACCGCGTTAAAAACGCAAAAGTAGAGATGCCAAACGCGGATTACTATGTCGGTCTCGAAGCGGGAATTGAAGCAAACGTGACGTTTGCTTGGATGGTGGTTGAGTCAGAGACTCACCGCGGTGAATCTCGTTCTGCAAGCTTAATGTTGCCGCCAAAAGTCTTGGAAAAACTCAAGGATGCGAATGAGTTGGGAGATGTAATGGACAAAGTGTTTGGTACTGATAACATCAAACAGAAAGGTGGCGCTATTAGCCTACTAACCCAAAACCAGCTAACTCGAAGCTCGGTCTATCACCAAGCCTTGATTCTGGCTTTGATTCCATTCACAAACCCTGAGCACTTTCCTTCAAATTTATAACACTCAGCCTATTCTCTAGATACGCAAAAGGGCGGATATTTCCGCCCTTTGTAATACGTTATCTTAGTCAATTGTAACACCAAGGCCTAAAAGCAAATTGGATATACTGTCTACTTAGATACCGCAACTTGTTCTAACAAGACTTTCAACTTGTCTTTTTCTTCATCAGATTTCGACTTTAGTTCGTTAGAGCCACGAGTAATGGTGGCAATGCCCACACCAAGCATCTGACTGATCTGACGTTGAGATAATTCTCCTTTAAGAAGTTCGTTAATTATATTAACGCGTGATATTAATGACTCTCTCTCATCACGTGACATCAGCATAGTTAACAGCATGTCATCTTGCTGGGTGCCCATACTTGTTCGAATTAGCTCAATAATCTGTTGCCAGTCTTTGTACTCGGGTTCGTGCGACATCAAGTTACCTCACTCAATACTTGGTATTGATCTCATGTTGATTCAAGAACGCGCCATCGATACCCAAAAGATCACGATAGTATGTTTCAAACATCAAGATGTTTTGTACATAACCGCGCGTCTCTTTAAATGGAATTGCCTCAATAAAGGCATAAGCATCCACTTTTCCTTGGGTACGCTCTCGCCACGTTTTTACTCTGTTAGGACCTGCATTATAAGCAGCAAGAGCAAAAATACGATTATTATCGTAATCCTCTAATAAACCTTGCAAATAATGGCTACCAATTTCGATATTTTTTCCTACATTGTAGAGATCCTGCGTACCTTGATAACTCAACTTATATTTACGTGCCGTGTACTTCGCCGTCGCAGGCATGATCTGCATAAGACCACGAGCGCCAACTGGAGAGCGGGCTTCAACATCTAACGCACTTTCCTGTCGAGCGAGAGACATCATCGTGACGGGATCAATGTTGTGCTTTTTCGCATAAAAGTTAAACCACCAGCGGTGTGCTATTGGGAACCTAAGTTCGATATTATCCCACATCTGCGCTTGAATGCTCGCGGTCACCGTTAGGTGATGCCAACGTTTAAATGATGCATAAGCCGCCAACATCGCCTTTTCATCTTTTCCTACGCGGCGCAGTAAGTGTGCCCATTCACTCTTCGCTGCTGCGATTTTATCCGTCGCGATCAACTCTTCGATACGAGCTAACGAGTCTTGATAGGGTTGAACAACTTTCTTATCCAACTTAACCGTATGCGTTGGGTATTTGATTGATTGTCCGATTGCATTGGCGGCAGCCACACTGTAGAAGTTTCGTTGCCCAAGCAGAGTTGCTAAACGCTGTTTCCCCGCGATGTCATCACCTAACGCTATTTCACTTCTTCCAAGCCAATATTGCCAGCGTAGCGTGGCTTGTTCTTCTTTATTTAGAACAGCAATCCACTCTTGTACGCCTTTCCAATCTGCATTTTGAATCGCTAAGCGGATGCGCGTTTCAATCAACGGTAAGTACTGACTGGTTTTCGTTTTATCATCGCGCCATTTAGCTAATGACTCAGACTCCGTACGAGTCAATCGAAATGCAATATAGTCGGCAAGTTCTTGCGCTTTTTCTGGAGAAAACTTCTGTCCTTTAATGACGGCATCGTACGCACCTTGTGCTTGGCTAGTGTTCATACGAGCCAACTTTTCTAACGCATATTCACTTTGCGCTCGATTAAAATCATTCGCAGGTTTTTTCTTCGCGAATTCCGCAACACTTGAAGGATTATCAAACAACGCTTTCATTTCTTTGGCTTGTTGCTTTGCCTGCGCTGATTTAGGCAGTTTGAGCAAGTAACTCATCAAACCGCCATTACGAGCATCAAACGCCAGTAACATACGCTGTAGAATCAGTTCATCGGTACGCTCACCCGCCTTGTCCCATGCCGCAAATAATGGGTCACACTCATCAGCAATGCTGATGCCACGTAACCACATATGTTCAGCCCCTTTAAATGCCGCGACTTTCTTGCCTTGCTTTAACTGGGCGACGTAGAAAATACATTGGTAACGCTCACCACTAGGAATGACTTTTTGAAACTCAGTAATAGTTTTCCAATCTTTTTGCTTATAAAGATGATTGAGGTATGGAGCGCGAACTCGACGAGAAAATGGAAAAGACTCGTGCTCAGAAATAAACTCGTTTACCTGTTGTGGTGACTTTTCCGGTAACTGTCTAATAAAAGTGCGGTAATCCACATAAGGCGTTAGTGGATAGTCAGAAATTTTAGGACGAATCGAAAGGTATCCATCGATGTCATTTTTATCTAATAAATCTTGAGCTTGCTCATATACTTCGCGCTGCTTTTCCAAACTCAGCGCGGCATTAGCACTCAAACTCATAGCACACAACGCGGCGGCGCAGCATACGTTTTTAGCCAATTCAGATACGTTGAATCTCATTTGTGTCATTTTCCCCAGACATATACTGCCCTAAAGCCTAGTTTTGTTAGAGTTCATGTGATGTTAAGGCAATTTTCACACATGCATCTATTTACACAGAATGCAGATGTCCATGTAAAGCAACTTAGTGTATTAAAAATTGTACTCGTCAAACTTTTAAGACGATGGAGACAAAGCGTTTCTAACTCGCATAGAAAACACTTCGTCATTCTTAACGAATAACAAAAGTGTATACCCTAACCGTGTAAGTTTCCGGTCAGCTCAAAATAAGAAATCCATTCGTTAGGGAAATTCTTGCAATGCGGTAACAAAAACAAAGCAGTTGGTATAAAATGATGGGTTTGAATGACAGTTAATTTAGGAACGATCGGCAATGGCTGAATACGTATATACCATGTCGCGGGTGAGCAAAATTGTGCCACCTAAGCGTCAAATTCTTAAAGACATCTCTCTGAGCTTCTTCCCTGGTGCGAAAATCGGTGTTTTAGGTCTGAACGGTGCAGGTAAATCCACACTGCTACGTATCATGGCAGGTATCGACACGGATATCGACGGTGAAGCGCGTCCACAACCTGGTCTAAACGTAGGTTACCTACCTCAGGAACCAGTATTAGACGAATCAAAAACCGTTCGTGAAGTTGTTGAAGAAGCGGTTGCTGACGTTGCTGACGCTCTGAAACGTTTGGACGCAGTCTACGCAGCTTACGCTGAACCAGATGCAGACTTCGACGCACTTGCAAAAGAGCAAGGCGAGCTAGAAGCCCTTATCCAAGCGAAAGATGGTCATAACCTAGAAAATGCGCTTGAGCGTGCAGCAAACGCACTACGTTTACCTGAATGGGACCAAAAAATTGCGCACCTATCAGGTGGTGAACGCCGCCGTGTGGCTATTTGTCGCTTGCTACTTTCTAAGCCAGACATGCTATTGCTTGATGAACCTACCAACCACCTAGATGCAGAATCAGTGGCTTGGCTAGAGCGCTTCTTAGTGGATTACACAGGTACCGTAGTGGCCATCACCCACGACCGTTACTTCCTAGATAACGCTGCGGGCTGGATCTTAGAACTGGACCGTGGTGAAGGTATCCCATGGGAAGGCAACTACACCTCATGGCTGGAGCAAAAAGACGCTCGTCTACAACAAGAAGCCTCCCAAGAGAGTGCTCGCCAAAAGACTATCGAGAAAGAGCTTGAGTGGGTACGTAAAAACCCTAAAGGTCGTCAAGCGAAGTCAAAAGCACGTATGGCTCGCTTTGAAGAACTGCAAAGCTCTGATCATCAAAAACGTAATGAAACCAATGAACTATTTATCCCACCAGGTGAGCGTCTAGGTGATAAGGTTATTGAAGTGAAGAACCTGACCAAGTCATTTGACGGTCGAGTTCTAATTGATGACCTGTCATTCAGCATCCCTAAAGGTGCAATTGTTGGTATCATCGGTGCTAACGGCGCAGGTAAATCGACGCTATTCAAGATGTTAAGTGGTACTGAACAACCAGACTCGGGCACAATTGAGATGGGCGATACAGTAAAACTAGCATCTGTCGATCAGTTCCGTGACAGCATGGACGATTCTAAAACCGTATTCCAAGAGATCTCTGAAGGTGCTGATATCATTAAGATCAACAACTTCGAAATCCCAGCTCGTGCATACTGTTCACGCTTTAACTTTAAAGGCAGTGACCAACAAAAGATTATTGGTGAACTATCGGGGGGTGAGCGTAACCGTGTCCACCTTGCGAAGCTTCTTAAAGCGGGCGGCAACGTGTTGCTACTCGACGAACCAACCAACGACCTTGACGTTGAAACACTGCGTGCTCTAGAAGAAGCATTACTAGAGTTCCCTGGTTGTGCAATGGTTATCTCGCACGACCGCTGGTTCCTTGACCGTATCGCAACCCACATCATTGACTACCGTGACGAAGGCCAAGTTAACTTCTACGAAGGTAACTACACAGAGTACATGGATTGGTTGAAGAAAACATTGGGTCCTGAAGCCGCAGAACCACACCGTATCAAATACAAGCGTATTGCGAAGTAATCGCAACCCACAAAGTTTGATTGTAATTTGTACAAAGGCCGCTATCATAGCGGCCTTTGTTTTCTTTGTTATAAAAAGAGCTCATTAGCCCGTCTCGTTCGTTAAGAACATGACATAGCACTTACGTCACTCTGTAGCGACCTCGACACTTTTCAAACAACAATCGAACATTTTTTGTTCGTATTGATATACTATTCAATTCTGTTTGACGACCTGACGAGAATATTCATATGACAGAGAGACGACGCTTTTCACGTATTCTCCATCAAGCTCCAGCTAAGATAGAACAACGTGACTTGGTAATTGAAGCTAGGATTCAAGATCTTTCCTTGCATGGTTTACTCATGAAAGTGGAAGAGACTGAGGCTTTGGATCCAACCCTTCCAGTCCATGTGACTTTTTCATTTGATCAATCCGAACAAGTGATTACGTTAAAAGCGCAAATTGTGAATGTCTCTAAGTGTGAGGTGAGGTTGAAGATCGCTAAGATAGACATCGAAAGCATTAGCCAACTAAAACGATTTATAGAATTGAATGTAGGCAATAACGACCTTCTGAATCGAGAGTTAGAGCACCTCTCTGGTTTTTAGGAGAAAAATAAATGAACGCCTATTTAAGTAACAATAACTATGTCTAAAAAAATCATCATGCAGATCCCGACGAAAGACGGCGATCAGCAGTTCTATTTGGGCCGCAGTTCGGTCCTAGCAGTATTTGCTTCAGTATTGGCATTACCCGCCGTCGTTTGTGGCGCGTGGTACCTTAATCAGCAGCAGATGCACAATAAAGACGAACTAACACAAATCATCGCCAAACTGGAAAGTGAAAAGGCCGAAGTGACGGCTCTTTACGAAGAGCAGCTTGATACCAATCATTCACTTTCCCAGTCTTTGACTGACAAAAACAATCAAATTCAGCTATTGGGCAAACGGGTATTCGACGTTGAATCGGTTTTAGGTCTCGCAGACGAAGAGTTGATGATCGATGAGAACAGCATGGGGTTAGAGGAGCGAATTGACGCAGCCGCTATCGATTCTGCTGTTCGAGCGACGATGTTCCGTTTGATACCAAATGACAGTCCAGTCACATACCAACGTATTTCTTCTTCTTACGGCAGTCGTATTAATCCGATTTCAGGTAAGAGACATGTTCATACTGGTATCGATCTGACTTGTAAAAGAGGAGAAGAGATCCTGGCACCGGCTGACGGTGTGGTGGAAACCGTTCGCCCGAGCAATCGTGGTTATGGTAACTATGTCACCATTCGTCACTCATTTGGCTTTATGAGCTCCTTTGCTCATCTACAACGCTTCAAAGTGAAAAGCGGTCAGTTTGTTAGTAAAGGCGACATCATTGCTCAATGCGGTAACTCTGGCAACTCCACAGGGCCACACTTGCACTATGAAGTACGCTTCCTCGGACGAGCACTCAACCCTCAATACTTAATGGAGTGGACGCCAGAAAACTTCAATGACGTCTTTGAAAAAGAGAAAAAAGTGAAATGGGGACCTTTGGTTCAATTGATTGATAACGTTGTACGTCTACAAGTCAATTTAACCAATTCACCCTATCGCGATACCAGTATCAACACAGTATCAAGTGAAGATACGAGTAATACTGCGACGAACTGATTTGTCCATCAACACGAAAAAGAGCAGCTTACGCTGCTCTTTTTGTTTCGGACTCTGCACGGCTAAATGACCCGTGATTAGCCGCGATGAATATTATCATTCGCCTGTTTGAGTAAGTTTTGGCTCTCATTCATAAATTGTTGAGAATAAGTACCAAACCAATCACTCACCTGCTTAAAGCTTTCGATGAATCGCGCTTTGTCTCTGCTATCCAGAATCGCTACCGCATCACCTAAACGCTGATGGAATCGCTTGATCATATCGATATTCTCTTGAGAAGAGAAAATGATATCACCGTACAAGTTCGGATCCTGACCAAACAGTCGTCCCACCATCGCCAATTCAAGG
The DNA here is from genome assembly GCF_033337375.1 of Vibrio sp. YT-17. Taxonomy (NCBI): domain Bacteria; kingdom Pseudomonadati; phylum Pseudomonadota; class Gammaproteobacteria; order Vibrionales; family Vibrionaceae; genus Vibrio; species Vibrio sp. YT-17. The sequence goes on from NZ_JAWOQP010000001.1 coordinate 16,491, forward strand.
CGGTAGATTGGCGAGCTTAACTTCAACAACTGATCGATGTTCGGATTCTCTTTGCTAAGGTGCATACCGTAAGCAAACGACGTGAAGTGGCGCAGCGCCTGAATCAACGTCATGCCATGATCGTGCTCTTGTGCATCGATTTGGCACAAGCTTGCGCCCCAAATCCCAAACTGTTGCAATAGCCATTGGTAATGCTCGTGACCACGGCCATCACAGTACACAATAACCTGCTTGGCAAGGCTCGGAACATCTGGGCCAAACATTGGGTGTAAACCAACCACAGGACCTTGGTGCACATTCAACATTGCTTGCAGAGGCTTCGACTTGATAGAAGTCAGGTCACACAGAATACAGTCTTGCGGCAAGTTCCCCAGTTTTTCGATCACCCCTTCCGTTAGATGAATCGGCACCGTGACCACGACTAAACCCGCGTTGTCTAGAATCTCGTCCGCATGATCCCAGTCTTTACTGCCGAGAACTTTGACCTGGTAGCCCGACAATTTGAACATACGCCCAAACAGGCCACCCAATTGACCATTACCACCAATAATAACAACTGAGCGTAAATCAGGGTTCAAACACTTAAAACCGGAATCTTTCTCGCTGGCATAAGACTCACGCATTGTTCGACGCAGAATATCTTCAATAAGCTGTGGAGGAATTCCCATTTTTTCAGCTTCAGCGCGACGAGAAGCTAACATCGCCGCTTCGCGGTCTGGAGCATAAATTGGCAAACCATGTTCGCTTTTTACTTCCCCAACTTTCTCTACGAGCGCTAAACGCTGAGCCAATAGCTCCAACATTTGCTTGTCGACTGCATCAATCTGATCGCGTAATGCGTTAAGTTCAACTGCCATTGATGTTCCTTAAATCCTGTATTAATTAGCCTTTAGACGATTTTCTAAGAAAGGCACTAGCTCTTCATGTGCATGACGTAATAGTGCCTCAGTTGAATCCCAATTGATACATGCGTCAGTGATAGATACACCGTATTTCATCTCTTCAAGAGCTACGTCAGAAGATTGATTTCCTTCATTGATATGGCTTTCAATCATAAGACCGATAATAGATTTATTGCCTTCACGGATTTGATGAATCACATCCTCCGCGACTAATGGCTGGCGACGGTAATCTTTACGTGAGTTGGCGTGACTGCAATCCACCATTAATGAAGCATCAAGACCAGATTTCGCCATCTCTTGCTCACACTCAGTGACTGATACCGAATCGTAGTTAGTTTGCTTGCCGCCACGTAAGATCACATGTCCATTAGCATTGCCCTGGGTGGTTAATAGTGCGACTTGTCCCTCACGATTAATTCCCATAAAACGGTGGCTAGAGGACGCAGCTTGCATCGCGTTAATTGCGGTTGCCAAACTGCCATCCGTGCCATTCTTAAAACCGATTGGCATAGACAGGCCGCTTGCCATTTCACGGTGAGTTTGTGACTCCGTCGTACGAGCACCGATGGCTGCCCAGCTAAAAGTATCCGCCAAGTATTGTGGGCTAATTGGGTCTAGAGCCTCAGTCGCGAGCGGGATTTCCATCTCTGCCAGCTCCACCAGAAGTTCGCGTCCAACATGCAGACCGTGTTCAATATCGAAACTGCCGTCTAGGTGTGGGTCATTGATCAGGCCTTTCCAGCCGACCGTGGTGCGCGGCTTCTCAAAGTAAACACGCATAACAATATACAGTTGGTCACTTAGTTGTTCAGAGAGTGCTTTAAGGCGCTTTGCGTAATCCTTCGCCGCTTCTACGTCGTGGATAGAACATGGACCGCATACAACAAGCAGGCGGTGATCCTTCTTGTGAATAATATTAGCGATAGTTTGACGAGACTCTTGAATAAAGCGACGTGCTTTTTCACTCAAAGGAAGCTTGGTTTTTAGTTCCTCCGGAGTAATAAGAACCTGTTCTTCGATAATATTAATATTGCTCAACTCACTTTTCTGCATAACTCTAACCTGTATATTTATTTTTACACCCAACCAAACCCTTGGTGAGACAACTAAGCTTTAACGACAAGATAACAGGCTAAAAAAGAAAAACAAGCGTACAGAATAAAAAACATTTATTGTAAATAAAAGTTTACAGTTAAATAAAAAGCCAAAGCATAATTAACTTTGGCTTCTAATCGCTGTTTTGAATCTTTTACAAGAGGTTTAGCTAGTCAAGCGTTTCATCGCTTCACTCGCCGCTTTCCACTCTTGAGATAGCTTAAGTTCGCTTGGAGAAAATGACTGTTTTTTCAGTAATCCATCCGCGAGTGGCACGGTTGAAACCGGTAAGTTGTCTAATACTTCAACGTGCGCTTCTCGTTTATTACACATTAACAACATATCGCAGCCAGCTCTCAATGCTTGAGCACCTCGCTCGGCTGGGCTGCCCATAATCGCAGCGCCTTCCATGGTCAAGTCATCCGAAAAAACCAAACCTTTAAAACCCAATTGCTGACGCAGAACCTGTTTTAACCAGTATTCAGAACCGCTGGCTGGTTGAGCATCATAATGTGGGAAAATCACGTGAGCAGGCATCATGGCATCTAAAATACCGGCATCAATTTGCGCTTTGAAGATCGCCATATCTTGTTCAAAAATATCACTGCGCTCGTCGTATGGTGTTTCTAGATGTGAGTCTGCAATCACGCCACCATGTCCAGGGAAGTGTTTGCCTGTCGTTGCCATGCCAACACTCTTCATTCCTTGCATATAAGCAGTGCTATAGCGAAGAATGGTATCGGCATCTTCACCGAATGCACGGTTACCGATCGCTTTACATTGATGGCCTTGGTCAAGTACCGGGGCAAAGCTTAAATCAATATCATGGGCAATCAGCTCTGCTGCCATTAACCAACCGCCCATACGAGCAAGCTCTTCGCCATTTTGATGTTTAGCGTACTCATCAGCAGCAGGAATTAATGAGAAACCTTCACGAAAGCGCTGCACTCGGCCGCCTTCTTGATCCACACCGATCAAAAACGGGCGCTTAGCCGCCTTTCGGATGGATTGAGTAAGTGCTTGAAGCTGTTCGCTATCATGATAGTTGCGAGCAAATAGAATTAAGCCACCAACCGTAGGATGCTCCAAGATTTCTTTGTCTTCAGCGGTCAGTTCATACCCCGCAACGTCAACCCATAACGGTCCCATGTTTTCTCCTCAAAATCGGCTGAATATCTCGTATTCGATGAGGTTATTCGCTTCAGATTTGCTTTACAATAAGTGAATGAAGAATTGACGAGATCGGCTATGAAATTTAACGAACTGTACATTGGTGTGATGTCTGGAACGAGTATGGATGGTGTTGATACCGCTCTAGTTGAAATAAGCGATGAGCACGTTCGTCTGATTGCGCACGACGACTACCCAATGCCCGCAGCACTAAAAGACATGCTGTTATCTGTTTGTACCGGTCAAGCAACAAATTTAAAAGCCATAGGTGAACTTGACCACCAGCTCGGCCACCTATTTGCAGATGCCGTGTTACAGCTGCTCAATAAGTCTGGTTACGTCGCAGAGCAAATTCGTGCGATTGGTAATCACGGTCAAACAGTGTTCCATCAGCCTACCGGAAACTTGCCGTTTACCACTCAATTGGGCGATGCCAACATTATCGCGGTCAAGACAGGCATTGATACGGTAGCGGATTTTCGTCGTAAAGACATGGCGCTAGGTGGACAAGGTGCCCCACTCGTCCCTGCTTTCCATAAAAGCATTTTTGCGATGCAGGATTCCACAACTGTGGTACTTAACATTGGAGGCATTGCCAATATCTCGGTACTGCATCCAGAACAACCAGTCATTGGCTATGACACAGGCCCGGGCAATATGTTGATGGACGCATGGTGTGCGCTGCATACTGGGCAAAGCTTCGACGAAGATGCACAATTTGCACTTAAAGGAACGGTAAACGCTACTTTGTTGACTCAATTACTCAAAGAAGCTTACCTCGCCATGCCTGCCCCTAAAAGTACCGGGCGAGAACTGTTCAATATTGACTGGCTGCATCAACAACTGGCCCATCACAATTTACCAATCGAAGACGTACAACGTACACTTTGCGAGTATTCTGCAATTACCATTGCCAACGAAGTCGACAAGTTTTCTCATGGCATCACACCTCAACTATTAGTCTGTGGCGGTGGAGCAAGAAACCCGCTTTTGATGCAGCGACTAGCTAAGTTATTGCCACAATGGAGCGTTGCGACAACGGCAGAAAAAGGTGTTGATGGCGATTACATGGAAGCAATGGCGTTTGCTTGGCTTGCGCAGCGCCATATTCACGGCCTCCCTAGCAACTTACCGGAAGTTACGGGGGCAAGTCGTCTCGCTTCACTGGGTGTACTCTATTCAAAAAATTAAGGGCAATATATCCTAAACAAAAAGGCTTAATTCATTATGACGAACGATGCACTTATCGCAGCTTTATCCCATCTGGTATCTGAAGGGCGAAACCCAGACACCATGGACATCGACTTGCTGCCTTCTCTCGATATTGTTCAACGCATCAACCAACAGGACAAACTCGTTCCTCTTGCCGTTGAAAAAGTGTTGCCTGAGATCGCTGAAGCCGTTGATAAGATCACGGAAGCATTTAAGGTCGGAGGTCGGTTGTTTTACATCGGTGCGGGTACCAGTGGTCGACTTGGCGTTTTGGACGCTTCAGAATGCCCACCAACTTTTGGCACAGATCCAGAGATGGTCGTTGGTATTATTGCCGGTGGAAAAGAGGCAATGTTCCGTGCAAAAGAAGGGGCGGAGGACGACCCTACATTAGGCGAGCAAGATCTTAAAGAGAATACGCTAACACAACGCGATGTCGTCGTTGGTATTGCGGCAAGTGGACGAACACCTTACGTGATTGGTGGCTTAGAGTATGCGAACGAGCTTGGTGCCACCACTGTAGCACTATCTTGTAACCCTGACTCTCCGATTGCAGATATTGCTGATATTGCGATTAGCCCCGTTGTTGGACCTGAAGCGTTAACGGGATCCACTCGCTTAAAATCAGGGACAGCACAAAAACTCGTACTGAACATGCTCACTACCGCAAGCATGATTCGCCTAGGCAAAAGTTATCAGAACTTAATGGTAGATGTGAAAGCGACGAATGCAAAGCTAGTTGCAAGAGCGGCTCGTATTGTTATGCAAGCAACAGATTGTACTAACCAAGAGGCTAAAACGGCGCTCAAAGAAACGGACTACGACGCCAAGTTAGCGATTTTGATGATTTTAACCGGGCTGGATAGAGAAAGCGCGACTGAGCAACTGAACGCCAAGCAAGGATATTTAAGAAAAGTCGTGATCGCGCAAACTAATCAATCTTAATCAATAAAGCGCCTCACTTATTTAAAAGTCAGGCGCCTTTTATGGCTTAATTTAGTAGTTCAATCGTTCAATGTGAGTAATACCGACTTTACCTTCAAGGTCACTGAACATATGAACCATTGCTGGGTATGGTTGTGCTCCAGGGTAGACAACTTCTGCATTACAGAAAAACGCATAGTTTTGTCCGGCTACGACTTGAGTAGCCACAACCAAAGGGGAGTATTTGACACCGACAAACCCCTCGATACCTTTAGCAAATACTTCTTTATTCTCTGCTGTGAGTTCATGAAATGGACTCCAGCCACCAGCCATTTGCGTTGACATAATGTGATTCCTTTTTTTCTGTGCTCACTATCAAGCAATATGAACATAGTTTAATAAGGGGGATTTTGCCACATTTATGTGATGCAGACAGTGTAACAACGGCTTTATTGACTATTAATTTGAGTATTCATTCCAACCACGTTGCCATTCCATGCGGAATTTTTGCGCTTGCTCAGTACCTTCACAAACCCCTTCGTAATACTGACCAGATAACCCCATTTGATACGCAAAAGCAGGATTACAGTACTCACGTAAACCTTCTAAATAACCTTGGTCGTAGTCACTTTGCTTAACACTACCCAACTCACGAAGCTCGCTCATCGTGCGCGATGTGTGTCCGGTTATGCCATCTTGATATCCGATCTGATGCCAATCTCCCGACTTGGCAAGATCTGCTGTCGTTGCTGTGCATCCTGCAAGTAAAGCCAGTGCCAGACCTACCGTTACCTTTTTCATGGTTCTTCCTTAAGTAATTGTTTTCAAAAATAAGCTTACCACTAATTATTGGCGCTTGCCGCTGAGCTTGCAGATTTAACCACTGATGACTCAAATCAGCCGCTCAAGACTGTCATCAACCTTTCGCCATTTTTAAAAACCGCTCAAGCAGCATATCGACCACTCAGTGCTCTATTCGACCACTCATCTACTAACCGAATGCATTTAACACAAGTGACGCATAACATGCATCCTGAGATTAAAAAATTACCCTACCCAACTAAGACCAAGGACAATTGCTATGATGTGGTTTCTAACCTGTGTCGCAGCCCTAATCGGCGGATACTTCATCTACGGCGCTTTCGTCGAGAAGATTTTCGGCATCAATGAAAAACGCCAAACGCCAGCTCACACCAAATCGGACGGTGTTGACTTCGTTCCAATGTCAACAAAGAAAGTTTACCTAGTTCAACTACTTAACATCGCAGGTGTTGGTCCAATTTTTGGCCCGATCATGGGGGCACTATACGGTCCTGCGGCGATGCTTTGGATTGTAGTCGGTTGTATTTTTGCTGGTGCAGTACACGATTACTTCTCAGGCATGCTTTCAGTGCGTAACGGCGGTGCATCTGTACCTACCATTACAGGTCGCTACCTAGGTAATGGCGCAAAACACTTTATGAATATTTTTGCCATTGTCCTATTGCTTCTAGTTGGCGTAGTGTTCGTTTCAGCCCCTGCTGGCATGATTACTAACCTCATCAATGATCAAACAAGCTTGAGCGTAAGCATGACTACAATGGTTATTGCTATTTTTGCTTACTACATCATTGCGACGATTGTTCCTGTCGATAAAATCATTGGTCGTTTCTACCCACTGTTTGGCGCCCTACTTATCTTTATGTCTGTTGGTCTAATGACAGCCGTTGCTTTCTCTAGCGAACACACAGTAATGGGTGACTTCCAAGTTTCGGACATGTTCTCTAACCTCAACCCAAATGACATGCCGTTATGGCCTGCATTGTTCATCACTATCGCATGTGGCGCTATCTCTGGCTTCCACGCAACTCAGTCTCCACTGATGGCGCGTTGTATGGAAAATGAGAAAAACGGTCGCTTCGTATTCTACGGTGCAATGATTGGTGAAGGTGTTATCGCGCTAATTTGGTGTGCTATCGCTCTGTCTTTCTTCGGCTCTCTAGACGCTCTATCAGAAGCTGTGAAAAACGGTGGCCCTGGTAACGTGGTATACAGCGCATCATTTGGTCTGCTAGGTGTGTTCGGTGGTATCCTTGCGTTCCTGGGTGTGGTTATCCTACCAATTACGTCTGGCGATACAGCGTTCCGTTCAAGCCGCTTGATCCTTGCTGAATACTTCAACATGGAACAAAAAACGCTACGTAACCGTCTACTGATGGCACTTCCACTGTTCGTTATCGGCGGTATCTTAACTCAAGTAGACTTCGGCATTATCTGGCGCTACTTCGGTTTTGCAAACCAAACAACAGCGGTAATGATGCTTTGGACTGCGTCCGCTTACCTACTGCGTCACAACAAGCTGCACTGGATTACCACTATCCCAGCTATCTTCATGACCACGGTATGTGTCACGTTCATCTTAAACAACAGCTCGCTAGGTTTTGGTCTGCCAATGCAACTATCAACTATCGTAGGTATTGTGTTTGCCCTAGCTGTGACAGGTTACGTTATCAAAACCTCTAAGGGTAAAGGTGAAACTGAACTGGCTGACGAAGAGAAACCACAAGCCGTATCAGAAACAGCGTAATACTCGTCACATCTGAGTGACTAAGATAGGAGCCTGCCAATTGCAGGCTCTTTTTGTTTTATACCCAAGTCACTTTAAGGTTCAGAAAGCACAGCGCAGCATCATTTACTTAGCTGTTCTTATCTATCTGAGCCAAGCATCTTGAGGTTACTTAGGTATACAATAACAACATTGATTCTAGGTTAGGTTCACTATGGAACTGGTCATCTCCCTTTTACAACAGATGTGTGTGTACTTAGTTTTGGCTTACATGCTAAGTAAAACGCCAATCATCTTACCTTTGCTGAGTATTTCTTCGCGCTTAAGCCACCGCCTAATTTGTTACGTACTCTTCTCTGGCTTTTGTATTCTCGGCACCTATTTCGGTCTGCACATCAACGATGCTATTGCCAATACTCGTGCGATCGGCGCAGTTATGGGCGGGCTGTTTGGTGGACCTGTTGTAGGTTTCGCCGTCGGATTTACTGGTGGCATCCATCGATACTCTCTTGGTGGCTTTACTGACCTAGCCTGCGCAATTTCAACCACCGCCGAGGGCGTAATTGGTGGCTTGCTCCACGTTTACCTTATCAAGCGAAATAAAGGCGCATTGCTGTTTAATCCAAGCGTCGTATTCAGCGTCACGTTTGTTGCAGAAGTGGTGCAAATGATTTTGCTGCTCGCCGTCGCGAAACCTTTTGATCAAGCCTATGAACTGGTGTCCGCTATTGCAGCGCCTATGATCATCGCGAACTCATTTGGTGCGGCGTTGTTCATGAGTATCCTGCAAGACAGAAAAGCAATCTTTGAAAAGTTTTCTGCGACGTTTTCGCGTCGAGCGCTCACCATTGCTGATCGCTCAGTGGGAATTCTAAGCAACGGCTTCAACACCGAAAACGCAGAGAAAATCGCACGTATTATTTACGAAGAAACCAAAGTGGGCGCTGTCGCGATTACTGACCAAGAAAAGATCTTGGCGTTTGTGGGCATTGGCGATGATCACCATAAACCGAACACGCCGATTTCATCGCAAAGCACATTAGACTCCATGGAGAAAAACGACATCATTTATCTTGATGGTGCGGAGCGTCCATACCAATGCTCCATTGCAAAAGATTGCAAGCTCGGATCTGCGCTGATCATCCCACTGCGTGCAGGGAAAGAGGTCATTGGTACCATAAAGCTGTATGAACCGAAGCGTAAATTGTTCTCGACGGCCAACATGTCGATGGCGGAAGGAATAGCCCAGCTTCTATCTAGCCAAATCCTTTATGGCGATTACCAACAACAACAAGCCTTACTCGCCCAAGCAGAAATAAAATTGCTTCACGCTCAGGTGAATCCACACTTTTTGTTTAATGCACTCAATACTATTAGTGCGATTACTCGTCGTGACCCTGACAAAGCGCGCGAGCTAATCCAAAATCTATCGCACTTCTTCCGCAGCAATTTAAAGCAGAACATTAATACCGTGACGTTAAAGGAAGAGCTTGCACATGTGAACTCGTACTTGAGCATCGAAAAAGCGCGTTTTACGGACCGCTTAGAGGTTGAAATCGATATTCAACCTGAATTGCTGGACATCAAATTACCAAGCTTTACACTCCAGCCTTTGGTTGAGAATGCCATTAAGCATGGCATTTCAAACATGCTTGAAGGTGGTAAAGTTCATATATACAGCGAAGCACACCCACAAGGTCACTTGATTACCGTCGAAGACAACGCAGGCAGTTTTGAGCCGCCAAAAGAAAACCACTCAGGGCTAGGTTTAGAAATTGTCGACAAGCGTCTCACTAATCAATTTGGACGTGATGCAGCGCTAAAAATTACGTGCGAGCCACATCAATTTACTAAAATGAGCTTTATCATTCCCCCAAAATCATAAAAGCACGCTGAAGCAATAAAGGTAATGTTGGATGTTAACCGCACTCGTCATTGATGATGAACAGTTTGCTCGTGAAGAGCTAGCAGAGTTACTGGATGAAACAGGCCAAGTTGAGGTCGTGGGCGATGCCTCAAACGCAATCCTCGGCCTAAAAAAAATCAATGAACTCAAGCCTGATGTGGTGTTTCTCGATATCCAAATGCCTCAAGTCACGGGGATTGAATTACTAGGGATGCTTGATCCAGAAACCATGCCTTATGTGGTTTTTGTCACGGCTTATGATCAGTATGCGATTCAAGCATTTGAAGACAATGCCTTTGATTACTTGCTCAAACCTGTCGACCCATGCCGGCTAACTAAAACGGTAAAACGACTAAACAAAGTCATTAGCCAATCCGCCCTAACGCAACAACTGTCTGCTATTACGCCTGACACTTTAGATCAGATACCGTGCATCGGACACAACCGCATCGTTATCATGGCCACCGACACGGTGGAATGTGCTTACAGTGATATCAGCGGCGTACATGTACGCTCCACCAGCCAGACCGCGAGCACCCAACTGACATTAAAAACGTTGGAAGAGAAAACCCCTCTAGTCCGCTGCCATCGTCAATACTTAGTCAGTATTAAAGCGATTAGCGAAATCAAGTTACTGGAAAATGGGTTAGCGGAAATCATCACCAAAACAGGCTTTGAGATACCAGTAAGCCGCCGCTACTTAAAGGTGCTCAAAGAGATGCTCGGCATTAGCCACTAACACAAAAACTTCACACATCATCGCTGAGTTTCCGCTAGCGTATAAATAGGACGCTCTGAAAAGACGAGGCGATGATGTATAAAGTTTTATTCATATGTAAGCACAACGCTGGACGAAGCGTCCTCGCGGAGTCAATCGCAACCAATATCCTGCCAGCAGATTTTAGTGTCACCAGTGGAGGCTCACATCCCACAGGCAAGGTGCACCCAGTGGTGCAAAAATATTTAGATGACCACCGACTCCCCATTCCGCATATCCACACGCATTCATGGGAGGAGCGAACTCAGTTTCTTCCCGACATCGTTATTATTCTCTGTGATTCTTTACATCAAGAAACCGCTCCTCAGTGGCTTGCGGGGGGCGTTCGAGTAAACTGGCAAGTTGATGCTTTTCCGACCTATGGTTCTGATGAAGACATGTACGCACATTGCGAAAAGGTTGCTCAATCGCTTGAGCGAAGAATCACGAAGATGTCTGATATGATTATCGATGGTTTAGGAAAAGACCAAATTCGTGATTACCTAAATGAGTTAAGAGAGATGTAAAAAAGGCGACCCACAGGTCGCCTTTTGAATATTCGATAAATAGAGACTAATCCACTTGCTTGATTTGAAGTTCTTTAGGTACTTCAAAGAACATATTCTCTTCACGGCCAAGTACTTCATCAACCGCTTCGGCACCAACGAGTTCTTTGATTCGCTCTAGAATCTGATTAACGAGCTCTTCCGGAGCAGATGCTCCCGCAGTCACGCCGACCTTTGTTTTGCCTTCGAACCACTCAGGTTTGATATCTTCCGGACAGTCGGTTAAGTAGCCAGGTGTCCCTAGCTTTTCAGCTAGCTCTTTAAGACGTGTAGAGTTTGATGAGTTTTTAGAACCCACCACAACCATCACATCTACGTCACCAGCTAGTTCACGTACGGCATCTTGGCGGTTTTGTGTCGCATAACAGATATCGTCTTTACGTGGACCTTGGATATCTGGGAACACGCGGCGTAGCTCTTCGATAACATCGGCAGTTTCATCGACAGAAAGCGTCGTTTGGCTTACGTAATGAAGATCGGATGGATCTTTCACAATCGCCTTCAGTTTCTCAACATCGGCTGGAGTTTCAACCAAGTACATACCACCGGTTTCACTGGCGTATTGCCCCATCGTACCTTCGACTTCAGGGTGACCTGCGTGACCAATCAGAACCACTTCCATATTACGACGGCTCGCACGCGCCACTTCCATATGCACTTTGGTTACTAAAGGACACGTTGCGTCAAATACGGTCAAATCACGCTGCTTGGCTTCCTGACGAACTGCCTGCGATACACCATGAGCGGAGAAAATCACAATGTTGTTGTCTGGCACTTCGTGCAGTTCTTCAACGAAGATAGCACCACGCTGTTTTAGACCTTCAACCACAAAACGGTTATGCACCACTTCATGACGCACATAAATCGGTGGCTGATACATCTCTAGCGCACGCTCTACGATGCTAATCGCGCGGTCAACACCAGCACAGAAACCACGTGGGTTAGCTAACAGGATTTTCATTTCATTGCTCATGGAAGTTATCTTTTATTTGGTTCGCTATTCTACTGACAAAATTTCAACTTCGAAAGTCACGTCTTGTCCCGCTAGAGGATGGTTGAAGTCCACAGTGACTGAATCGCCTGCAATCTCTGTAATAATGCCCGGGATTTCCATGCCATCAGGGCCACTGAAGGCCATGATTGTACCAACTTCCACTTCTGCATCACCTACAAATTTAGTGCGATCCATATAGTGAATATGATCAGGGTTTGGCATACCAAACGCGTCTTCTGCCTTTAGCTCAATCGCTTTTTGTGCGCCTGTTTCGAGGCCTATCAAGCACTGCTCAAAGTTTTCACTCAAGCTGCCATCACCCATAACAAATTTCGCTGGTTTACCCATGTTATGAGTACTATCTGCAACCGATCCGTCTTTCATTTTAATCGTAAAGTGAAGGGTTACTACCGATTCATTGGTTATTGTTGTCACGTTAATGCTTCCTTGTTCTTGGGTTATTACGCTGTCAGCTTGGTCTTTTTATACATTGATATGCTGATTGGCGCTCCAACATAATAAAAAGCGTCGCTCGAATCAACGGACGACGCTTAGGGTTATTCGATATACCGCAAAAGATTACTTGTCAGCGTCTTTTTTACGGAAGCCATCCAGAATAATCATTGCCGCACCAATACAGATCGCCATGTCAGCAAGGTTGAATGCTGGCCAGTGGTAGTTACCCCAGAAGAAGTCTAGGTAATCAACAACAAAGCCATGAACGACGCGGTCAAACACGTTGCCCACTGCACCACCAATAATCAGTGCATAAGCAATGTTGTTCCATTTTTCTTTTGCTGGAAGCTTGCTCATCCAGTAGGTCAAAAGACCCGTCACAACAAACGCGATACCTGTAAATAACCAACGCTGCCAACCGGCTTGATCGCTCAAGAAGCTGAATGCAGCACCGTAGTTATGAACATAAAGTAGGTTGAAGAATGGCAACACCTCAATTCGGTTTGCCCATCCGTAGCCCATGTTGTCCATCACCACCAATTTGATGCCAATATCTGCAATAAATACCAGAATTGCTAACCACAGCCAGCGAACTCCAGATTGCTTTAACGTCAGTGCTTTTTCACTCATTACTTTACCTACAAACAGCCCCAGTAAATACTGGGGCTGTTAATTTTAAAAAAAGTTCAGTCGTTCTAGGCAATTACGCGAATTTACGTACTTCACCTTCGCCGTCTACGTTAGACACACAACGACCACAGATCTTCTCGTGACCTTCAATTGTGCCTACGTCTGGCGTGTGGTGCCAACAACGGTCACACTTCTCGCCTTCAGCTGCTGCTACTTCTACAAACAAGCCTTCGATATCTGTGGCTTGTGCTGCATCCGTCTTCTCACCTAGAGGCTTAACTTTCGCCGCAGAGGTTAGTAGAACAAAGCGCAGTTCATCTTCAAGTTTGTTGATCTTCGCCGCTAGTGCGTCATCAGCAAACAGAGTCACTTCAGCTTGTAGTGCACCACCAATGGTTTTCTCTTTACGCGCATCTTCTAGAAGTTTGTTTACCGCACCACGAACCGCTTGGATCTCAGACCAGAATTCGTTGTTCAGCTCTTCACCTTCAGCAAGACCGAATAGACCGTCGAACCACTCACCAGTGAATACGAACTTGTCGCGTTGACCTGGCATTTCGTTCCAGATTTCATCTGCAGTGAACGACATGATTGGCGCCATCCAACGAACTAGCGCTTCTACGATGTAGTAAAGTGCAGTCTGACAGCTACGTTGAGCGTTGCCGCCACGTTTTGCTGTGTACTGACGGTCTTTAATTACGTCTAAGTAGAAAGAGCCCATTTCGATTGAACAGAATTGCATTAGACGCTGAGTTACACCGTGTGTGTTGTACTCTTCGTATGCTTTAACAATCTCTTCTTGTGCTGCTAGTGCACGACCAACCGCCCAGCGATCTAGCGCAACCATCTCTTCAACAGGAACGATGTCTGTTTCAGGGTTGAAGCCGCTCAAGTTAGCTAGGAAGAAACGCGCTGTGTTACGGATACGACGGTACGCATCTGCGCTGCGTTTTAGGATTTCATCAGAAACCGCAACTTCACCAGTGTAGTCTGTAGAAGCAACCCATAGACGAAGAATGTCAGCACCTAGCTTGTTGGTTACGTCTTTTGGCGCAACCACGTTACCGATAGATTTAGACATCTTACGACCCTGACCGTCAACCACGAAACCGTGTGTCAGTACTTGTTTGTAAGGTGCTTCGTCTTTCATCGCAATAGATGAAATTAAAGAAGATTGGAACCAACCGCGGTGTTGGTCAGAACCTTCTAGGTATAGGTCTGCACTGTTGCCGTTGTACTCTTCACGAGCATCAACAACAGAGAAGTGAGTGACACCTGAATCGAACCATACGTCTAGCGTATCTAGCACTTTTTCGTATTGGTCAGCGTCAGCACCTAGTAGTTCAGCGGCATCTACATCCCACCATGCTTGGATGCCTTTCTCTTCAACCAGCTTAGCGACTTTCTCGATCAGCTCTAGCGTGTTTGGATGAAGTTCTGCTGTTTCTTTATGAACAAACAGAGCAATTGGCACACCCCAAGTACGTTGACGAGAGATACACCACTCAGGGCGACCTTCGATCATACCTTCGATGCGGCTTTGACCCCACTCAGGCATCCACTCTACATTCTTGATTGACTCTAATGCTTTAGCACGTAGGCCAGCTTGGTCCATAGAAACGAACCATTGAGGTGTAGCACGGAAGATGATTGGGGTCTTATGACGCCAACAGTGTGGGTAGCTGTGCTCGTAAGCGTGGTGGTGTAGTAGTGCACCTTTTTCTTTTAGTACTTCTACTACTGCATCGTTCGCTTTAAATACGTGCTGACCAGCAAATAGCTCTGTATCTGGTAGGTAAACACCGTTTGAGCCAACTGGGTTTGCTACTTCTAGGTTGTACTTGTTACCAACCGCGAAGTCTTCTTGACCGTGACCAGGAGCAGTGTGAACAACACCAGTACCTGAATCAGTCGTAACGTGATCACCAAGGATCGCCGGTACAGTGAAATCGTAGAATGGGTGTTGGAATTGAGAAAGCTCTAGGTCCGCACCTTTAGCAAAGCCAAGGTTGTGGAAGTGCTCGATACCCGCACGGTCCATTACGTCTTTCGCTAGCTCAGCAGCAACGATGATACGCTCAGCGTTGTCGCCTTCTGTTTGGATAAGCACGTACTCTAGATCATCACGTAGACATACTGCGCGGTTTGCAGGCAGTGTCCAAGGTGTTGTTGTCCAGATAACGATAGATACGTCACCGTGACCTTCATGACCTTCTGTCAGTTCAAATTTAGATAGCAGTGCCGCTTCGTCAGCCGCTTTAAAACGAACGTCGATAGATGGCGATACTTTATCTTTGTATTCTACTTCCGCTTCAGCAAGAGCAGAACCACAGTCTGTACACCAGTGAACAGGTTTGAAACCTTTTAGCAGGTGACCATTGCTTGCGATCTTACCAAGAGCACGAATAATGTTCGCTTCAGTTGCGAAATCCATAGTGCGGTATGGCTTGTCCCACTCACCCATGATACCAAGGCGTTTGAAGCTCTCTTTCTGACCTTCAACCTGACCTGCTGCGTATTCACGACATTTCTCGCGGAATTCCGCTGCTGTCACTTTTTGGCCTGGCTTACCTACTTTCTTCTCTACCATTAATTCGATTGGTAGACCGTGGCAGTCCCAGCCTGGGATGTAAGGTGCGTCAAAACCTGAAAGTGTTTTGGATTTAATAATAATGTCTTTAAGAATCTTGTTTAGTGCGTGACCAATATGAATGTCACCATTTGCGTAAGGAGGGCCATCGTGCAATACGAATGACTTTTTGCCTTTCTTAGCTTTACGGATTTCACCGTAAAGATCTTCTTTGTACCAACGCTTAAGCATTTCTGGCTCACGATTGGCCAGGTTGCCGCGCATTGGAAACCCTGTTTCAGGTAAGTTCAGGGTATCTTTATACTCACTCATCGATTCTTAATTCCGTTATATTGGGCGAAAATTAGACATTATGTTGAACGGTGGAATAAACCGCTCAACGCTTAAGCTGACGCAGCCACACCCTTGCTGCTTCAGCATCCAATTCAATTTGTTGTTTAAGTGCTTCAAACGACTCAAACTTTTGCTCATCTCGAAGTTTATGCAAAAGTTCCACTTCTAGTTGCTTGCCATATAAATTGGCATGAAAGTCGAATAAGTGCACTTCTAACTGTTGGCGAACACCATTGACGGTTGGTCTTTGACCAATATTAGCAACACCACCAACTGGCTTATTTCCTAAGCCAAGCGCTTGAACAACATAGACTCCGGAAACCGGAGAAACACAGCGTTTCAAAGGAATATTTGCAGTAGGGAACCCAATGGTTCGACCTAGCTTTCTTCCATGAGAAACACGACCGCTGATGCTGTAGTTTCTTCCCAGCATCTGTTGCGCGGAATGCAAATCGTCACGCGCCAGCGCTTGACGGATAGCCGTACTGCTGACACGTAATTGTTGTAAACAAAAGCTCTGGGTACTTACTACATCAAAGCCGTATTTTTCCCCTGCTTCCTGCAGCATTGCAAAGTTACCTGTACGGCCTTTGCCAAAGCAGAAATCATCACCAACGACAAGAAACTTAACACCCAAACGCTCGACCAACAAGTCACGGATAAACTCTTCCGCGGTTAAATTTGCAAAATGGCGATTGAAATTGACACACAGTAAGCGGTCAATATCGAGCTTACTCAATTGCACGAACTTATCGCGTAATCGAGTCAACCTTGCAGGTGCCTTGTCTTTGGCAAACAGCTCCATCGGCTGAGGTTCAAAGGTCATCACAACAGAAGGCAAGGATAGCCTGTCCGCTTGCTCAGACACTTGCTGCAATACTTGTTGATGGCCTTTATGGACACCATCGAAATTGCCAATAGTCAGCACACAACCATGATGTCGCGGGTTGATATTGTGAATGCCTCTAATCAGTTCCATTGGATACTGCTTTCTGCCTCTGTTTTACTTTACACTGTGTGAAACTGACGGATTATATACTAATCACCCTCAGTCTGTCCCAGCTTTTAGGTCTTTTAAACGCGCACCAGTTAAAAATAGAACCACTAGGTAAACTACGGCTCCTAAACCGATCAACATCCCTAGCACCGCGCTTCGGTGAGCAAAGCTCCAGCCCAGCCATACTGACATATCTTCCAGTTGCCATAAGATTGCCGCCACCATCGCCGCGCCAGCAATAGCTAAACGTATAATAAAGAAGACGGTTCGCTTAGTGATTTGGTATACCTCTGCGATGTGCAGGCCACGATACAGCAGTGCCATATTCACAAATGCCGATAGTGCCGTCGCGATAGCCAAGCCAACGTAGCCATAGAAGTACGCAAAAATTGCATTAAATACCATGTTGGTCACCATCGCAATGATGCCGTATTTCACTGGCGTTTTAGTGTCTTGACGCGAGTAATAACCCGGAGCGAGCACTTTAATCAGCATAAAGTTCAACAAGCCTGAAGCGTAAGCAAAGAGTGACAATGATGCTTGATGTACGTCTTGTGGCGAAAACTCACCTCGCATGAATAACACCATCAACATAGGTTTTGCCAGTACCATCAAACCAAGCATTGCAGGAAGGCCAAGTAAGATCACCATGCGCACCCCCCAGTCCATGGTTTGTGCGAATCCTTCATTTTGTGCGTCAACATGTTTGCGTGATAATGCTGGTAAAATCACCGTTGCAATAGCAATACCAAACAGACCTAACGGGAATTCCAACAAGCGATCTGAATAGTACAACCAACTGATCGAACCGGTTTGCAGAAAGCTGGCAATAAAAGTATCAAACAACAAGTTGATTTGGCTTACCGACACACCGAACAAAGCAGGAATCATTAAGGTTCGGATCTTCACCACGCCCGGATCGCGCCAGCCCCATTTCGGCTTAACCATAACCCCCGCTTTAATAAGGAAAGGGATTTGAAATAAGAACTGAACCAAACCACCAAGGAAAACACCGATGGCAAGACCAATCTCTGGCTGTGGCATCTGCGGCGAGATAAACCATGCTGCCAAAATGATCATCACATTGAGGAAGACAGGAGTAAACGAAGAAACCGCAAACTTACCTAGTGTATTGAGAATGGCTCCCGATAGGGCAACAAAAGTGATGAACCATAAATAAGGAAAGGTAATCTTGAGCATCACGCTAGCAAGTTCGAACTTCTCAGCCGCGGGACCACCATGCATCCAGTCTAGGAACCAACCAAAACCAAACAGTGCAGTCACCACTCCGGAACCTAGAACACCTAAGATGGTAACAATTGAGACTATCACCCCTAATGTACCCGCCGCACGAGCAATGAGCTCCCGAGTTTTATTCATGTCGCCTTGAGCATGGCTTTCCGTTAAAACAGGTACAAACGCTTGGGAAAAAGCACCTTCAGCAAACAAACGTCGTAAAAAATTAGGAATTTTATTGGCGAAGAAAAAGACGTCTGCGCTTGCTCCTGCCCCCATTAAATTTGCCACTACAACATCACGAACTAGGCCAAGAACGCGGGAAATAAATGTCATAGCACTGACGATCATGCCAGACTTGAGTAGTCGTTTACTCACTGTAACCTCGGAATATCACCATAAGACAGCTAACCCTATACTGTTTCTCTGACAGGTGCTGTAAATAGACGTCAAAAATCTATCCGCGGGTTGTAAGGAATAAGTGTGCCTTTCGCGGATAATTATTAGCATTGGTATAAAAATGCTGTTAGAATCCCCGCCATCTTAACCGCGATAACCTCTCTTACCAAAATTTGTTTTGGCTTAGATCGGTTTTTGCACAAATCATTTGACATTTAAGCGCAAATGAGGGATATTCCTCGCCCTTAAATTGTCACAGAACTAAGTTTTTGGGAGTTAGACCCTTGGCAAATAGTAAATCTGCTAAGAAGCGCGCTATCCAAGCTGAGAAACGTCGTCAGCACAATGCTAGCCGTCGCTCAATGATGCGTACTTACATGAAGAAAACTGTTGCTGCTATCGAAGCAGGCGACAAAGAAGCTGCAACTGCTGCATTCGCTGTAGTTACACCTATCCTAGACCGCATGGCAACTAAAGGCCTTATTCACAAGAATAAAGCAGCTCGCCATAAGTCTCGTTTCGCTGCACAAATCAAAGCTCTTTAATAGAGTCCTGATTTTACAGTGAAGAAAAAACCGACCTTGTGTCGGTTTTTTTATATCTACAAAGTTTTCTTAATAAAAAAAGCTGGCAATGCCAGCTTTTCTTTTTCTGAATGTCCCATTTAAAGACATCAGCTTATTCATTACCCATATAACGCTCAAACTAGAAAGCACTAATAAAACACTTGAGAACAAAGCAAATTGGTCGATGAGTAGTACCCTATCATCAAAAGTTTAACGCCACTCTCAAATATTCCAACAAGTTAGATTCACACTCTAAGATGAGCAGTATATTAGGACTATTTAATTAATGTTGAGCACTCTCAGCACAATAAAGACTATGCAGTGTTTTTATTAACGCTTTCACTTCATCACTCTTTAATGTGTAGTACACCGTCTGTGCTTCTTTCCTTGTCGTGACTAACTCATCACGGCGAAGCCAAGCAAGATGCTGAGATAATGCCGACTGGCTTAGCTCTAACTTTGCACACAGCTCTCCCACGGACAGCTCTTGGTTATGCAGCATACAAAGGATTTGTAGGCGTCTCTCGTTTGCCATCGCTTTGAGCAACACGACGGCTTTTGCGGAGTTCTGCTCCATTTCTTGTAGATTCATGTGTTGGACCTCTAGCTACAACTTACTTATTCCAACCCTGGCCAGCTTGTTGTGTTGCACTGATTTATATATCTAAGAAAATCAAGATACACTTCCAGAGTCTTCATTATTAGAACCTCTAATTTAGTTGTTAGTGATACACCAATATTATCCACCAAGGATTTTAATTGGTGCGCCATCAATAATTAATAGTTTTGCTCACTAAAACAAGTATCTTGCTTACTTAGATATTATTTAGAATTATATTTTTATTGATAGTAATCTATTTATTTACGCAACGATACGGGTTTACTCAAACATTTGACTGAAATCAGCATCACAAACATTTTTTACCGCGGGGTGTTGGATCATTCGTTCCGCAAAAATCACGTAGTACTCTTCTTTTAGCCCATCGACATGGCCAATTAGCTGTAAATTTCGGTCGTCTTCAATCTCCGACATGTATACGGTCGGTGCCAAGAAAATCACATCATCGTGGTACCGAGCAAAAGCTTTCATCAACGCAACATCATCAAACTCCCCTAGCACATTGGGTTGAAGGCCTTGACGATCAAACCATTGAATAACTTTACGCCCCATAGCCGTTCGGCTCGCGGGAATCAGAAGTTTTTTTTGTTCCAAGATCTCAGGGAATCGCACATTTTCAATTTCAGAAGAAGCAAAAAAGCTCATGCTACTTTCACCCAACTTTTTGCTATAAAGGCCAGGACTTTGAGTAGAATCAACGGGACAATCCGAAAGGATCATATCTAGCTTGTGCTGAGAAAGGCGTTCAAGTAGCAGTTCGTGGGTCGATTCATAACAGCGTAAATGAATACTGTTATCTTCCGGGACGGTCGTCATCAGTACTTTACTGACCAAGCGTTTAGATAATGCATCGGCTACACCAACTTCAAATAGAATGTTCGAGTGCTGGCTGTAATTGACGATATCTAACATCTCATAGCTCAAACCGAACATCCGGTCGGCGTACTTAAACACAAGCTGACCTAACTCAGTGGGCTCAACTGTACGACCATTGCGCTTGGTTAACTTTCCTTTCATGCGCTCTTCAAGCGCTTTAATCTGTCCTGTCACGGTTTGCGGTGTCAGGAAGAGCGCGTCAGCCGCCTTAGTTACAGAGCCCTGTTTGCACACCATCCAGAAATAATAGAGATGGTTGTAGTTTAGATGTGACATGATCGAGTCCCGAAAAGAAAGTGATACTTTTTATACCAAATGTGACAGAGACAAACAATAAACTCGACAAAACCATACAATACCTTACAAAAGCATAAGTTTTACCGAAAGTATAAAGTCAATACTGTCATAAAAGTTGAACTGAGGCGCATTTTCTCTACAAAAAAAACGCAAAAACCAAACAAAACGAAACCAAAATTTAACCACTAAAATCAACAAGTTAAAAATTAATTTTCTTCTTCTTTTACGCCATTATCAAAAAGAACAATAAAAATCTCTCACAGCAAGAAATCTGTAATATTACTGAAATATTTATTCTCTAACATCGCCCGCAGATTCAACTACAGACCGAAAAATGAACTGAAAGGTCAACGGAGAAAATTATGATGAACCAAGCTACTTCAACAGTGGCACCAATTTCGAGCACAGCTCGTTGGTTACGCTGGGCTAACTTGGCATTCATGTTATATCTGCTTCTTCTAGCAGTATCTATGGTTGGTAGTGGCTTTAAATGGGCAACTGGCGATCAAGCTAAGGTGCTATTTGAATTTGCCGCACACCCAGTTGCAGGTCTAATGATCGGCTTGGTGGCAACAGCCTTAATTCAGTCTTCAAGTACTGTAACGTCTATTATTGTAGGCTTGGTTGCAGGTGGCTTACCTGTAGAAACCGCTATCCCTATGGTGATGGGTGCTAACATTGGTACCACAGTGACCAATACGCTTGTATCTCTTGGCCACGTGCGCTGTAAAGAAGAGTTCAAACGTGCATTTGCAAGTGCAACCATTCACGACTTCTTCAACTTGCTTGCTGTCGCTATTTTCCTTCCGTTGGAAATGATGTTCGGCATTTTAGAGAAAGTTTCTCACTGGCTTGTTTCTCCACTGCTTGCTACTGGTGATATGAGCATTAAAGGCTTCAACTTTATTAAACCAATTACAAAGCCAGTCGTAGGCGCAATTAAAGAGCCACTTTCTACCTTCGGTGATACTGTTGGCGGCGTCATGCTTATTGCTTTGGGTATTGCGACTATCTTCGTTGCAATCACAGTGATGGGTAAATTGATGAAGAGCCTAATGGTTGGTCGCGCACGTGAAATTTTGAAAAACGCCATCGGTCGTGGTCCTATTCACGGCATCGTATCAGGCTCAATCGTGACCGTTCTAGTACAATCTTCCTCAACCACGACAAGTTTAATGGTTCCGTTGGTTGGTACTGGCGTGTTGAAAGTACGAGATATCTACCCTTTCACTCTGGGTGCTAACATTGGTACTTGTATTACGGCACTACTAGCAGCGACAGCGGTATCTGGAGAGTTCGCAGTATTCGCACTACAAATCGCTCTAGTCCACTTAGTGTTTAACATCATGGCGACGCTGTTTATCTTTGGAATTCCATTCCTACGTGAGATTCCGGTTAAAGGCGCTGAGATGATTTCTGAAATGGCTATTAAGAATAAAGCTGTTGTTGGTGGTTACCTAATGTCAGTATTCGTTATTCTACCAGGTGCAATTCTAGCCCTAACAACGTAACAACAACGACATACCATCGCTTATTGTTTAGGCTCCACATCGTGGAGCCTTTTTTATGATAATTAAACTGTTCAAATCGATTGTCCGGTGATAATTTGAGCCACATCAGCATGCTTATGCTGAGCTATCTCATTTGGAGTCGACAACATGACGCAGCTTAATGACGCTATTTCTGATCAGCTACTCGCAATAGACGAAAACCTAACCCAACTGGTTGCTGATATTGATATCCTCAGTAGCGTGAATCCTCTTAATTATGCTCAAGAAAGAGAACGTTTCATTAAAAACAAATATTCTCAAGAGCCTAATTTTCAATATTCAATTACTAACGTAGATACCCACAGCGCAAAGCGACGCCTATATGAGCTACCTCTAGAAAACATTCAAGACACCCAACTGCAGAGGCTATACGCGGATGTAATTCAGTCTTATGCAGATAAACTGGATCAAGTGAATACCATCGGCACGCAAGAGTTTCTTTATAACTCCTTACGCTATTATGGGGAACCGAGCGCCAAAGATATTGCCAACGCCCATTTCATATTGCACCTTCCTACAGAAGAAGAAAAAGAACCTCAGCACGATAGCCGTGCAATAGCACGTTTCATGCAAAATTTTGCTCAACGCAATGGGTATGAATGTGAAATACAGGTGTTGGACGGGATGTTAGCAAACGCACTAGTTTCAGGGTCTCGAGTCAAAATTAACCACGCGGCGTACATCACCACTGATGAGCTGGAGGCTCTTGCACATCATGAAATGGGAGTACATCTCCTGACTACGCTTAACGGTCGTCAACAACCGCTAAAAGTCCTGAGCTTAGGTTGTCCTGCCAATACCAACACTCAAGAAGGGCTGGCTATATTATGTGAGTATCTGTCAGGACATTTCAGTATCAAGCGCCTAAGAACCTTAGCCTTACGAGTTCTGGCAGTAGAGTCGATGATCAAGGATCGCGATTTCCGCCATACGTTCATGCTATTAAAAGAACAGTATAAAGCTTCTGATCTTCAAGCATTTACAACGACTGCCCGAGTGTATCGAGGTGGAGGTTTAACGAAGGATTACTTGTATCTTAGAGGATTCCGAGAGGTGCTCAATGCCTATGATAAATTGGGCGATGACTTTTCACTATTGTTGTGCGGGAAAACGGAGCTGAAGTACTTTGAGCTTATCCGTTCATTAGTGAGTAAAGAAATATTCACTCAACCTAAGTTTATTAGCCCGGCACTGTCCAAACCGATGCAGACCAACCCAATTCACCGTTATATTGTCAGTGCACTAAAATAATACCTTCTAAGTACAAAAAAGAAAAAAGCTCCATTCGGAGCTTTTTCTATATCTTGAAGAACGATACTCGTTACACTGAGAATGGGTAACGAATAGGATCGTGATGCTCGTACCCTTCAACCCAAAAGTCATCCAGTGTGACCCATGTTTCCAAATCTTCTAGAGATTTAATCTCTGGGTTGATATGGAACGTCGGCGCTTTTAATGGCTCACGTTTCAACTGAACATCGCGCATCAGTTCAAGCTGGTCTTCATAAATGTGAGCATTCACAATCTTATGAAATGCCTGACCAGGTTTCTTGCCCGTAATTTGCGCAATAATCGCCAAGAACACGTAAACTTGAACCATATTGAAGTTTAAGCCAAGCGGTACATCACACGAACGCTGAGTACTATTCAGGTAAAGCGTATCATCCAGCAATGAAAAATGGTGACTGTACATACAAGGACGCAAGCACCCCATGTGGAACTCACCCGGGTTGTAGAAGTTCAAGATTTCACCGCGGTCATCAACGCCACGCGTTAAGTCATCCACTATCTTACGTAGCTGGTCAACATGACCACCATCAGGTTTCGCCCAGGCGCGCCCTTGAACCCCATAGACACGGCCCATGTCGTCTTCGCCTTTACGGTATGGGTTATTCAACCAGGCATCATTTAGGTTGGCATTGGCATCCCAGGTTTTCGTGCCCAGCTTACGAAAATCTTCCGCATTATCGTAACCACGAATGTACCCTAGTAGCTCTGCAACGGCTGCTTTCCAAAAACTTTTACGTGTGGTGACCAACGGAAATTGATTGTTCGCAACATCGTAGGTTAAATCCGCGTTGATTACGGTCAGGCAGCGCTTGCCTGTACGCTCATTTTCAACCCAAACACCTTGGTCAACGATGCGTTGACACAAATCTAAATACTGTTTCACACCAATACCTTACTTCGTCTTTTGTGGTAATTCGTCTTTGTAATGACCACGTTTGTATGCCCAAACCATCATGAGGACACCGATAACCACCATTGGCAGGGATAAAATCTGTCCCATGGAAATAAAGCCACCGAATAAACCCAAATGAGCGTCTGGTTCGCGCACGTACTCAACTAAGAAGCGGAATGTACCATATCCAGCTAAAAATAGCCCTGAAACAGAACCTAGAGGACGAGGTTTCTTGATGAACCAATTCAAGATGAAGAAAAGTACGATACCTTCAAGCGCCATTTCATAAAGCTGCGATGGATGACGTGGCAGTGGACCGCCATTTGGGAAAACGATCGCCCAAGGCACATCCGTTACTCGGCCCCACAACTCGCTGTTCATGAAGTTACCTAAACGCCCCATACCCAAACCAAATGGCACAAGCGGCGCGATAAAGTCAGCAACACCGAAGAAAGTTCGCCCGTTTTTGTGTGCATACCAGAACATCGCAGTAATCACACCCAGTAAGCCCCCGTGGAAAGACATACCACCGGTCCACACTTTAAATAGATACAAAGGGTCAGCCAGGAAGAGCTCAAAATTGTAGAAAAGCACGTAGCCTACACGGCCACCAATCACCACGCCAAGGAAGCCTGCGAACAACAAATCAGAAACCTGCTCTCGTGTCCAACCACTTCCAGGCTTATCCGCACGTCGGTTCGCTAACCATAGAGCAAACATAAAGCCCACAAGGTACATCAAACCGTACCAACGAACCGAAACAGGACCAATAGAGATTAAAACCGGATCAATATTGGGAAATTCAATATATCCCTGAGACATAAATCATTCTCTTCTTATCACAACAAAATAAATATACCCAAGTAACCTCTAGATGCTTGGTTCAGCGAGAATGACTTGGGTACAAACTTAGAGCAGCATGGTCGCTGCAACAAACATTAAGAACACCGCGAATATCTTTTTTAATACCGCAGTTGGAAGGTTAGTTGCCAGCTTCGCACCCACTTTTGTTGTGAGCATCGAGGCCATAGCAATCGCTAATAAAGCGGGAAGATAAACATAACCAATACTGTATGAAGGTAAGCCTTCCACTTTATAGCCATGTAAGATGAAGCCGATCATACCAGAAATAGCAATCACGCAACCACAAACGGAGGATGAGCCCACCGCTTTACGCATCTCTATCCCATGTTTATTTAAAAATGGTACCGACAGTGAGCCACCACCAATACCAGCAAGGCTTGATACGACACCAATTCCCGTGCCGTAAACTACAGTCACAGGGCTGCTCGGCATAGGTTTACTGCTCGTAACTTTAATGGAACGAAACATTTGTACTGACAGGCAAAGAACAATGACACCAAACACTTTCGGCAAATAGTGTGTAGGGATCCACTCAGCAATATTGGCACCAACAAAGCCACCAATGACCACACCAGGCATCAACCATTTTACGACAAACATATCGACATTGCCGAGCTTAAGGTGATTCATCGCCGATGAGCCAGACGTGACAATAATACTCGCTAACGAAGTGGCTAAGGCCATGTGCATACTCATTTCTGGAGAGATCCCAGCAAGAGGAAGCAAATACAACAAGGCAGGAACAACAATCAAACCACCACCGATACCGAGTAACCCCGCCATCACACCCACAAAAGCGCCTAGCGCCAACAATAACAAAAATAAAGAGACGGTCACGATTTCCTACTTTTTACCTGCACGGATAAAGCCCGCAAAGCCCTGTTGAATGAAGAAGTCATGCATCATTTGATGAATGTCCTCCCCATAGGACTTTGTCATTGCTTGCTCCGCTAATTTTTCTAATTCTTCTTGTTGGCTATGACGAATCAAATATTTCACCTTAGCCACATTGGAGGTGTTCATACTCAAACTGGTATACCCTAACCCAAGTAAGAGAAGAGCGCCAAATGGATCACCCGCTAGCTCACCACAAATACACACGGGCACCTGATATTTATCACACACCTCATGGATTTGCTTAAGCGCTAACAGTACCGCAGGATGCATAGATTCATAGACATCCGCTACGCGCGAATTGTTCCTATCTACCGCTAATAAATACTGAGTTAAATCGTTTGTCCCGACAGAAACAAAATCAACACGGTGAGCAATCGTTGGCAACAGATACACCATCGATGGTACTTCAATCATGACCCCAATTTGTGGGAATTGAATTCTATCATCAAGCAAAACGGCTTCGCTGTGAGCTTGATTAATCAAGCTAATGGCATCGTCTAGCTCTTTTACCCCTGACACCATTGGCAATAAGATACTTAAGTTTCCGCTTTCTGCACTCGCTCTTAACATTGCACGCAGCTGGATCAAGAAAATGTCTGGATGATCCAATGTAAAACGAATGCCACGCCAGCCTAGAAACGGATTATCTTCTTCGATGGGCAAATACGGCAAAGGTTTGTCACCACCAATATCCAAAGTACGCATCACTACTCGTTGATTCGGATAGCTGTTAAGTATTGCTTGGTATTGATGATACTGCTCATCTTCCGAAGGAAAGTGATGCTGGAGTAAAAATGCAATCTCAGTTCGGTACAACCCAACACCATCAACACCTGTGTTGATGGCAATATTACTGTCTGCACTGAGTCCCGCATTCAGCATAATTTCGATATGGTGATTATCTTGCGTAACCGCAGGGAGTGCGAGGTCCTTGTTTACCATGGCAAACAGTTCAGACTCTTCGCTTACTAAGCTGCGATACTCTCGCAACAACTGGCGGTTTGGCTCTAAGAAGATCTCACCCGTATAGCCGTCGACTATCCCGAGTTTGCCATTCACCACATCCGGATTAATGTTGGCGCCCATGACTGCAGGGACCCCAAGAGCTCGAGATAAAATGGCAGCGTGAGAGTTTGCGCCTCCCTCTAATGATACGACGGCTAACAAAAACTCTTTAGGTACAGAAGCGAGCAAGGTGGCAGTGAGTTCGTTCGCCACCAAAATAATGGGACGATCAATTGCAGAATTTTCTTGCTCACTGTTGTGCAGAAAATAGAGCAGCCTTTGCCCTAACTCTCGGATATCTTGCGCTCTTTCACGCATGTATACATCCGACATTCTTGCAAATCGATTCGAGTATGACTCTACAACTTGGCGTAACGCCCAGTCTGCCCTATCTCCTTTTTCAATCTGCTTCTTCAAATCACCGCGAAGCATCGGATCATTCAGTAAGTGAGTAAACAGATCGAAGATCGCCAGCGCATCTTTGTTGATTTCACTGTCCAGCTTTTTCCGCATACGGCGAAAGTCATTTAACGCTCGCTCTATGGCCACCAGTAATGTCTCGTGCTCGCGTTCCTTATCTAACGTGGACGAAGGGAAAACATCCGATAAACTCGGCTGGGTATTGTCGAACCAAAACTCTCCAATCGCTACACCAGTAGACGCAGGCAAACCTTTTAATACCGTGGGTTTAGATGCTAACTGCCAATGCCCAAGATTCTGCGCATGTGCAATGAGCACCGCTAACTGAGCGGATAAGGTAACAAGAAACGATTCTTCCATTTCACTAAACAAGCGCGGTGTTTTTTGTTGGATCACCAACACACCTAAAACTTGTTTACGATGAATGATTGGAGTAGCTAAAAAAGAGTGGTAAATCTGTTCGCCGAGTTGAGGAAAGAATTTGAACTCGGGATGTTTTGAGGCTTCGGCAAGGTTAAGAGGCTCAGCGCTTCGTTTTACCAACCCAACCAAGCCTTCATTGAAGTTGATATGAATACTATCACCTTCAAAAATAAGGCCTTGAGTTGCCATTAACTCAAGGCGCTGCATTTCTTCATTAGCAAGATAGATAGTACAGCACTCAGTACTAAGGGCAGCACAAGTCTCTTTCACCAATATATCGAGTGCCAGATGCACATCATCGACCCTGGAGACTTTCTCAACTATTTCCCTTAGCTGACTGAGCATGATTATCCTCTACGTTGCTTTTTTCTTTTCCCTTTCGCTTTTCTCTCTCGAAAAGGCATGGCTAAGGATGCAAATTCTTTCATCGCTCGTCGATAAACATCTCGCTTGAAAGAAACAACTTGCCTAACTGGATACCAGTAACTTACCCAGCGCCAACCATCAAATTCAGGGGGTTTTCCGCGTTGCATATTAATGCGAGACTCATCGCATTCTAATCTCAGCAGAAACCATTTCTGTTTTTGGCCGATACAAACAGGCTTGGAGTCCCAACGCACCAATCGCTTTGGTAGCTTATATCTTAACCAATGACGACTTGTTGCAATGATCTTAACGTCTTTTTTCGTTAAACCGACTTCTTCATATAACTCCCTGAACATGGCTTGTTCAGGGGTTTCACCTTCGTCAATCCCACCTTGTGGAAATTGCCATGAGTGTTGCCCGTATCGTTTAGCCCAGAAGACCTGACCATGGTTATTACATATCACAATACCAACATTAAGTCGGTAACCATCGCCATCTATCACTGGCTAACCTCTATGAATAAATTTTTTATTACCGTGATTTTTCCACATATCCCCATTACTAGCAAACTTACTGATGTGATATGAGCAAGATTTATTACCTTTTCACCATTTTTGGATATCTTTTAATCAAACCATACCTTATCAACACAAGAGTGAGACATCGCCCACATTTATTCACCTTTTCTGTGAATAACTTTGTGAAGAATTCAATTCAAATGAGTAATTCAGTTCAATCCCATCAAATGAAAAACAAATGAACAAACAAAAAAATAAACATAAAACATTGATAAGAAAGTATTTATTTTTAAAAATAACGATAATTCGATCTTCAATTTCTTGATGATCTTTTCACCAAACTCAGATCGGTCAAAGATCCACCAACAGGCTATTTATCCACACTCACCTGCTATTCGTTTAGATGATTACAACAAAATCAACCCCAAAAATGCATTTTAACCCCTGTTTATTCATACAGACCCCGCCAGGATCTTATCAATACCTCCTCCGCCTGTGGATAAGTTATGAATTGATCGTTCTTACACCGCCTCGGTGAAATCTTAAACAGTAGATTTGGTCGGAGTTTGATAAACTATATTTTTTGTAATACCACCTTGTAACTATGAAACCAGAACCACAAACAGAAGCAGAGCTATTGGAACGAGCGCATGATATGGCAGGACTCAGTTTTGCTGAGTTGGCCGCCGAGGCGAATATGATTGTTCCTGAAAACTTAAAACGTGATAAAGGTTGGGTGGGTCAATTACTCGAATGGCACTTGGGCGCTCCAGCTGGCAGTAAACCTCAACAAGATTTCGCAAACCTAGGGATCGAGTTGAAAAGTATTCCGATCAGTTATTCTGGCAAACCTTTAGAAACAACCTTTGTTTCTGTGGCTCCCCTCACTGGTGTTCATGGTCTTACATGGGAAACAAGTCATGTTCGAAACAAGCTATCTCGTGTGCTTTGGGTACCCGTAGAAGGAGAACGAGAAATCCCACTCGCTGAAAGACGTGTGGGCAGTCCACTCATTTGGTCACCAGATGAAGAAGAAGAGCGGATTTTGCGAAATGACTGGGAAGAGTTAATGGAGATGATCGTCTTGGGAAGATTTGATCAAATTTCCGCCAGACACGGAGAAGCGCTGCATCTTCGCCCTAAAGCCGCAAATGCAAAAGCGCTCACCGAAGCATACAACTCAAATGGTAAGCCGATGAAAACTCTGCCCCGAGGCTTTTACCTTAGAACACAGTTTACTGAACAGATCTTACTCAAGCACTACATTAACACTCAACCAGAATAAAACCATATCAGCTATTTAGTGCGTCACGAGCGATAACTCAATATCGCAGTACGAGGCTGCCTCTTCAGTGCCACATTCGTCATACGCATTGCGCAGCCTTAAATACGCTTTATCGACCCCTAGCCTCAATAGTTCTTCTTTTACTAAGTCTAGAGAGCCAAAATGTATCGGGTCTTCACCGTCTTTAATCGGCTCAAGTTGATGCTTGTACTCCACAGCTAAAAGATAGTCAGAGACATCAGAACACCCAATCACAAATACTTTGGGAGTTTTATAAGTATCTTTATGTGGACCATGTAGCCACATGTCCAATTGATGCTTCTGCATAACATACCTCCTTCACACGATCATTTAAGTGTAGTTAGGCTAACTGTAGCTTTCGAGTTTGCTCTTCCTTTATACGTAAATCATTTGCGATTGCGGCTAAAAATCCCCTATATTGGAGTCACTTATTTAGTCGGTAACTCTTCAAGGACGTGATATGCAATACACAAAACTACCGCACTCATCACTTGAGATCAGTAAAATCTGCCTCGGCACTATGACGTTTGGCGAGCAAAACACAGAAAAGGACGCCTTTGAACAGCTCGACTTTGCCCTCGATCATGGGGTGAACTTCATCGATACCGCAGAGATGTACCCTGTACCGCCAAACTCGGAAACACAAGGGCTCACCGAGCAATACATCGGTAATTGGTTGGCAAAAAGCGGCAAAAGAGAAAAAGTAGTACTGGCAACAAAAGTGGCAGGCCCTCGCAATGTTCCTCACAT
The DNA here is from genome assembly GCF_033337375.1 of Vibrio sp. YT-17. NCBI lineage: Bacteria > Pseudomonadati > Pseudomonadota > Gammaproteobacteria > Vibrionales > Vibrionaceae > Vibrio > Vibrio sp. YT-17. The sequence continues at coordinate 47,842 of NZ_JAWOQP010000001.1, forward strand.
TAGAGACAACATGAGCCTTAATCGTCGCCACATCCATACAGCAATTGATGACAGCCTTAATCGTCTACAAACCGATTATGTCGATTTGTACCAACTACATTGGCCGCAGCGTCAAACCAACTGCTTTGGTCAACTCAACTACCCATACCCTGACAAACAAGAAGAAGTCACGTTAATTGAAACGTTGGAAGCGCTTACTGAATTAGTGAATGCAGGTAAAGTGCGCTATATCGGCGTATCCAACGAGACGCCTTGGGGTGTAATGTCGCTACTGCGTTTGGCAGAAAAACACGATTTGCCAAGAATTGTCTCCATTCAAAACCCATATAACTTATTGAACCGCAGCTTCGAAGTTGGCTTGTCTGAAATCAGCCATTACGAAGGCGTTCAGTTACTTGCCTACTCTCCTTTGGCATTTGGCTGCCTGAGTGGTAAATACCTAAACGGGGCAAAACCTGAAGGCGCTCGATGTACTAAGTGGGAGCGTTTTGCGCGCTACTTCACTCCACAAGGTGTTAAAGCGACCGAAGCTTACGTCAATTTAGCTCAAGAGCATGGTCTAAACCCTGCACAAATGGCGCTCGCGTTTGTCAATCAGCGTCCATTTGTTGCTTCTAACATTATCGGAGCAACAAACCTAGACCAATTAAAAGCCAATATCGACAGTATTGATTTGCAACTTAGCGACGAACTACTTACTGAAATTCAAGCAATAGGTACAACTTACTCGAATCCTTGCCCTTAACAGTACCACCTTCAAACGAAAACAGCTGATCTTCAAGATCAGCTGTTTATCCAATGAAGTCATACTTCATATAAAAAGTTAAGCGTGTTGAATGACTCGTTAGCAACTCAGTCAGCCCAACACGCTAACGATTACGTCATTATTCGCGACGTTAAGACTCGACGAAGGTGACGAACTCGACGTTCAACTTTTACTGCATCCGGAACATTGGCACGTGTAGAACGACCATCGCGATCTAAACCAATATCTCTCAATAGATGAACATTCGTCCATGGAATATCATGAGCAGTTCGGCGTATGGTGCGCTGCCATTGCTTTTCTTCGCGTTTAAGGTCTGCTTTCAATAGCAAAGTGGCCAATTGTAGGTAAATAGAGTGACGCATAATATTTTCTCCGATTATCGATGTATTCGACTGGGAAAAATAGTGCGTAAAATGAACAGAAATATTCTGTTGATACTAAGCCGCTACTTTTCCGCAGCCTAGTAATAAATATGATAGGTTACGGATTAATTTTTATCTTGTGAGCCAGTGGTATTGGTATCATCCGATTTAAGGGTTATCGGAGCGATAGGCATACGATCAGCGCAAGCAGTGGTGTTAACAACGTAATGTTTCATCTTGCGCCTCCTAGCTAAAAATTAATCCGTTTATGAAAGGTATAACTCACTGAGTTACGGTTAAATTGTAAGCTTTGATGAATATATATCAAACATTTTTTGCCTTTTTGATTAAAAACAAATCAATACACCGCAATTTAGTTTCATATACTTTTATGTATAACATATTCACCTGAGGAATATATAAATTTGCGGATTTTATAAATCAAACCAAACAAAAAATAAAAAGAGCGGCTCTGTGGCCACTCTCTTTTATTGTATTTATTCGCCTATTTAACACAGGGAAAGGCCAACTACATGGCTTGTTCGGAAATCAAGTTATGTTTATTAAGTAGTCGATACATGGTTGCACGCGAAACTCCGAGCTCTTTCGCCGCATTTGAAACTTGACCAGAATGAGATTCCAAAACAACCAGCAACGCATCACGTTCACTCTTCTCTCGGATTGATTTCAAGCTGCGCTTTGAGTCATTACGTTGAGGTAAATCTAAGTGATGCTCTTCAATCATTACGCTGTCGGACATTAATACCGCTCGCTTCACTTGGTTCATCAGCTCACGCACATTTCCAGGCCAGAAATAACGTGTCAGTGCCTTGAATGCATCCTCAGAAAAGCTTTTTGCTTGCGAGTTGTACTCTTTTGAGAACTCTTGTAAGTAGAAACGAGCCAGCAATGCGATGTCACTCGCACGTTCTTTCAAGCTAGGGACATTGATGCGCAAAACGTTGATGTAATGGTAAAGCTCTTCATTGAAGTCACCGTCAATCAAAGCTTTTTCAACATCTGACGAGTTAGCAGCAAGAATACGCACGTTAACCGCTTTTACGCCATCTTTGGTATCAATGGTGCCTTCTTGCAAGAATCTCAGCAGATTCATTTGCTGCTCTTTTGAAATGGTAAGAATGTCGTTAAACAACACGGTGCCGCCATCTGCTTGTTCAAGCAGGCATGCTTCCATATCTTCATCGGCGTTAATACCAAATACTTCAGCTTGGAAACGTTGTTCATTGAGTGCGCGACAGTTAATTGCCATAAACGGTTTATGAGAGCGTGAAGAGACTTTATGGATGGCCCTAGCAACCGCCTCTTTACCAGTCCCACTTTCCCCAGAAATCAGAATACTGACGTCCGTTGGACCAATGCGCTTCACTTGATCGCGTAAACGTTTCATCGGGATAGATTCACCAATCAAACCCATATCTAAACTGCTACCAAAACTAGGCCAAACTTTTTTCTCCAACTTAAGCATGCCAAGCTGGTGACCTATTGTGCTTAATAACTGTGCATCTGGGATCGGCGCTGTGAAAAAATCGATACAAAAGTTAACAATGAACTGGCATATGGTGTCAGTGCCAAGCTGAGATTCACGAATAAACGCTAACCAACGTACGTGTTTGTGAGAGCTGACTAAGTTCGCCAAACCATTCAAGCTGAACTCGTCATGGCTGAGATCAACAATACCGATACATGGACCAATATCTTCTAACAGCGTATTAGCTTTGCGTAAGTCACCTACTTGGTGACACTTCCAGCCCACTTGCTCCAGTACCGATAACCAAGGCTCATAAGTACCGCCAACTACCACAAGCGATCCCGGGATGGAATCCATCTTAAACTGCCCAGCCATTCTCTAACCCTTTTTCATTGTTAATAGAAATTTTGTGCCACAAACTTATCTTTGCGAGCGGGTAACATTATCGAGACTCCGCCCCCTCACGTCTGTCTCAGTATTAAGACTATGCAATAGATTGAGATTTGGCGAATGTTTATTTGCATATCCCATTAAAAAGCAAATGCAACAACTTGAATTAACTTAACTAAAAGGCAAAAAAAACCACCCGAAGGTGGTTTTTTACTCATCCTATCGAATTACGCTTGCGGACGCATTGCAGGGAATAGGATCACGTCACGGATAGTGTGCGTGTTAGTCAGTAGCATAACCAAACGGTCGATACCGATACCTTGGCCTGCTGTTGGCGGTAGGCCGTGCTCTAGAGCAGTGATGTAGTCTGCATCGTAGAACATTGCTTCGTCGTCACCAGACTCTTTCGCTTCAACCTGTGCTTTAAAGCGTGCATCTTGGTCTTCAGCATCGTTAAGCTCTGAGAAACCGTTCGCTACTTCACGGCCACCGATAAAGAACTCAAAGCGGTCTGTAAAGAACGGGTTATCGTCGCTACGACGAGCTAGTGGAGAAATATCTGCTGGGTAACCAGTGATGAACGTAGGCTGCATTAGCTTAGGTTCTGCTGTTTCACCAAAGATCTCTTCAAGAAGCTGACCACATGTCCAGAAAGGTTCTACTTCAACGTGAACAGATTTCGCGATAGAAACCATTAGATCACGGTTTTGTAGGTCTTCTTCTGTTAGCGCTTGGATTTGCGCGTGGTCTGGGTTGTAGTGCTTGATTGCTTCGAACATGCTCATACGAGTGTAAGTACCACCAAACTCAACCGTTTCATCACCGTAAGGCATTGACGTTGAACCTAGAACTTCTTGCGCCACTGAGCTTAGTAGTTCTTCAGTTAGGTCCATCAGATCTTTGTAGTCTGCGTACGCCATGTAGAATTCCATCATTGTGAATTCTGGGTTGTGGCGTGGAGAAAGGCCTTCGTTACGGAAGTTACGGTTGATTTCGAATACGCGATCAAAACCACCAACAACTAGACGCTTCAGGTATAGCTCTGGCGCGATACGTAGGTACATTGGCATGTCTAGTGCGTTGTGGTGCGTGATAAATGGACGCGCACTCGCACCGCCAGGGATAACGTGCATCATTGGCGTTTCAACTTCCATGAACTGCTTAGAGATCATGAAGTTGCGGATTGCAGACATTACTTTAGAACGTACTACAAACGCTTGACGAGAGTCTTCGTTAACGATCAGGTCAACGTAACGTTGGCGATAACGCATCTCTTGGTCAGTTAGACCGTGGAACTTCTCTGGAAGTGGACGTAGTGCTTTGGTTAGCAACTCGTACTCTTCCATGTTCACGTATAGGTCACCTTTACCAGACTTATGAAGTGCACCTTTAACACCGATGATGTCACCGATATCTAGACCTTGGTATTTTTCTTTAAGTACTTTTTGAACCGCTTTGTCAGCATAAGCTTGGATACGGCCAGAAGTTTCTTGAATTACCAAGAATGGACCACGTTTAGCCATGATACGGCCTGCGATTGCTACTACGTGGTTAAGCTCTTCTAGCTCTTCCTTCGTCTTTTCACCGAACTCTTTCTGAAGGTCGCCCGCTAGTGCGTCACGACGGAAGTCGTTTGGATGGCCGTTCGCTTTGCAGCTCTTTCGGATTGCATCCAGTTTAGCGCGGCGTTCAGCAATCAGCTTATTTTCTTCTAGTACAGTTTCGTTTTGAACAGCATCAGTCATTTTCGATGTATCCTGTTTTTGTCGGTGAAAAGCTTTATAGACCTGATTTCAGGCTAGCTTCAATAAATTTGTCCAGATCGCCATCAAGAACCGCTTGAGTATTACGGTTTTCAATGCCCGTACGGAGGTCCTTAATACGTGAGTCATCCAATACGTAAGAACGGATCTGGCTACCCCAGCCAATGTCAGACTTAGCGTCTTCATTAGCTTGTTTTTCCGCATTTTGCTTTTGCAATTCAAGCTCAAATAGCTTCGCTCGAAGCTGTTTCATTGCCTGATCTTTGTTCTTATGTTGAGAACGGTCATTCTGACACTGAACCACTGTGTTCGTAGGTACGTGCGTAATACGTACCGCAGATTCTGTGGTGTTTACGTGCTGACCACCTGCGCCTGACGCACGGTAAACGTCAATGCGTAGGTCGGAAGGATTAATGTCGATGTCGATGTTTTCATCAATCTCTGGATAGATGAACGCAGAAGCAAATGACGTATGGCGACGACCGCCTGAATCGAACGGAGATTTACGAACAAGACGATGAACGCCCGTTTCAGTGCGTAACCAACCGTACGCATACTCACCAGAGATGCGAACTGTTGCCGACTTAAGACCCGCGACTTCACCTTCAGAGACTTCAATCACTTCAGATTTGAAGCCCTTCGCTTCTGCCCAACGTAGGTACATACGCAGCAGCATGTTAGTCCAGTCTTGTGCTTCTGTACCACCAGAGCCAGCTTGCAAATCGATGTAACAATCAGAGCTATCGTGGTCGCCAGAGAACATACGACGGAATTCAAGCTTTTCTAGCTTCTCTTCCAACTCAGCAAGTTCTGGTTCAATTTCGTCAAATGTTTCTTGATCTTCTTCTTCTACAGCCAGCTCAAGAAGACCTTCTACATCTTCCACACCTTGCTCTAGTTGATCAATGGTTTCAACAACCGCTTCTAGTGATGCACGCTCTTTACCCAGTGCTTGCGCACGCTCAGGTTCGTTCCATACATCTGGTTGTTCAAGTTCTGCGTTGACTTCTTCTAGACGCTCTTTCTTCGCGTCATAGTCAAAGATACCCCCTCAGGACATTTGTGCGCTGAGACACGTCCTGCAGACGGTTTTTAATTGGATTGATTTCAAACATGTTTACTCAACATTTTAGAATAGAATTTAACCGAGAAATTCTACTGAAAAATGTGACCGAGATACAGGAAAATTTCGGATGAGAAATCAGATTGCGGTGAGAGAGAGCACGGTCATAAAATTTTACACCCACTTCGGGGCAACCGTACTCTATAAGAAAGGTTAATCTAGGTATTACTTAGCTTCGATATGATCGATCATCAATTGCAATGATTGATTACCACGAAATTCATTCACATCCAACTTATACGCGAGACGTACTGTTTTAACCGATGCATCTGGCCATCGGCGTAGATCAACATTGAATGCAATGCCGTCGATCATCACATTGGTAGGGTGACCTTTATAAAGCGGCTCTAACATCAATTTAAGATGCTTCTCACCCACCAGCTTTTGATGCAGTACTTTAAACTCACCATCAAAGATTGGCTCTGGGAAAGCTTGTCCAAAAGGGCCACCCGATCGCAGCTGTTCAGCAACATGCATAGAGAACTCTTCCGGCTTAAGTTCACCATCTGACATGATCACGCCTTTTAGCGCCGCTTCATCGAGTTCCTTTTTTACCACTTCATCAAACAAACGACTGAAACGCTCAAAATCCTGCTCTTTAATCGTTAAGCCTGCTGCCATGGCGTGTCCACCAAACTTGATGATCAAACCCGGGTTTTGCGTGTCGATGAAATCCAACGCATCGCGCATGTGTAGCCCCGGAATAGAACGACACGAGCCTTTAATCGTCCCTTCTCCGCCATCAGCAAATGCAATGACTGGACGGTGAAACTTCTCTTTAATACGCGAAGCCAAAATACCAATCACACCTTGATGCCAATCACGTTGGAACAAGGCTAGGCCATAAGGAAGCTCATTGCCTTCACCAAACTGAAGGCGCTCACAGAAAGCCATCGCTTCTTGCTTCATGCCTTCTTCAATCTCTTTACGTGTTTGGTTCAAGCCATCCAATTCACTTGCCATGCGACGAGCAGCGTGGATGTTGTTACACATCAGCAGTTCAACACCGAAAGACATGTCATCAAGACGACCTGCAGCATTAATACGTGGACCTAAAGCAAAGCCAAAATCGGACGCAACTAAACGACGCGCATCGCGCTTCGCGACCTCAATTAACGCTTGGATGCCGGGACGCGCTTTGCCCGCACGAATACGTTGCAAACCTTGGTGTACAAGAATGCGGTTGTTTTCATCCAATGGAACGACGTCGGCGACGGTACCCAGTGCAACAAGGTCAATCAGTTCCATCAACTTGGGCTCTTGCATCCCCTGTTCTGCAAACCAATTGTGTTTTCGCATATGAACGCATAGTGCCATCATGAGATAAAACGCGACCCCCACACCCGCAAGCGCTTTAGATGGAAAGCTACAGCTCTCAAGGTTTGGGTTCACCATTGCATCCACATCAGGCAACACTTGTCCTGGCAAGTGGTGATCGGTAACAAGCACAGTAATGCCATTTTCTTTTGCGTAACGCACGCCTTCGATTGATGAGACGCCGTTATCCACCGTCATGATCATCTCAGCGCCAAGCTCTAAGGCTTGGTCAACGACTTCTGGACTTAACCCATAACCGTCTTCAAAACGATTTGGCACTAGGTAATCCACATTGTGACTACCAAGCATACGCAGCGCGAGTACTGATAATGCTGAGCTTGTCGCACCATCAGCGTCAAAATCACCGACAACGATGATGCGTTTTTGTTCTTTTATCCCCTGAAACAAAAGATCGACAGCTTGCTCAATCCCCCCGAGTTTTTGATATGAATGCAACCCACGGGCCGACGTTTCTAATTGTGAAAGATCCGTTATCCCACGGTTGATGTAGATACGTTTAAGAATCGGAGGAATGGAATCAGGAAGAAGGGAAAGATCAGGTTCAGGACGTCGTTGAATTTCTATCATGCTTAAAAGAGCCGACAACTTTGCCGACTCTGCTCCTAATGGATTATAGTTGCTTTAAACGTTTCAATAGCTCTGCAGGTGGTAGGTAGCCACCAACCATTTCGCCATTCGGTAAGAAGATTGCTGGCGTACCAGAAATACCCAATTGGCGACCTAGATTGTAATGCGCCTGGATGGTTTCTTTACACTGTTTCAGGTCTTTCGCAGGGTTATCAAATGTACGATTCACTTTCGCGTTGTGCATTGCCGACGCCGGATCTTCAGCACACCAAATCGTTGCCATTTGTTCTGCCACAGGGCCAGTTGCACCTTGGCGAGGGTAAGCCATGTAACGCACTGTAATACCTAGCTCATTATAGCCTTGCATTTGGCTATGCAGACGCACACAGTAACCACATGTGATATCGGTGAATACGGTCACAACGTACTTTTCATCGTCGGCTTTGTATTCGATCATGCTATCGGAGAACTGCGCAATTTTCTCGGCGTTAAGCGGCGCTTGACGCTCTGCTATGACATCTTTGTAACTGCCATCATCATTAATGGCATAAAGCGTACCGGCGATAAAATGGCTACCATCATTTGAAGCAAACAGGATCCCGCCATTGGTTTGAATTTCCAATAAGCCAGCGACGTCTGATGGTTGAATATCAACGATAGATAAACCAAGCTTTGAGAACTTAGTTTTTAATGCTGCTTCATCAAAGCCGCTTTGTGCAGCTGGCGCCACTTGTTGCGCAGGAGTCTCCGTTTGAGCCTGACTTTCTTCTGCACCACAAGCGGTAACAAAAAATGGTAAAGTCAGCAGAGTTAGTCGGCGTAATACGCTCATGAAATTCACCTTAATGTAAAATCGTTTTTCCAAGAGGACATGGATGAATCTAACCATTGTTATGCTCTTGGGTGGTGTTGACTGTGGATCTGCTTCAATCGTTCAGTCGCCACGTGAGTATAAATTTGCGTGGTCGATAAGTCACTATGTCCTAAAAGCATCTGTACGACCCTGAGATCTGCGCCATAGTTCAATAAATGCGTGGCAAAGGCATGACGCAGTACGTGCGGCGACAGCTGATCAGTATCAATCCCTGCTATCAAAGCATAGTATTTAATACGGTGCCAAAACGTCTGACGAGTCATCTGTCTTGCGCGTTTACTAGGAAAAACAATATCAGATGATGTATCACCAAGTAACGCAGGGCGCCCTTGTTGAATGAACGTCTCGATCCAATCGACCGCGTTTTCCCCCATAGGAACCAGGCGTTCTTTACCACCTTTACCAGTCACGCGCACCACCCCTTGGCGCAAGCTAACATTTTCCATGGTCAAACTGACGAGCTCTGTCACACGCAACCCTGTCGCGTAGAGTAGCTCTAGCATCGCTTTATCGCGCAATTCTATAGGGTCATTCGGGTCTGGCGCTTCGAGCAACGCGTCCACTTGCTCTTCACTAATATCTTTGGGTAAACGTTGTGGCAGTTTAGGGCTAACCAAGAGCGCACTCGGGTCATCAGCGCGCACCTTCTCACGATGCAGGTATTGAAATAAACGACGAATAGCCGACAACATACGCGCACGGGACGTCTGTTTGTAATCTAAGTCTACAAGGTGGCTTTGATATTCTTGCAAGCCAGACAAACTGATAAAATCAAGACGGTATCGATGTTTTTCCATCCACACGAGCAGCTTCATTAAATCGTTTCGGTAGGAAGCCAACGTGTTCTCTGATAGACCACGCTCCATCCACATCGCATCTAAGAATTGCTCAACAAGCGAAAAATCTTGTTGATTGACAGGCTGTTGTGCCGTCATGAATGCTTCCTTATCTGTTTATATTTACAGTATTTAGATTAAAGCACCTGCCAATCCAATACCATAAAAAATCATCCCACATAGGATATTCGCTGCAATCTTCCTCAATTTATGGTTAGAATCTTCCACAACAGCAACACAAATAACGACGAATATAATGAAAATCGGACTCTTTTACGGCTCAACGACCTGCTACACCGAAATGGCAGCAGAGAAAATTCGTACCCTTATTGGTGAAGACCTTGTCGACATTCACAATGTGAAAGAGACACCGTTATCACTAATGGCGGACTACGACTTATTACTCCTTGGCATCTCAACTTGGGATTTTGGTGAAATTCAAGAAGATTGGAACGCGATTTGGCAAGACATCGCGACCACACCACTGAAAGGCAAAGTTGTAGCGCTGTTTGGTCTGGGTGACCAAGAAGGTTACGGAGAGTGGTATTTAGATGCGATGGGCTTACTTCACGATGAATTGCAAGCCACAGGCGCAACCTTTATCGGTTACTGGCCAAATGAAGGCTACGAATTTGAAGCATCGAAAGCATTGATCGAAGATGGCAGCAAGTTTGTTGGACTTGCGTTAGATGAAGACTCACAGTACGAACTGAGTGATGAACGCATCGAAAAATGGTGTGAACAAGTTCTTGTGGAATTCCACGACACGCTTTAATAGCGCAAACACGTCATCATTAAAAAGTAAAAAGCCCGATGAAGTAATTCATCGGGCTTTTTATTATCTTGATAACGCGAAGTGATTACGCGGTTTCTTGTGCTAGCTCTGGGCGAGGTTTCGCGATGAAGAACATGCACACGATAGCCGCAAATGTTGGAAGCACCCAACCCATGCCGACTTCGAATAATGGCAACATGTTAAACGCAGAAACATCAATACCCGATACTTTTGCCGCATCAACCAACGCAAACAGCAGAGATACAAGCAGTACTGCACGGTAAGCAAAGCGTGGATTCGGCAGTTTGCTGCGCACAAATGTTAGTGCAACCAACGCAATCGCCACAGGGTACAGCGCAAACAATACTGGCACTGACAGAGAAATCAGCTGCGCAAGACCAACGTTTGCAACCAATGCACAAACAGAACCATTAATCAGTACCCATTGCTTGTATGACAGTGGTGTTTTCGAGCTGAAGAAATCTGAACACGCAGAAATCAAGCCAATCGCGGTTGTCAGACACGCTAGCAATACGATGACAGACAGAACGATTTGACCGTATGGACCAAACAACGCTTGAACGTATTGGCTAAGCACTAGGCCACCATTATCAGCACCAGCAGCAACCGTTGCACTCGTCGCACCTAAGTAAAATAGTGAGATGTAAACAAACGCAAGACCAGCAGCAGCAATACAACCTGCATAGATCAGATATTTAGTAGTTGCAGAGCGCTCAGTAATGCCTTTACCGCGCAGTGCATCAACCATCAGCATGCCAAACATCAATGACGCGAACGTATCCATTGTGTTGTAGCCTTCTAAGAAGCCTTTGGTCAGAGGCTGCGTTAGGTATTCACCGTGCGCGCCAATCATATCGCCCTGAGGATCAAGGAAGACAGCGACAGCAAGAATGATCAAACCAACGAACAATGCTGGTGTCAGTACTTTACCGATGAGATCGATCAAACGGCCTTGGAACCATGAGAACATCATTGCTGCGATAAAGAAGATCACTGAGAACGCTGTCAGATGCGTTTGTGACGCCTCAAGGAAGAAAGGTTTCACCGCCATCTCGTAAGCCACTAGGCCAGTACGAGGCGCTGCAAACGCAGGACCAATGATGATGAAAATCAGTGCAGCCATAAGAACTGCCGCTTTTTTCGGAAGATCTTGCGTCAAGTGATCCCAAGAACCACCAGCAACAGCAATAGCAACGATAGTAATAAGAGGTAGACCTACCGCTGTTAGCAAGAAACCAAACATAGCTGGCATTAAGTTTTCACCCGCTAACTGACCCGCTAGAGGTGGAAAGATAATATTGCCCGCACCTAAAAAGAACGCAAATAGCATAAAGCCTACTGCGATAATATCTGTTAGTTTTAACGTCTGCTTCACAGATAACCCTTGTCTTTTAATTAATGAATGTTGTGTATGCTTAGACCACTTTTTGTATACCTAAAGTCAATAAGTACACGTGGTTCAATCTATAAAATTTTCGCCGCATAATGACGAAAGACTCATCATTTGGCAACCTTTAAGAAAAAAACACCATATTAATTTAGTTTTCAAACTTAAAAGCAGTGGATATAACCAGATCCAAATAACAGACCAGTTCTTTATCTCGATCAATTAACAATACAATTTAGTAACCAACAAAACAACAATCTATACAATTAATAAACAATAGAGCAATCCACTTAATTATTGAGCAAATATAAAACAATCATGAAGAACAAAAAACTGAAAACTAAAGGCTTCAATTTTAAGCAATTTTGTATTGAGGGCGGCGAGAGTGGTATGCCAGTCAGCACAGATGGGGTAATGCTTGGTGCTTGGATTCAAAGCCCTAACGACGCTAAAATTCTCGATATTGGCACTGGCACTGGCCTGCTTGCCCTGATGTGTGCTCAACGCTTTACAGAAGCTCAAATAACCGCGGTCGATATCGAATTAACAGCCGTTGCTGCCGCGCAAAAAAATATGGCCCAGTCTCCTTGGTCAGATCGTGTAAGTGTGCATCACACCGACATACTGCACTTTACGCCGACACATCCATTCCAACGCATCATTTGTAACCCGCCCTACTTCAACAGCGGCGAGCAATCGAAACACAGTCAACGTGCAACCGCGAGGCACACTGATACGCTAGGCCATAACGCATTGCTACAGCGTTGCTATCATTTGCTTGATGACGAAGGGAGAGCTAGTTTTGTGTTGCCAATCACCGAAGGCGAGCAGTTCATTGAGCTAGCATTAAACCAAAGTTGGTATCTATCGCGGATCTGTCGTGTGCAACCATCAGAAAAGAAACCAGTACACCGACTGTTATTTGAACTGTCAAAACGACCTTGCGATTTGCAGACGTCACATTTAATTATCCGTTCAAATGACGGCTATAGTGATGATTTCATCCAGTTAACCCGCGAGTTTTATCTTAAGATGTGAAATAACATGTGATCCTTATCACCAATCACTTTATAATGTGCGACCTTTTTGTATTCTATGCTGTTGTGGCGAACCATTAACCAAGCTTTGCTTGTGGAGAACTCATTGTGATCAGAACCTTTGCTGAACTTGATCTAGACCAAAACCTACTTGAAGCCATTGAAGAGATGGGTTACGAACGCCCAACAAAAATTCAGGCAGAAGCGATTCCACAAGCGTTGGACGGTCGTGACATTCTAGCGTCAGCGCCAACAGGAACTGGTAAAACGGCCGCCTTCGTCCTGCCAGCATTGCAATACTTGCAAGACTTCCCTCGTCGTAAGCCTGGACCTGCGCGTATTTTGATCCTAACGCCTACTCGCGAACTGGCGATGCAAATTGCCGATCAAGCACGTGCTTTGGCAAAAAATACCAAACTCAACATTTTCACCATCACTGGTGGTGTTCAGTACCAAGAGCACGCCGACATCCTTGCAACAACACAAGACATTGTGGTTGCGACACCTGGCCGTTTAAAAGAATACATTGATGCAGAACGTTTTGATTGTCGTGCAATCGAATGGTTAATCCTTGATGAAGCAGACCGTATGCTAGATATGGGTTTTGCTCCTACAGTCGATCGCCTATCTAACGAATGTCGCTGGCGTAAGCAAACCCTTCTGTTCTCAGCAACGTTAGAAGGGAAAGGCGTAGAAGGCTTTACCGCTGATCTGTTGAATGACCCAGCAGAGATCGACGCAAAATCGCCGCTGCGTGAGCGTAAGAAAATTGCTCAGTGGTACCACCGAGCTGATGATGCTGAACACAAACTGGAATTACTAAAACACATTATTACTCAGCAAGCTGAGCGCACTATCGTCTTTTTAAAGACTCGTGAGCGTTTGGCTGAGCTACGAGCGCAGCTTGAAAGTGCACAGATTCCATGTTCTTGGATTCAAGGTGAAATGCCGCAAGATCGTCGTAACAATGCGATTTCTCGCTTCCGCGATGGAACTGTGAACGTGCTGCTCGCGACGGACGTTGCTGCGCGTGGTATCGATCTTCCGGATGTATCACACGTTATCAACTACGACATGCCGCGCACGGCTGATGTTTACCTTCACCGTATCGGCCGTACGGCTCGCGCAGGTAAGAAAGGTAACGCTATCTCAATCGTAGAAGCACACGACCAACCAATGATGGATCGCGTTGCACGTTACGTGAAAGAAGACATCAAAGAGCGTTTCGTGAAAGAGATGCGTCCTAAACACAAAAAGCCTGTGTTTAAGAAGAAAAAGAAAAAAGACGACAAGAAAAAAGTAGCGAAAAAGAAAACCGCTAAGAAGAAGTAATCTTGTTGGGGCCAAGTAGCTCAAGCTAGAAAATAACAAAGGGTTGGCAATGCCAACCCTTTTTCGTTTGTGCTGATAGAGATTAACGTAGACTACGTCTCAATCAGCTTTATTTTTGCTCTTCGCGTTTAAATACTAACTCTGTTGGCGTCGATTCATCTTCCACAAAGTAGTAACCCGCCGTATCAAACTTAGTCAGGTCTGCAACGCTCTCAACACGGTTTTCAATGATGTAACGCGCCATCATACCGCGCGCTTTCTTCGCGTAAAAACTGATGACCTTGTATTGACCATTCTTACAATCTTTGAATACTGGCGTGATCACTTGCGCATCTAAATTCTTTGGCTTAACCGCTTTAAAGTATTCATTTGATGCAAGGTTGATAAGGACATTATCACCTTGAGCAGAAATCGCTTCGTTAAGCTTGTCCGTAATTACATTGCCCCAAAACTGGTACAAGTTCGTACCCTTGTCGTTTGCAAGCTTGGTACCCATTTCAAGACGGTATGGCTGCATCAAATCAAGTGGTTTTAGTAAACCATAAAGACCCGATAGCATACGCAGATGATCTTGAGCATATTCGAAGTCCGCTTCAGATAAACTTTCGGCGTCTAGCCCTGTGTAAACGTCACCTTTAAATGCAAGAATGGCTTGTCGTGAGTTTTCCGTGGTAAACGTTTCACTCCACTCTTGGAATCGGCCCACATTTAAATCGGCAATCTTGTCGCTCACTTTCATTAAAGAGGCAACATCAGCAGGAGTCAGTTTGCGGCAAACATCGATAAGCTCTTTTGAGTATTCGACCAACTCAGGTTGAGTAAATTTTTCTGTCGCTAACGGAGACTCGTAATCAAGAGTCTTCGCTGGAGAAACTACGATAAGCATGACTTTCCCTTCTCTAATTTTGTTTTTAATAGGGTACAAAAAAAGCCATGCATTGTCTGCATGGCTTTTTACATCGTACTAATAGCTTTCAACTATGAGTGATAGCTCACTTAGTCTTTTTTATCGTTGTACCAAATGCCTTCTTCAAGCTGAGATTTCAGCTCCGGGAAGTCATTCGCATCAAATGTTGGCACTTTGCCTTCACCAAGCTGGCGGTTGTAATCTTTTGCCAGTTTAATCACGATGCCAGATAGCAAGATGATCGCCACTAAGTTGACTATCGCCATCAGACCCATAGAGACGTCAGCAAGCGACCATACGACTGGTAACGAAGCTAGTGCACCAAACATCACCATACCAAGAACAATAACGCGGAAAATGCTTAAGCCCGCTTTATGATTGTGCTCTAGGAAGATTAAGTTCGTTTCAGCATACGAGTAGTTTGCAATGATTGAAGTAAACGCAAAGAAGAAGATTGCCACAGCAACAAAGATGCCGCCCCAATCGCCAACTTGTGAGCTCAATGCACGCTGAGTTAGCTCGATACCCGTCACTTCTGTTGCTTGACCGACATACTCACCAGACATCAGGATGATAGCCACTGTTGCAGAACAGATAACGATCGTATCCATGAACACGCCTAGCATCTGTACGTAACCTTGAGACGCTGGGTGTGGTGGGTAAGGTGTTGCTGAAGCTGCCGCGTTAGGTGCAGAACCCATACCTGCTTCATTCGAGAATAGACCGCGCTTGATACCGTTAATCATTGCCTGTGCAATTGCGTAGCCAAGACCACCTGCTGCTGCTTCTTGCAGACCAAATGCACTCTTAAAGATAAGCATCAATACATCAGGTAATTTCTCTAGGTTAGAGAACATGATGAACAGCGCTAGGGCTAGATAAAGTAGTGCCATGATCGGAACGATCATCTCAGCAACTCTTGCGATACGCTTGATGCCACCGAAAATAACAATTGCAGACAGTAGAACAACGGCAATACCGACATACAGGTTATTCCAACCAAATGCGTTGCTCATTGCATTGGCAATTGAGTTAGCTTGTACGGCGTTGAATACCAAACCAAAAGCGATGATTAGGAAAACTGAGAACAACACGCCCATCCAACGCATGCCCAAGCCTTTTTCCATGTAGTAGGCAGGGCCACCACGGTAGTTGCCATCATCATCTTTGGTTTTGTATAGCTGCGCCAGTGTGCTCTCAGCAAACGATGTTGCCATACCAAGCATTGCAATCAGCCACATCCAGAAGATCGCACCAGGACCACCCGCAGTCAATGCCACTGCAACGCCCGCCATGTTACCTGTACCAACACGTGCAGCAAGACTAGTACAAAGCGCTTGGAAAGAAGAAATACCAGCTTTGTCTGCTTTACGGCTGTTCTTAAGAACAGAGAACATGTGGCCGAAATGGCGGAACTGAATGAACCCTAATCGAACGGTGAAGTAAATACCAACACCAACAAGAAGATAAACCAGAATCGAGCCCCAGAGGAGATCGTTCATCAAATTGATTAAGTCTGTCATGTGTACCTCAAAGTGAGTTGCGCCAGTCTATGCGTCCTAGCCATCCACCAAATTGCCTGCTAAGTGTCAAAGTGTGCTTAGCTTTTTAAGTAATGTTTATGGGCAATCTAGAATCGTAAACGTCGCTTCATGCATCCATTTTACGTACCAGCGTATTTTTTGACGGGCGGATAATGCAACCTAGGAGCGCAAAAATCAATATGCAATAATAAGAATAACATTGTTATTTTTCACTATAAAGTCACCAAAAAATAACATAAATAGAAGACTTAACACTCAAACTGCGCAACATTTCAATTACCAAACACCAACATAAATAATTATTCTTCATTAAATGGAATGGCAAACCGTATAAACAAGAACAAGCTAGTATTCACAAGGTGTTACATAAATTTACGCTAGTGACTTACCATCTAATTGAACACTATTTCATCAAACTGATTTTATGCAACTTTAACCTTTGCGCAGTGCACCCATTCATCAAATCGAATTAACATAGAAAATCTCTCTATTTAATCGTTTTCTTGAGATCGTTTGTGCATTTTTTATCCACATCGTTGCAATAAAAAGTGTGATTTTGAGAATATTTTTGCACGAAAATGTCATGCTACCGACACAAATGCGAAATATATCATGGTTATTCTCACGGCTATTGTGGTACTTAAAAAACTCCACAAGGACTGGTTACAACAGTTTAGCTTAAGAAAGGTAAAGGTGGCTTATGGAAGGCTTTCAACTAGATGACATTTTTAATCTGGATACTACCTCAACAACCAAATCTCGTGCCAAACCAGTAAAGCGAAAGTGGCGTGAAATAGAAGAGATGAACGACAGACGCAATTTGCTTAAAGAGCTGCGCGAACTTGATGTCTGTACCGATTATAACTTGGAAGACATTAAACTCTAATTCAAACAAAAGGCACCTTACAGGTGCCTTTTGTTTTTTGTTTACAGTGACCGTAAACACCGTGAGTTTATGTACCAAGGTTTAAGTATGAATACCATTATTACTCAATGAGAATCTTCCGTACTTTTTGCCGAGAAATATGCACACTAAATTTTCGGTTGATTCCCAATAAATAAGAAATGTATCTCACAAACCCGAGAGACGGCTTTCGCTCGCTCAGGTTTCATCACTCAGGCTTAAACATACTCAGTATCACTTTGACGAACACGTTCGGCCAACTGCTTATAACGATCAGCAATCGTGTCACCAAACACAGGATCATCCTCACTGACGCTCCATAAGCTCTCGACATGCTGCCAATCTTCTGTGGTAAATAACTCTTCAATGAGAGGCAAAATTTTTCGCTCTTCTAGCTCCAAGTGGCGCCTTTGCGATTCAATGAAATCTTCTAGGTGAGCGACGAACATGTCTTGTGGCACAACAGCATCCTGAAGGATCATCTCTATCACGGATGAAAACTCTCTGGTTTTACTAGCTAACTCTAGATGTTCTTTCTCTAAATTTTCCATGGTTTGTTGCTTACCATAGTGTTCAAGAAAGTGGTGATAGAGGATATCTTCTTTCGGGTGGTGTACTTTCTCCGAATGATTAGAGAGGTAATCAACAATCTCGCTTACTAACGCATAGTTGATTACACGTTCTTTTTTTATCTCATTAAGCTTATGGCGCAGTATCGCCAACAGACGAACCATATAACCATGTTCGCGTCGAATTCTTTCGATCATCATAGCGTCTCTCCTTAACACCTACTTTTAGTAAGTGTACATGAGAAATTTACTATCAGCCTCGAGCATGCTCAAAAAAACAGCGATCATAGCATCCATGATCGCTGTCTCTTCATTTATACCGTTAATGGCAAATGCCAGTTAATTGGTGCTTTTTCTTGTGATGTAAGCAACTGGTTTGCTTGAGAGAAATGCTTACAACCGAAAAAGCCTCGATGTGCAGAAAGTGGCGATGGGTGTGGGGCAGCTAACACATGGTGCTTATTGCGATCGATAAAACGACCTTTCTTCTGTGCATGTGAACCCCACAGCAAGAACACTACACCTTCTTGATGCTGATTAATGGCTTCAATCACTCGATCAGTAAACGTTTCCCAACCTGTCTTTGAATGTGAATGCGCTTTACCTTGCTCCACCGTTAATACCGTATTGAGTAACAATACGCCTTGTTCAGCCCAGCTTTGCAAAAAACCATGCTGAGGGATTTGGAAACCTTCAATATCTTGCGCCAGCTCTTTATACATATTAACCAGTGACGGTGGCGTTTTAATGCCAGGAAGTACAGAGAAACACAGGCCATGCGCCTGATTTGGGCCGTGGTATGGGTCTTGTCCTAGAATCACGACCTTAACGTCTTTGAACTCGGTAAAACGAAACGCGTTAAAGACATCTTTTGCGGGAGGAAAAATAGCTTTGCCTGCGGCGCGTTCGGCTTCAACAAAATTCAAGGTGTCTACAAAGTAGCTCTGCTTTTTCTCTTCGCCGATCACATCGTGCCAAGTGGGTGACTGATTCATGGAAAGTTCCTGTCCTAAATTTTGCTTCTATTCTAACGAGCGAAACTCAAACAAACAAAAACTTACCACGAACTTGAGACAAGTAATAAAAGACTAATGCTTCTGTGGCGTTCGAAAATGCCCCCGTCCGGTAATGTGACGATTAGGCATCGGTAAGCGAAGCACGCGACGAGTGTAAGCATAAGGAGTAAAAGAGAGTGGTCGAGACATGTTGGCATCCTTCTTTGCTAATTCAGAGATTGATGTTCAATGACTAAGAAAGAAAGGTGCCAACTTTGTGGTTACGCCATTAACTGGCAATGGCCGCTAAATGGAATTGACGCAACGTGTCGATCTCTTGCTGCCAAATATCTGGATCAATTGTTTCTAAAATCAGAGGGATACCATCAAAACGAGGGTCTTTTGCGATGTACTCAAAGCAATCCCACCCGATCTCTCCTTTACCTAGAGAATGGTGGCGATCTACTTTGCTGGCAAACTCTACTTTTGAATCATTTAGATGCATTGCTCTTAAATAGTGCATACCTACGATACGGTCGAACTCTGCAAAGGTGCGCTCGCAATCTTCTTTTGTACGTAAGTCATAACCAGCCGTAAAGGTATGGCAGGTATCAATACAAACGCCGACACGATCTTTATCTTCCACTTGCTCGATGATTTCAGCAAGGTGCTCAAACTTCCAGCCTAAGTTAGTGCCTTGACCTGCCGTATTCTCGATAACAGCGATCACATTCGGCACCGCTTTATGCGCAAGATTGATCGACTCGGCGATCGTTGCGAGGCACTCCTGTTCAGAGACTTTCTTTAGGTGACTACCCGGGTGGAAGTTAAGCAAAGTCAGCCCTAACTGATTACAACGCTCCATTTCATCAATAAATGCCGCGCGGGATTTATTCAGCTTTTCTTCTTCCGGCGCACCCAAGTTAATCAGATAAGAATCATGGGGAAGAATATGTTCTGCTCCGAAACCCAGCATTTTACAGTTCGCTTTAAACGCACTGATGGTTTTTGCTTCTAAAGGCTTCGCCACCCACTGGCGTTGGTTTTTTGTAAATAGTGCGAATGCATTCGCGCCAATTTCACGAGCTCTCAACGGAGCTTGATCGACCCCACCAGCAGCAGAGACATGTGCACCAATGAGTTTATTCCCAAGCTTGTTTTTCATGTTTGTCATTTAATCACTTTAGACTTTCAGTATTGCTACCTAAATACAGATAGTTGCGTTAACCAGTTTAAACTTTAATCTCAATTTGTAGTAAATTTACAACAAAACTAGTTATTAAATATTTTTTATATTATCAAATAAATTGTAATTAGTTTGTTTTCAAAGGTTTTATTGATTTAACTCAATAAAATTACCTTAATAAAAATAATGTTTTTGGTTGTTTTTTGACTTAAATCAATATTAAAATAGTGGATATTAGCTATATAATACTCAGCTCAACGAAAATTCGAAAATTAACACCAATAATCACCACGTAAGTGGTCTAGGAGATAGTGATGATCCAAGGTATCCAAATTACAAAAGCGGCAAACGACGACCTACTAAACTCTATCTGGCTATTAGATAGCGAAAAAAATGAAGCTCGTTGTGTTGCTGCAACTGCTGGCTACGAAGCAGACCAAGTTATCGCAATCAGCGACCTAGGTGAATACGAAAGCCGTGAAGTTGCAATCGAAACTGCTCCTCGTATCGAAGGCGGCCAACACCTAAACGTGAACGTGCTTAAACGCGAAACACTAGAAGATGCAGTTGCACACCCAGAGAAATACCCACAACTAACTATTCGTGTTTCTGGTTACGCAGTACGTTTTAACTCGCTAACTCCAGAGCAACAACGTGATGTAATCGCTCGTACTTTTACTGAGACTCTATAATCTCTCAGTAAACTAGCTCGCTAGAATTTAAAAAGCTTGGTCAGCAATGACCAAGCTTTTTTGTTTCAGAATCCTTCTAACCCCTTTCTATAATGGAAAGCAACTCGCCTCTGAGGTGCATTTCTTTGCGAAGGATCTTTCTGAAACGCTTGCGCTACAGAGGTTGGATCAAGCCTATCTCTTTGCAGTGACGCCCCTTCTGCCCACCAAATCAATTGATGCATAGTGCGATTCATATAGTTGTCCCACTGCGTCTGCTCCGACTCATCCGCAGCAACGCCCTGTTCATCAAAGACTTCTTGCGCTTTCGGAATGTGGATCATCGCAGAGACAGGTAGACATCCAAGTTCAGATAAGAAGGTACGCATAGAAACGGCAGCTCTAACACCACCCCATTGTCCGGCAGAATAGGTCACGATAGCACTCGGCTTGTAAGAAAACAGCGAACTGCCGAAATGGTTAAGCATGTTCGCCAAAGCAGGACTCATCGAATGGTTATATTCCGGGCTAACCATCACATACCCATCCGCATGTTTGATTTTGTCTGCTAGCTCACTTAGGTGCTGCGGAACTTTAGAGCGGTGATAAGCAAACTCGGGCTTAAACACATCACCAAAGTCGTAATTCAAAGGGTCGATGATTTCGACCGTATGTTGCGAATGTTGACTCGCGATGAGTTTTTCACACGCTTTACTGACTCGCATTCCTAAACGGGCTGGTCGTGGTGGAGTGCTGTCTCTCACTGAGCCAAGAAAAATCAAAAAATGCATGCTTCTCTTTCCATCTCATTTAGTTAAGTTCGTTTCTCAATCATAAAGAGAGTCAAAACTTACCGACAATAAAAAAGGTGAATGATTACTCATTCACCTCTCGTTATTTCTGTTTTTGATACTTACTATACTTTGAAGCTTACTGCACGCGGCGCAGTACTTGTTTCAATGCGTCAAAGTCTGCGTCGAGCTCTTCCGATAGCAGCTCCATCGCAGCGTGCTTCGCTAGTGGCGCAGGAAGCTCGATATCGGATTCTAGAATATCATCCACGACTTCTTTGAACTTCGCAGGGTGAGCAGTACATAGGAACAGACCGGTTTCACCGTCTTGCAATTGTTCTTCAAGCACTCGGTAAGCAATCGCACCATGCGGTTCGCATAGGTAGCCTAGAGCATGTAAATCTTTCACTGACTGTGCGCTTTGCTCATCAGATACTGCGCCTTTACCTAACGTCTCCAAGCCCCACTCTTTCACGCGGCACAGCTCTTCAATACGAGGCCAGTTGTTTGGTTGGCTCACGTCCATCGCGTTCGATGTTGTTGCGACTGTTGGTTTTGGCTCCCACTTACCTGTTTCTAGGTAGCGAGGAACAGTGTCATTGGCATTAGTTGCCGCGATAAAGCGTTTGATAGGCAAGCCCAGCGCTTTTGCCAGTAGACCAGCAGTTAGGTTACCAAAGTTACCACTTGGTACTGATACCACTAGGTTTTCACGCTCTTGCTTGCTCATTTGCGCAGCTGCTTCAAAGTAGTAACAGATTTGCGCCATCAAACGGCTGATGTTGATTGAGTTGGCAGAGTTCAGACCGATCTCTTCACGCAGTGCAGAATCATCAAAAGCTTGCTTAACCAGTGCCTGACACGCATCGAAGTCTCCATCGATCGCGACAGTATGGATGTTCTTACCAAGCGTACAGAATAGCTTCTCTTGCAGTGGGCTGATCTTGCCTTTCGGGTAAAGAATCACAACGTTGATGTCTTCCATACCGTAGAAAGCATGCGCAACGGCTGCGCCAGTATCGCCGGAAGTTGCAGTTAGGATAGTGATCTTGCCGCCGTCCGAAACCGCAGCAAGAGATTGCGCCATAAAGCGACCACCAAAGTCTTTAAATGCAAGCGTTGGACCATGGAACAGTTCCAGAGCGTAAACACCGTCTTTGACCTGATTAATTGGCGCAGGGAATTGGAATGCAGCATCAACAAGAGCATTCACTTGCTCCTCTGTAAGTTCATCTCCAATTAACGCCGATAGAATCTTAGTGCTACGAGAGACAAAGTCTTCTGCAAGCAGCGCATCGATATCTTCAAATTTTGGTAATTCCGATGGGAAAAATAGGCCTTGATTGCGACCTAACCCTTGGCGAACGGCTTGGCCAAAGGAAACTTGTTCATCATTTTCTTTTATATTGTAAAGCTTCATAGCTCACTTCCTGTTACTTTCGAACCCTGCTTATCTAGACGACAAACGTGGACGAATCCTTCTTCGTTTTGTACGTAGTTTTGTTCTAACCAGCGAGCAACTCGCTCAGCGACATCTTTCTCTTTGCAAATACTGAACAGTGTCGGACCACTGCCAGAAATACCGGTTGCCAATGCACCCGCAGACGCTGCGTATTGACGTGCATTCGCAAAACCTGGAAGCAGTTTCTCACGATACGGTTCTGCGATCACGTCTTTGATCATTTTTGCAGCAAGTTCTGGCTGACCAGAATGACACGCATGAATAAAGCCCGCAAGGTGGCGACCATGAGCGATGATATCTTGTCGGCGGTATTGAGATGGTAGGATCTCACGCGCTTCCGCCGTTGATACCTTGATACCCGGATACGCCATCACCCAGTACCAATCATCAAAGCAAGGCACTTCTTGACTGATGATACCCAACTCTTCAAGCATCAGTTGCACACCACCAAGATAACATGGCGCAACGTTGTCGTAGTGAATACCACCGGAGATCTTGCCTTCCATCTCTCCCATCAGCGCTAGTAATTCTGTCTCGTTAAGTGGCTGTCCATGGAATCGGTTCAATGCATCTAATGCAGCAACGATAGAACATGCACTTGAGCCTAAACCAGAGCCAATTGGCATGTTCTTTTCTAGCGTCATCTCAAGTGGTTTTAGCTCAACGCCTTTTTTGTCTAACTCACGAGCAAACACGAGCCAACAGTCGTAGACGATGTTCTCTTTTGGTTCAGTTGGCAATTTCTCAACAAAATCACCCGCCGTTTTAAGGCTGAACGGATCAGCCCCAGATTTCACCAATACACGGTCACCCAATAGTGTGCCATCCACTGGAGACACGGCAGCCCCCAGCACATCAAAGCCAACGCTTACATTACCAATTGATGCTGGGGCATAAACCACTACATCCATATCACTTGAACTCATTATTGTTATACCCCTAGTTTCCAACCTAAAGTACGCATCACGTCAGAAAATACACCCGCAGCCGTTACTTCGGTGCCTGCACCATAGCCACGTAACACTAGTGGGATTGGCTGATAGTAACGGCTGTAAAATGCCAGTGCGTTTTCACCGTCCTTGATTTTATACATTGGATCGTTTTCATCCACCGCTGCGATGCTTACTGTGCACTTGCCCTCATTAATTTCACCAACGTAGCGCAGTACTTTGCCCTCTTCCGCTGCCCTTGCAGATAATTCTTTAAAGTAGGCGTCTGCTTCAGGTAAACGCGCCATAAATTCATCAACGCTACCAGAATCATCAAAACCTGGTGGCAGTGCTTGATCAACCACAACGTCTTCTAGTTCTAGAGACATGCCTGCTTCACGAGCTAGGATCAGAAGCTTACGCGCGACATCCATACCAGAAAGATCATCACGAGGATCCGGTTCAGTAAAACCATTTTCTTTTGCGATATTAGTTGCTTCACTTAGGCTCATACCTTCATCTAACTTACCGAAGATGTATGACAGAGAGCCAGAAAGAATACCGCTAAAGCGCTCTAGCTCATCACCCGCTGAGATTAGGTTTTGCAGGTTTTCGATTACCGGTAGACCCGCCCCCACAGTTGTTTCGTACATCAGCTTGCGACGAGAGCTGCGCGCAACATCGCGAAGCTGATGGTAGTAAGCCATGCTTGCTGTGTTTGCTTTTTTATTTGGTGTAACGACATGGAAACCAGCAGCTAAGAAATCAGCGTATTGATTCGCGATATCTTCACTTGATGTACAGTCAACCAATACTGGGTTGATGATGTGGTTACGTTGAACCAAAGAAATCAAACGCGCTAGGCTGAACTCTTCTGTCGCTGCCGACATACGATCACGCCAATGATCGAGTGGAAGACCTTCACTATCAAGCAGAAGACCTTTGCTGTTTGCCAAGCCACACACGCGGATCACGATGCCTTTTTCCGCAAGCTTCGCCTGTTGACGCTCGATCTGATCCACCAGCTCACCACCAACGCCGCCAATACCAACCACGAATACGTCTAAGAAGTGCTTAGAGTTGAATAGGTTTTCGTGACACGCTTTGATCGCTTCAGAGATTTTATCTTCAGGAATCACGGCTGAGATAGCGCGCTCAGATGAGCCCTGTGCGATGGCTACAATGTTTACGTTCACTTCAGCAAGAGATGAGAAGAAGCGAGATGCAACACCGCGCGATGTACGCATGCCGTCACCAACCAACGTTATGATTGAAACATTATCAATAAACTCGACCGGCTCTAATAAGCTATCTTTCAGTTCCAACTCAAACGCATCGGCCAGTACTTGTTGCGCTTTTGCTTTATCTTCTGCCTCAATACAGAAGCTAATGCTGTACTCAGAAGAAGACTGAGTAATAAGAACAATAGACACACCAGCGGAAGACATTGCGCCAAATACGCGGCTTGCCATGCCAACCATACCCTTCATACCTGGGCCGGAAACGTTAACCATGGTTAGGTCGTTTAGCGTCGTGATACCTTTGATCGCCAGATTGTCTTCACCAGTGTCTTGCCCAATCAGAGTTCCTGCACCTTGTGGGTTAAAGCTGTTTTTGATCAGACATGGGATGTGGAACTGCGCGATAGGAGCAATGGTTTTCGGATGCAAAACGGAAGCACCGAAGTAAGAAAGCTCCATCGCTTCTTGGTAGCTAAGAGATTTAAGCAGGCGAGCATCTTCTACTAAACGAGGGTCACAGTTGTATACACCGTCTACGTCAGTCCAGATCTCACAACAATCTGCGCGCAGACACGCCGCAAGAACCGCCGCTGAGTAGTCTGAACCATTACGACCTAGTGTAACTAGTTCACCTTTCTCGTTACCGGCAGTAAAACCAGGCATGATGTTCACATGACCTTGAGGAAGAGGATTCTGGCGGAAGTTCTGAGTCGAAACTTCAACATCGACCATGGCTTCTAGGTGATCGCCTTTTGCGTATAGATACTCGACTGGGTCGATAAGATGCGCAGGTTGGCCTTTCGCTTCAAGCACTGCCTTCATCAATTGAATTGAAACGCGTTCGCCTTTGCTGATGATGCGTGCATTGACGTTATTTGGGCACATGCCAAGAAGGTTGATGCCATGAACGAACTGGCGTAATTGAGAGAGAGAAGTTTTCACTTGGTTATCGAAAGCTGAACCATCGATATTGGGTAGTACTGCTTGGATTTGAGTGAAGAGCGTTTTAAACGACTCCTCCAACTCTTTGATTTGTAGTTCTGCTTCACCATTGCGCAATGCGCCTTCAATGACCGCAACCAATTTGTTTGTTGTTTTACCAGGAGCGGAAAGAACAACCGCTACTTCTTCTTGTTGAGCGTTATTGGCAATAATGTCTGCCGCTCTCAAAAAGCGATCTGCATCAGCTAGTGATGATCCGCCAAACTTCAATACTCGCATCCCTTCCTCCGGTATATCTTCTTAAATTTGTCTAAATTCTGGATAAAAAAGCATAAAAAAAGGCCTGTATCTTGTTGGATACAGGCCTTTTTTGTGAATTTCTTTCGCTCAGCAGCCTGCCCCAACATGTGTCGTGTCGGTAATAATAATGGTCGTGGTCATTACTACTAGGCTGTTAGATGGCATAAATAAATATTCAACGTTAATTGTGTTTGCTTAACTCTACGTTTACCGAGTTTCTGATACATAGTCAACAAAAAATTGTTTGTTTTTCCATCTTTCAGAGATTTCTGCTAAGCAATGTCATTGATATTTATAGTTAATTACACATTATTGATCATTTGGAAATCTACAGTTAGTTTTTGTAAAGGACTTAACTATCATCACCAGTTCGGTTTTTTATCTAATAACTAGTCTAATCTTTGCCATAAAACGTACGATCAAATAATTCGAGAGGGTTGTGACACATAACAACAACTTAACTGTGACTTATGTTCATAGGATCGAATTATTTAGAAAATAGGTGAGCTAGCTTTCATATTCTATGCTTTAATAGTGAGAAGCTTTGGGCGCATACTAATAAAAAAGTTGACACAAGGAGTGGTGAACATGAAAAGATGGCTTTTTCTGTTGCTGTTTTTTGTGCCTGGTGTTTGTCTAGCCAACGAGCTTCCGCCGCTTCCAGGTAAAACATCCCCTTCTCCTCATAAACTATTCATTTCCAGCGACAGTTATCAGTCTGACAGTTTTGATGTTTGGAATATCGATACGGGTTACGCCTACGAACTTTTTGATTCGGTAGACGTTTATGTCGGTGCGCGAGTCAATAACTCTCCTACCCAAAATCAAAGTGGTTTTTTGAGTGGGATCAGCTATCACTTTAATGATCGTGTCACGCTGAAAAGTACAGTTCGCTCTTACAAGAATGAAACAGCGGAAGGTATTCGCCAAGACGACAGTAGCCTCGCGGCTGAAGTATCAAGTCGCGTAAAAATTACCGATAAACTGGATCTTCACGCGACTCTTGATTACCAAGATTGGCAACAAGGCTTTGAGGTTGGTTTAGGCTTTCGTTTTTAGAAGTCCAGCTTTTGCTTAGAAATCAACACACCGTTCCAGTCCGCGTAAACGTAGTGCTTAGGTTGAACGATTTGGTTTTGCATCGTTAAGGTTACGTTTACCTCTCCTATCCCGCGTTTCTCTGTTTTAAACGGGTTAGTTCCAAGAGCTTGAACGCCAATGTCCATTTGAGATATTTGTGCTACGTCGCGTATTGCACCATAGACAATGATACCTTCCCACCCATTTTCTATTCCGAGTATCGCTAATTGATCGCCGAGTAATGCTCTCTGACACGATCCATGTCCGTCAACAATCAATACTTTACCCGTTCCATCTTCGCCCAGTACTTCACGCACTTTCGAGTTATCGTGATAGCAGCGCACCGTAACGATTTCACCGTAAAAAGCGCTACGTTGACCAAAGTTCTGCAATGGTAAAGTAAGCAAGCTCACTTGGTCTTCAAATTGGTCACAAATATCGGGTGTAATGTCTCTCATATTTCCTCCGTGAATTTTCTCACCCAAGCGGTGCTTCAGTGAGCAGTATCCTTTTCTATACCTTCTATACGAGCCGAGGTTTAATGGAGCCTAACGTATGAAAAACTTTCGGCTGCGAGCACGCAATAAGATAAAGTTGGTCATTAATGACGTAATAAATCGCGTTTTGTTGAAAGTCACTCGCCAATTCAACGGCTACCTCTGGCGACAACTCGACGGCAAAGCTTTCCTCATACCATGTAAAAGCGCTATCACCTACCGTGACAGGCGCGTAATTAACGTGCTGTAGCTGTTTTTCTAACGCGTGATTGTTTATGCTGTTCTCTTCTTTGGACCTCAAGTTACTGTATGGGTTCCAAGCGGTTATCACAGCATAGTTTGAAACACGCCACTCGGCTTCGAATCTGAAAAAAGATTCTGAATAAGCATTCCATAACGATGCGTCTATGTTCTTATTACTTTTTTCTATCATAAGTCTTAAACGATTAATAACAGTTACATTTCATCAATTGATATAAATCAACAAACTGAATGGAATTAACATTTGAGCATTGTTAGCATGCTGTTAACAATATAAAATCCGCTCAATATCTTAGGGTGTTTACGTTTCAGGCCCCACTGAAAGCAGGAAATGAAAGGTAAACAAGCCCTTTAGAATAAACGTCGCCATTGGATACTGGTGAGTTGGCAAAATTCCATGGAGGGCGGATAACTGAAAGAAGTGTTTTTTTGATCAACTTGATTTATTATCAAAATCACATTACCTGTATGTTATATTTTTGCCTAGAATTTATTCTATTAGCACAATTTTGTCACAAATTTAGGTACCGCCAATGCAAACCCCGCAGATTCTTATCGTTGAAGATGAGCAAGTAACTCGTAACACTCTTAAGAGTATTTTTGAAGCAGAGGGATACGCTGTTTTTGAAGCCAGTGACGGTGAAGAGATGCACCAAGTGTTGTCTGATAACTCAGTCAACTTGGTTATTATGGACATTAATCTTCCAGGCAAGAATGGCCTTCTACTAGCGCGTGAATTACGCGAGCAAGCGAACATTGCTTTAATGTTCCTGACAGGCCGTGACAATGAAGTAGACAAGATCCTAGGTCTTGAGATTGGTGCAGATGACTACATCACTAAACCATTCAACCCACGTGAACTAACTATTCGTGCACGTAACCTACTTAGTCGCTCAATGAGCTCTAACGCGGTGCAAGAAGAGAAGCGCTCGGTAGAAAAGTATGAATTCAACGGTTGGGTACTAGACATCAACAGCCGCTCTCTAGTAAGCCCTGCTGGTGATAGCTACAAGCTACCTCGCTCTGAGTTCCGCGCATTACTGCACTTCTGTGAGAACCCGGGTAAGATTCAAACTCGTGCAGATCTTCTTAAGAAGATGACTGGTCGTGAACTTAAGCCACACGACCGTACTGTAGACGTAACGATTCGTCGTATCCGTAAGCACTTTGAGTCTGTTTCAGGTACGCCAGAAATCATCGCCACTATCCACGGCGAAGGTTACCGCTTCTGTGGCGATCTAGAAGACTAGATTTAACCGCTAATATGCAAAGGGCTTGCTCATTGAGCAAGCCCTTTTTGTTTTAGGTCTAACGACTAATGCAACATCATTGCGGTTAATAAACCTTGTTAATCTTCACGTACTTTTCGACTAACCAACGCTGTTTACCCGCATCGTCTAGAAGCACTGCGATATCAACCGATTTTTCTGTGTTCACATCAATGTGAGACGAGAACGCCACCTCCCATCGGCTTTCACTGTGCGTTCGAGTATCTAAAGACGCACTGTCCACCAACCACTCTTTTTGCCCCTGTTTAATAATAAGAGCTTCTGCCGTTAGATTTGCAGGAAGTAACTGATCTCCTTCGAGGTAAAGTGCACCTTGAATACTTTGCTCTTCCACGTCCCCAATATTCGGCATGAGGTTCACCCATAAATTACTTTTGAGCTCAACATTAACCTCATTAATCGTAATCTGACTGTTTTGTTGCCAATTCACATTTGGAACGGAACTACAGCCTGCCATCAATGCCATGGCTAATGCCAATGGTGCGATTCTTTTCATGTTATTTCCTTTGTTCCAACCAACTTTTGAGGACTTGAATATCGTTTTGGTATTCATTTTTGATCTCTTCAACCCAGTCTGAAATGTTTTCCCACCATGCTGGCATATCGGGCGATTGCGCTTTTTGCGCCACACTTTGGATACGTTTCAGGCCAATTGAACCTGCAGCACCTTTGATTTTATGCGCTTCAGAAACAATCCCATCTTGATCTTTCGCTGTCATGTTCGAATCTAAGACATCGATATAGTCTGGCATCATATCTTCAAACATTTTTATGCTGTCGTAGACAGGTTTTGCACCAACAATGTCGACGTAAGACTCTAACATATCCATATCGAGCAAATGTGTCTCAATCACAGGAGAAGGCACTGGCTCTTCCACTGTTTCGGGACCGCTCACCACTTCCTTAGGTTGTTCTAACTGGTGAGCGAAGAATTTATCAATCACTGACTGAATAGCATTCACTGCCAGCGGCTTACTGATCGCATCATCCATGCCGTTATCTAAGTATTCACGACGATCTTTCATTACATTAGCAGTTAAGGCGACCAATGGAGGAAGATTGTTATAATGCTTGCGGTAATAATTGGCGACATCAAAGCCTGTCATATCAGGCAGTTGGATATCCAACAACGCTAAGTCGTATTTTTCTGGCACAAAGTTCACTAACGCTTCTTGGCCCGTCATTGCCACGGTGACAGAGTGCCCTAGGCTCTCTAGTAACGATTTAGCCACAGTTACGTTAAGCTCGATGTCTTCGACCATAAATATGTTGAGGCGCACATTGTCGCGTTTCGCATCAATGACTGGCTCAGCTAGTTCAACAATCGGAACGTGGATCGATACAGTAAAAGTGCTACCAAAGCCTTCCTCACTGGTAACCGTAATGTCACCATCCATCATATTGATCAGTTGCTTAGATACCGCCAAACCAATACCTGTACCGACCGCATGCAGGTTGTCCTTGCCTGATTTCACTTGGTAGTACATCGCAAAGATCTTATCTAGCTCTTCGTCTGGGATACCAATACCTGTGTCTTCCACTTCCATAATAATGGTCGCAAAATCGTCTTCGACATCCGCGCTCACTGTCATCACAACGCCACCTTCCTTGGTGAACTTCATTGCGTTGCTGACCAAGTTCCAAATCACCTGACGTAGACGGGTTGCATCCACTTCAATTGCTTTTGGCAAGTCGCTTAAACGTTCTAAGTCAAAGCGTAACCCTTTTTGTTCCGCCATCAGAGCTGAGATACTCTCAATCTCTGCGACGAAGTCTTCGAAGTTAAGTGGCGCAGGTAATAGTTCTAACTTACGGCGATCAAATTTATCCATATCGATAATATCGTTGAAGATGTTACCTAGAGTAATCGCACTCACATTGATGGTCTGCATGTGTTTACGCTGCTCTTCTGTCAACGGACTATCTAGAAGCATACGACTTAAGCCTACAATGCCATTCAGCGGCGTTCGCAGCTCATGACTGATGGTTGAGATGAAGGTAGTTTTGTCGCGGCTTGCTTTCTCTAACGACTCTTCATGGCGCTTACGTTCAGTGATATCACGACCGAACCCAACGAGACCAAGGTGGCGGCCATCTTTGCTGTAAAATGGCACTTTACGCAGCTCAAAGTAATGCTTGCGACCATCTGGGTATTCGAGCCATTGCTCGTAAGTAATTGCTTGATTATCGGCAAAAACCTTTTGGTCAGTATCAACGATATGCTCGGCGATTTCTTTGCTATACACATCCCAAGGGCTTAATCCGACTAACTGGTGCTCTTTCTTGCCCGTTAGCTCTTCCATCGCGCGGTTACAGCCAGAGAAAACACCATCCGCATTGCGGTAGTAAATTAAGTCTGGTGAGGCATCAATAAATGAACGCAGTAATGCGGTACGTTCTGCCAACTCTAATTGAGTACGTTCGCGTTGGAACACCTCATTTTCGAGGTCTTGCATCGCCTCTTCACGTGCTTCTTCCGCTTTAATACGCTCTTCAATTTCTTGGTTAAGCTTTTCAATGTTTTGTTGAAGTTGGTAATTCAGCTCTTGATCTCGCGAACGCATGTCCTTCAGTTTGGACACCAGCTTAGTTAAACGCTGGCGAGACTCTTCTAGTTGATCGACAACCACAGAGAGGAAGTAAACCGCCCAAGGGGTGATCAATAGACCAAAAAACACCGAACGGACAATGTCGATATCATCTACTCGCCCTTTGAGAGCTAAAGTAATCCCTACCTGCACCACAACAGCTAATGCCACCAGCGCAAGGGCTAGCAAAATAGAGAAGCGAACAATCCCCAGTTTGACTAGCAAGTCGACATAATACTGGGCGAGATTTTTCATGGGTTTCATTAACTACTCCATGGTGGTGGCTAGATAGCGCCATTCGATGATGAAAAACAGGTAAATGCACTCGACCTAACGCAATTTAGGTCTGTTTGATTAGTGAAAAACACACGGTGCGATCTGCTCTTGTGATACGAGATAAAAAGATAAACCAACGAGCGCACAGGCTTGTGTAAGTTTAACGTGTTTAATACGGTGATTTAAACAATCAGCTATCAACTTAGAGCAAGCGGTCACAAAGCGTTAGCAAGAACTGGGGTGAATACAAGTGCGATTACGTCCATCAGCTTTAGCTTGATATAACGCACTGTCAGCCATAGCGATGCCCATTTCGGGTTCATCACCATGCTGAGGAATGTAAGAGACCAGACCGATACTGACGGTAAGGCGTTCAGATGCTTCTGAACTGTCGTGTTCCATATCAAGCTGTAGAATTTTCTCATGAATACGCTGTGCTACGTTGCGCGCACCTTCCGTGGTGGTATTCGGCAAGATAAAACCAAACTCCTCGCCACCATAACGCGCAACACAATCCGAAGAACGATTGATGACTTGTGTAAACACGGTAGCAACACTGACTAACGCTTCATCACCTTGTTGGTGACCGTAACAGTCGTTGTAATCTTTGAAAAAGTCGATGTCACATAACATGATGGTGAGCGGCAGCTTTTCTCTAGCATGGTGGTACCACAATACCTGCAGTTGTTCATCGAAACGGCGTCGGTTCGATACTTGAGTTAAGCTATCCATAAAGCTCAATTTTTCTAACTCTAGGTTGGCTTTTTCCAACTTTTGTTCTGCAAGATAACGCTCAGAAATATCACGCGCCATGATCAGCACACCATTCGTTCCTGATGCTTTATCTTTAAAAGGCGATTTCACCACATCAAACCACGTACTTTTACCATCACTACTCACGACTTTATCTATGTATCGAACTGGCTCTAACTGGCGTAATGCTTCTAAGTCACTGTCTGCTAAGCGCGCGTACATCTCTTTAGGAATCACGTCTTGGAGGCGCTTACCTATCAAATCAGAAATTTTTGAAATTCCTAACGCCTTAACAAAAGGCTGATTACACGCTTGATAGACCATGTTCTCATTGAAAATACCAATAGAGTCCGGACTGGCATCCAGAATCGTTTGTAAGATAGTATCTCTTTGCGCTAGCGCCACCTCTGTATCTTTGCGACGCTCCATTTCATCTCGCAGATTCTGTTGCATCTTGTGCCATTCAGTCACGTCATGACTAATAGACAGCGTACCGATAAGCTCACCACTCGGCGAAACAAGAGAGTTTTGATTGACTTCCAGTAAGCAACTTCGACCTTGTGGATCCGTTGTCCATTTACGTTCGCTTTTTCTGGTCATCTCACCCAAGGTCTTGGATGCGCAAGCTTCTTCCCTTCGCCCTTGCCAGAATTGATCAAATGCTCGATTGGTCGTTAACAGATTGCCTTGGCGGTCTTGGGTACAAATCAGCTCTGAAAGTGAGTCTAATGCCGAACGTGCGATGATTAATTGTGCAAGTTCTTGTTGCTGCTCTTGGTGAGTGGCTTGATATGGCTGAGCATAAAGAATCCAAACTCGATGATTGCGCAATAAACTCTTTCTGCCTGACAGCTCCACTTTAATAGATTCACTATCAGATAGTCGCCAGTCAAAAGCCTGCTGACGAAAATGACTACTAGAGAAGCGATCGAGAAACTGCTCAAGCTCATGAATATCGAATAAAGCAGGATACAAATACCCCGTTCCCAAAGAGCGAATGCCTAATAACTGCATCGCAGCCTGGTTAGATAGCAAGAGCTGAGCATGGCTAGTGTCCACCACTATGACTGGATAGGGAGAATCCGTTACTAGTTGCTTAAGTGACGTCTGAAAGTGCAAATAGATCAGTGCTAACGCGCACACGCCTGCGATTAACAACAAGACGACATAGCCATAACCGCCTTGACCACCCCAAAGCCAATTGAGTAACTGATCCATCGTTTAAACCTTCAAAGAACACTGGTTAAAATATATCAGTTATTTATTGAGCGATCTGCTATTAATTCCGGTTTAGTATAGATAAAGGTATTCCCCGTAAGACTCCCTTGAGCACCATGAGCACTGAGATCTCGACCAATTTCCGTCATCGCTAGCCAACGGTTTTCACACCACAGAGGCGATAATAACGTGGGCCTCCTGGCTGCTGATGAAACGCGATGATAAATCACATCTGGTGGTGTCATACGAATCATTTCACTGGCGATCGCAACATATTCTTCTAATTCAGGGGCTTCTAGCTTTCCAGCACGCCAAGCTTTCGCCATGGTGCTACCTTCGACAATATGCAAGCCATGTAACTTGATGCCATCCGTTCCCACGGCCAACACTTTTTGCAGCGTTTCAATATTTTCGGCGCGGGTTTCTTTGGGTAAACCCACAATTAAGTGAGTACAAACCTTGATTCCGAGTGTTCGAGCACGCTTAGTGATTTCGGCATAACACTCAAAGTCATGACCACGATTGATACGTTTGAGGGTGTCGTTGTTGGCGGTTTGAAGACCTAGTTCTAGCCAAATTTCATAACCTTGCTGTACATAGCCCGACAGTAAATCCAATACCGCATCAGGGACGCAATCAGGACGCGTCCCCACACAAAGACCAACCATGTCTGCAGCCTTTAGTGCTTCCTCATACATGTTTTTGAGAACTTGTACTTCTGCATAGGTACTGGTGTAGGCCTGAAAATAAGCGAGATACTTCTTCGCTCTGTGAATTTCACCTGCGCGATCTTTTAACTGTTCGTGAATGCTTTTTATCTGGACTTCTTCATCTGCAAACGAAGCCACATTGCAAAATGTACATCCTCCCCGCCCAATCGTGCCATCGCGGTTAGGGCAACTAAATCCACCGTGCAATGTTAACTTATGAACCTTTTCACCGTATCGACGCTGAAGATCTTGGCCGATTGTATTGACCAACTCATGTAACTGCATAAATTCTCACCAACAATAAATCGTAATCAATCTCACTACGATCTGTGTAAATAAATTACATCCCTGCAAGAAAAAACACACAATATTAATCAATTCAAACACCCACCATGCAGGTCAAAATCAATAAACTTGCATAATTAAAGACAAAAATCGTTCATGTTGCGTAAATGTTAAACTAAAAATGCATAATTAAACGAAAAAATTGGGTCACAACGCCGACTTTTTCATTGCATTCTGAAGTGACAAAATTGTAGGATACTTACACAACCCCGTTATTTTTGTGACTTTTATTACAAAGCACACTGCGGGATTTGTCGGTGTTATCCCACTCCTACCTATATAAATCACTAGATAGTGATAATAAATAAAGGGATACCACCAAGGATTGTTTTTCTCGCAAAACTTTTCCTGCGAGATACGGAAAGGAATCAAGACCGGTCAACCTAGATCGGTGGCGATAATAAATATAAAGGACAAGACGTAATCAATAGTCTAGGTAGTATTTGCTGCCCGGTACTTTTGCGTCGACATTGAACTGGAAGGATGTATCTATGGTAGATAGAGAGCAAAATCCACAGGGTCTGTACACTCCGGAACTGGAGCATGACGCTTGTGGTATCGGTTTTGTTGCTCACCTTAAAAACCGTAAATCTCATGAAGTAGTGACTCAAGCATTGGATATGCTGGCTCGCATGGAACACCGTGGTGGTCAAGGTTGTGACCCATGCAGCGGTGACGGTGCGGGTATCTTGCTACAAAAACCTCATGAATTCCTATTAGAAGAAGCCGTTAAGCTAGGCATTAAACTGCCTTCGTTTGAAAAGTATGGTGTTGGTGTCGTTCTTTTCCCGAAAGACGAATACAAACGCGAACAATGCCGTGACATTCTAGAACGCAACGCACAGCGTCTAGACCTTGAAGTTATCGGCTACCGCGTATTACCAACCGACAACTCCATGATTGGTGCCGACCCTCTAAGCACAGAGCCTCAATTTGAGCACGTGTTTATCTCCGGCGGCCCTGGCATCACGCCTGAAGAGCTAGAACGCAAACTGTACGTACTTCGTAATTACACCGTACGCGTTTGCCTAGAAAGCGTTTCGAACATTGGTGACGACTTCTACATTAACTCCATGTCTTACAAGACATTAGTGTACAAAGGTCAGTTAACGACTGAGCAAGTACCTCAGTACTTCCTCGATCTGCAAAACCCGACCATGGTGACTGCACTGGCACTGGTACACTCTCGTTTCTCTACCAACACCTTCCCGAAATGGCGTCTTGCACAGCCTTTCCGTTACATTGCCCACAACGGCGAAATCAATACAGTTCGCGGTAACTTGAACTGGATGAAAGCCCGTGAAGCAATCCTAGAATCAGACCTGTTCACTCAGGCTGAAATCGACATGCTTCTTCCAATCTGTCAGGAAGGCAGCTCGGATTCATCTAACTTTGACATGGCACTTGAGCTCCTAGTTCTGTCTGGTCGCAGCCTGCCACACGCATTGATGATGATGATTCCTGAAGCATGGCAAGAAAACAAAAACATGGATCCTAAACGTCGCGCGTTCTATCAGTACCATGCGAACATCATGGAACCATGGGATGGCCCGGCTTCCGTATGTTTTACTGATGGTGTTCAAGTTGGTGCGACACTAGACCGTAACGGTTTGCGCCCTTCTCGCTACACAGTGACCAAAGATAACTTCCTAGTGATGGCATCTGAATCTGGTGTTGTGGATATAGAACCAGAAAACGTTGAGTTCCGTGGTCGCCTACAGCCAGGTCGTATCTTCGTTGCAGACCTAGAACAAGGTCGAATCATCTCTGATGAAGAAGTGAAAGACACCATCGCAACGGCACAGCCTTACGAGAAGTGGGTAGAAGAAAACCTACTGAGCTTGAAGAAGCTGCCAGATGCGAGCAACCAGTTCAGCCAACCTAAGCCAGAACACCTTCTACACCGCCAACAAGCGTTTGGCGTAAGCACTGAAGAAGTGAACGAAATCATCGTTCCAATGGCGAATGACGCGAAAGAACCATTATCAGCAATGGGTGCCGACTGGCCTCTTGCGGTTCTATCTCATCAATCTCAGCACCTTTCAAACTACTTCAAGCAGCTGTTTGCACAAGTAACTAACCCACCGATCGACCCGATCCGTGAGCGCATGGTTATGTCGCTGAACACTTACTTGGGTAAAGACCAAAACCTTCTGACTGAAACACCACTTCACTGTCAGAAAGTAGAATTGGAATCGCCTGTTCTAGCCAACTCTGAGCTTGAAAAATTGCGTGCGATCGATAACGAGCACCTACAAGCGAAAACGTTGGATATCGTATTCCAAGCTAGTGAAGATCAAGGCAAACTTGAGCGTGCATTAAAACGTATCTGCCAATACGCAGAAGACGCGGTTATCGATGGTTATTCAATCATCCTACTCACTGACCGCGCAGTGAATTCAAACCACGCAGCGATCCCAGCAATGCTGGCAGTTGGCGCAGTACACCACCACTTGATCCGTAAAGGTCTACGTGCGAAGTGTGACATCGTGGTTGAAACTGGTGACGCGCGTGAAACGCACCACTTTGCAACGCTACTTGGTTACGGTGCGAATGCGGTTAACCCTTACCTAGTGATTGAAACCATCATTGAACTTCAACGTACGAAGAAGTTGGATCCAGAAGCGAACCCTCGCGATCTGTTCAACAACTACCGTAAAGCGATCAATGGCGGTCTTCTGAAGATCTTCTCGAAGATGGGCATCTCTACGCTACAGTCGTACCATGGTGCGCAAATCTTCGAAGCATTGGGTATCCACAAATCCGTGGTCGACAAATACTTCACAGGGACGGTTTCTCGTATCCAAGGTCTAACCCTTGATGATATCGCCAAAGAAGTACTTATCCGTCACCGCATCGGTTACCCACAACGCGAAATCCCAATTCAAATGCTGGATGTTGGTGGTGTTTACCAATGGAAACAGCGTGGTGAGAAGCACCTATTCAACCCAGAAACCATTTCTCTACTGCAAGAGTCTACGCGCAACAAGAACTACGATCAGTTCAAGCAATACGCGACTGCTGTAGATAAGCAAGGTGACAACGCGGTAACCCTGCGTAGCCAACTTGAGTTCATTAAGAACCCCGCTGGTTCTATCTCTATCGACGACGTCGAGCCAATTGAAAGCATCGTGAAACGCTTCGCGACGGGCGCTATGTCATTCGGTTCTATTTCTTACGAAGCACACTCCACACTAGCTGTTGCGATGAACCGTCTTGGCGCGAAATCGAACTCTGGTGAAGGTGGTGAAGACCCAATGCGTTTCGAGCGCAAAGAGAACGGCGATTGGGAACGCTCTGCAATCAAGCAGGTGGCTTCAGGTCGTTTCGGCGTAACCTCTTACTACCTAACTAACGCTGAAGAGCTGCAAATCAAAATGGCTCAAGGTGCGAAGCCAGGTGAAGGTGGTCAGCTACCAGGCGATAAAGTAGATGACTGGATCGGTGCAACGCGTCACTCGACTCCGGGCGTTGGCCTTATCTCTCCACCACCACACCACGATATCTACTCAATCGAAGATTTGGCTCAGCTTATCTACGACTTGAAGAACGCGAACCGCGCAGGCCGTGTAAACGTGAAGCTGGTATCAGAAGCAGGCGTAGGTACGATCGCTTCTGGTGTAGCGAAAGCGAAAGCGGACGTTGTACTAATCGCAGGTTTCGACGGCGGTACAGGTGCATCACCAATGTCTTCAATCCGCCATACCGGTCTTCCTTGGGAACTTGGCTTGGCAGAAACGCACCAAACGCTACTGAAGAACGGTCTACGTAACCGTATCGTGGTTCAAGCAGATGGTCAGATGAAGACACCTCGCGACCTTGCAGTGGCAACACTACTTGGTGCAGAAGAATGGGGCGTAGCAACCGCAGCATTAGTGGTTGAAGGTTGTATCATGATGCGTAAGTGTCATAAGAACACTTGTCCTGTTGGTATCGCGACTCAGAACAAGACGCTTCGCGAGCGCTTTGATGGCCGCGTAGAAGACGTCGTTACCTTCTTCCAATACATGGCACAAGGTCTACGTGAAATCATGGCTGAGCTTGGCTTCCGCACTATCGATGAAATGGTCGGTCAAGGTCAGAAACTGAAGATCCGCCAAGACATTTCTCACTGGAAATACAAGAACCTAGATCTGTCTCCTGTTCTCCACGTTGAGCAACCACGTGAAGCTGATGGTGTATTCAACCAAGCTCAACAGAACCACAACCTAGAAGAAGTGCTAGACCGTAAGCTGATTCAAGCAGCGATTCCTGCACTAGAGAAAGGCGAAGCGGTGAATGCCGAGTTCCCTATCGTCAACACGGACCGCTCTGCAGGTACCATGTTGTCGAACGAAATCTCGAAAGTGTACAAAGATGCGGGTCTACCTCAGCCAATGAACGTGAAGTTCAAAGGTTCTGCGGGTCAGTCATTCGGTGCATTCCTAGCTAAGGGCGTGAAGTTCGAAGTGGAAGGCGACGCGAACGACTACTGGGGTAAAGGCTTATCTGGCGGTACGTTAGTACTTTACCCAGATGCAAAATCAAGTATTGTCGCGGAAGACAACATCGTGGTTGGTAACGTGTGTTTCTACGGTGCAACTTCGGGTGAGTCTTTCATTCGCGGTATGGCTGGTGAACGTTTCTGTGTTCGTAACTCAGGCGCGAAAGTAGTAGTAGAAGGCGTCGGTGACCACGGTTGTGAATACATGACGGGCGGTGCAGCAATTATCCTAGGTTCAACAGGTCGTAACTTTGCCGCAGGTATGAGTGGCGGCGTGGCATACGTATGGGATAAATCAGGTGACTTTGAGTCGAAACTGAACCCAGAGCTAGTAGACCTAGATCCAATCGAGCAAGAAGACAGAGATCTATTACTCGACATGCTAACTAAGCATGTTCAATTCACAGGAAGTGAAGTCGCTCAGTCTTTCCTAGACAATTTTGAAGCTAGCCTAGCCTCTATGGCTAAGGTAATGCCGCGTGACTACAAAGCGGTTCTTCAAAAACGCAAAGCTGAAGCACTGTCTCAAGGAAACGAAACTCAAGTGGAGGCCGTATAATGGGTAAGCCTACTGGATTTTTAGAGCATGGTCGTGAACTACCACAGAAGATTGACCCAGCTGAACGCATCAAGAACAACAAAGAGTTCGTTCTGAACGAGGAGTTTGGTGACAAGATCAATACTCAAGCTTCTCGTTGTATGGATTGTGGCGTGCCGTTTTGTCATAACGGCTGCCCTATCGGTAACATCATCCCAGAATTTAACGACGCGGTTTATCGTGATAGCTGGGAAGAAGCTTGGAACATCCTAAGCTCGACGAACAACTTCCCAGAGTTTACTGGTCGTGTTTGCCCTGCTCCATGTGAAAGTGCTTGTGTTCTTGGTATCAACCAAGACCCAATCACTATCTGTAATATCGAAAAAACCATCGTAGAAACGGCGTATCGTGAAGGGTACGCCAAACCAAAAACACCACGCTCTCGCACTGGCAAAACCGTTGCGATCATTGGTTCAGGTCCTGCTGGCCTTGCAGCTGCTGAGCAGCTAAACAGCGCAGGTCATACTGTGACGGTATTCGAGCGAGACGAGAAAGTGGGCGGTCTACTACGTTTTGGTATCCCAGACTTTAAACTGAGCATGGAAGTCATTGATCGCAAGATCAATCTAATGGCAGAAGCTGGCATTGAGTTTAAAGTAAACCAACACGTCGGTGTTGATGTAAATGCTCAACAATTGCGTCAAGAGTTCGATGTGGTTCTACTAACCGGTGGCTCAACGGTTCCACGTGATTTGCCCGTTCCGGGTCGTGAACTAAAAGGCGTTCACTTCGCGATGGAATTCCTAGGTCAAAACAACCGTCGCGCCAATAACATGGACCTGAAAACGGAAGAAATTCACGCTGCGGGTAAACATGTTGTGGTTATCGGTGGTGGTGATACGGGTTCAGACTGTGTGGGAACATCAAACCGTCACGGCGCAGCAAGTGTAACTCAAGTGGAAATCATGCCGATTCCACCAGAAAAGCGTCCTGCCAATATGCCTTGGCCACAGTACCCGATGATCTTGCGTACTTCGACCTCTCATGAAGAAGGTGTCGATCGTCACTGGAACATCCTGACCAAAGAGTTCATCGGAAATGACAAAGGTGAAGTCACAGGCCTTCGTCTTGCTGATATCGTTTGGCAAGATGCAAAACCAGGCGAGCGCCCAAGCTTCAAAGAAGCAGAAGGCAGCGAGCGTGTGATTCCATGTGATATGGCATTTCTAGCGATGGGCTTCCTACACCCTGAACCAACAGGCGTACTTGCTCAACTGGATATCGCGCTAGATGATCGTGGTAACGTAGCAACTCAAGGTTTTGCTACAAACCAAGAAGGTGTATTTGCTGCTGGTGATATGCGAACAGGCCAATCTTTGGTGGTTCGTTGTATCAATGAAGGCCGCGAATGTGCCCGTGCTATCGATGATTACCTAATGGGTGGAACAAACCTAGAAGCAAAAGCAGATTCACTGATGCTTTCTGCTTAACGAAGCAGTCATGCTTCGCTCTTTCAATTGCCTAATAGCCATCAGCAATATCGATGGCTATCGGTGAAGAAAGAAAACAATTCCTTCCAATCTTTCTATTTTGACCAGCATTTTATGCTGGTCTTTTTTATCTCCCACAGAATCAAATGTTACTTTTTTGTAACAATCAATTTTCTATCTATTTGAAATTATTAAACTATTTTAGCTTATTAAATGGTAAATCGTATATTCACGTGATGATCCACTAATAACTTGACCTTTTTTACAATAAGCTATAGCTTGTGAAGTTGATGAAAATAAAACACTCAAAAAATGTTAAATATTTCACAACTTTTACTGAATAATTATACATAAAGCTATAAAGATGACGCATAGTTAGTCATCGATATCAACGTAAGCAGTGTTGATATATCTGTCGGGATGACGGATAAGCAAAGGGAGAATTGCAATGGCTCTTTATGATCCAAGTCTTGAGAAAGACAACTGTGGATTTGGCTTGATCGCGCATATGGAAGGCGAACAAAGCCACAAGCTGGTACGTACAGCAATTTCTGCACTTGACCGCATGACTCACCGTGGTGGTATCGCCGCCGATGGTAAAACTGGTGATGGTTGTGGTCTTCTATTACAAAAGCCCGATTCCTATTTACGTCTTATTGCCGAAGAAAATGGTTTCAACCTTGGCAAGCAATACGCCGTAGGGATGATTTTCTTCAACCAAGATCCAGTCAAAGCTCAACTCGCTAAAGACATCGTCAACAAAGAACTGGCGCAAGAGACGCTAACTGTGGCTGGTTGGCGTGAAGTACCAACTAATTCAGAAGTACTCGGTCCAATTGCGGCCAACTCGCTTCCAAATATTCAGCAAGTCTTTATCTCTGCACCGGCAGGTTGGCGCGAGCGTGACATTGAACGTCGTCTC
Source organism: Vibrio sp. YT-17 (assembly GCF_033337375.1). Lineage (NCBI taxonomy): Bacteria > Pseudomonadati > Pseudomonadota > Gammaproteobacteria > Vibrionales > Vibrionaceae > Vibrio > Vibrio sp. YT-17. Next base: position 90,793 of record NZ_JAWOQP010000001.1, read on the forward strand.
TACATCGCACGCCGTCGCATCGAGAAACAAATCACCGAAGATCCGGATTTCTACATCTGTAGCTTGTCGACTCAAGTTTTGGTGTACAAAGGCCTATGCATGCCTGCGGACTTACCGCGCTTTTATCTTGATCTTGCCGATCTACGTATGGAATCTGCTATCTGTCTGTTCCACCAGCGTTTTTCTACCAACACTCAACCGCGTTGGCCATTAGCTCAACCGTTCCGCTACCTTGCTCATAATGGTGAGATCAATACCATTGAAGGTAACCGACAATGGGCACGCGCTCGTGCTTATAAGTTCTCGTCACCACTGCTGCCTGACCTACAAACTGCAGCACCGTTTGTGAACGAGACAGGCTCAGACTCGTCTAGCTTAGATAATATGCTAGATCTCTTCTTAGCTGGCGGCATGGATATCTTCCGTGCCATGCGTATGCTCGTACCGCCAGCATGGCAAAACCACCCGGATATGGATCCGGATTTGCGTGCGTTTTACGATTTCAACTCCAAACACATGGAACCATGGGATGGCCCAGCAGGTATCGTACTGTCCGATGGTCGTTATGCTGCTTGTAACCTAGACCGAAACGGTCTACGTCCTGCGCGTTATGTAATTACCAAAGACAAGCTGATCACTCTGGCATCTGAGGTAGGGATTTGGAATTACGCCCCAGATGAAGTTGCCAAAAAAGGTCGTGTAGGTCCGGGGGAATTGCTCGTCATCGACACTCGTAAAGGTAAGCTTTGGCAATCTAGCGAGATCGATAATGATCTGAAATCTCGTCACCCTTATCGCGAATGGATGGAGAACAACGTTCGCAAACTAACGCCGTTCTCTCAGCTGCCTGAAGATCAAGTAGGTGAGCGTAGCTTTGATGAAGACTTGCTTAAGACTTATCAAAAGCAGTTTGCCATGAGCAATGAAGAAGTCGATCAAGTATTGCGTGTCCTAGGTGATATGGGGCAAGAAGCCGTCGGTTCGATGGGTGATGACACCCCGATGGCGGTTCTTTCTTCGAAAGAGCGCTTGGTGACTGATTACTTCCGTCAGAAGTTCGCGCAGGTCACCAACCCACCAATCGATCCACTGCGTGAGAAACACGTCATGTCGCTGGCGACCAGCATCGGTCAGGAAATGAATGTCTTCTGTGAAACCGATGGCCACGCGCATCGTGTAACCTTTGATTCTCCAGTACTGCTCTATTCAGACATGCAGCAACTACTAGAGCTGAGTGACGATCACTACCGTAATACCATTCTCGATATCAATTACGACCCACAACAAAAAGATCTTAAACAAGCCATTAATGATCTGTGTGAGCAAGCAGAGCAAGTCGTTCGTGAAGGCACGGTTTTAGTGGTGCTTTCGGACAGAGCCTTGGTCAAAGGTAAGTTGCCAATTCCGGCAGCAATGGCAGTCGGCGCCGTTCAAACTCGTCTGATTGACGCGAACTTGCGTTGCGATGCCAACATTGTTGTCGAAACCGCAACAGCCCGTGATCCACACCAATTTGCCGTCTTGCTTGGTTTTGGTGCCACTGCGGTTTACCCATACCTTGCTTATGAAGCGTTAGGTAAACTGATTGATGATAAAGCGCTAGAGAAAGACTACCGCGATGTGATGCAAAACTACCAATACGGCATCAACAAAGGCCTGTACAAGATCATGTCGAAAATGGGGATCTCAACCATCGCCTCTTACCGCTGCTCACAACTATTTGAAGCAGTTGGCTTGAGCCAAGATGTGGTCGATCTGTGTTTTAAAGGCGTCACAACTCGAATTGAAGGCGCGAATTTTGACGACTTCCAGCAAGATCTTACAAACTTATCTCGTAAAGCATGGGCGAAACGCAAATCGATTGATCATGGCGGCTTGTTAAAGTACGTCCATGGAGGTGAGTATCATGCTTACAACCCGGATGTTGTCGGCACGCTGCAACAGGCCGTTAAATCTGGCGAAAGTAACGACTATCAGAGCTTTGCTAAGCAGGTAAACCAACGCCCTGTTGCCATGCTGCGTGACTTAATGTCGCTGAAAAAATCAGACTCACCGCTGCCACTTGAGCAAATAGAACCACGCACTGAACTGTTCAAACGCTTTGACTCAGCGGCAATGTCCATTGGCGCACTTAGCCCAGAAGCGCATGAAGCACTTGCAACGGCGATGAACCGTCTTGGTGGTTACTCTAACTCGGGTGAAGGCGGTGAAGATCCTCGCCGTTTCGGTACTGAGCGTAACTCACGTATCAAACAGATTGCTTCTGGCCGATTTGGTGTAACGCCGCATTACCTGACTAATGCGGATGTACTGCAAATCAAGGTGGCACAAGGTGCGAAACCGGGTGAAGGTGGACAGCTACCAGGACACAAAGTCACCGCAGAAATCGCAAAACTGCGTTATTCGGTACAAGGCGTGACTCTGATCTCCCCTCCTCCGCATCACGATATCTATTCGATTGAAGATTTGGCCCAGCTGATCTTCGACCTTAAACAAGTCAACCCGAATGCGCTGGTTTCGGTAAAACTCGTCTCCGAGCCAGGTGTCGGCACCATCGCAACGGGTGTAGCCAAGGCTTACGCTGATCTTATTACCATTTCGGGTTACGACGGTGGTACCGCAGCAAGCCCATTAACTTCGGTAAAATACGCTGGTAGCCCTTGGGAGTTGGGGTTGGCAGAGACACAACAAGCTCTGGTTGCTAATGGTCTGCGTCATAAGATCCGCCTACAGGTAGACGGTGGTCTAAAGACTGGTTTAGACGTAGTTAAAGCCGCAATTTTAGGTGCAGAAAGCTTCGGTTTTGGTACTGCGCCAATGGTCGCTATGGGTTGTAAGTTCCTACGAATTTGTCACCTCAACAACTGTGCAACTGGGGTTGCGACTCAAGACGAGACACTGCGTAAAGAATACTTCAAAGGTCTACCAGAAATGGTGATGAATTACTTCATCGGCCTGGCAGACGAAGTGCGCGGATTACTCGCCGAACTTGGCGTTGAAAAGCTGACGGACTTGATTGGTCGTACCGATTTACTTGAGGCAGTAGAGGGATTTACAGCGAAACAGACCAAGCTGGATCTATCCAATATTCTAGAAGCTCCAGTATCACCTGAGGGCCATCCGCTATTTTGGACAGAGCCAAACAAACCGTTTGATAAAGCTGAGCTCAACCAAAAGATCGTTGATGATGCCATGCATGCGGTCGAAAACAGTCAATCGGCAAGTTTCTTCTACAATGTCATCAACACTGATCGTTCTGTTGGTGCACGCTTATCTGGCGAAATAGCAAAACGCTATGGCAACCAAGGGTTGGCGGCTTCCCCTATCAAAATCTATCTTGACGGCACCGCAGGCCAGTCCTTTGGTGTTTGGAACGCAGGTGGTGTAGAGCTTTACCTCACGGGCGATGCGAACGACTACGTGGGCAAAGGCATGGCGGGTGGTAAAGTGGTTATCAAACCTCACCTTGGCACTGCATTTAAGTGTAATGAAGCAACCATCATTGGTAACACCTGTCTGTACGGCGCGACCGGCGGTAAACTATTTGCAGCCGGTAAAGCAGGTGAGCGTTTCGGCGTACGAAACTCAGGTACGATAGCCGTCATTGAAGGTGCTGGCGATAACGCTTGTGAGTACATGACTGGCGGTATTGTTGCCATTCTTGGTGCGACAGGTGTGAACTTTGGCGCGGGTATGACTGGAGGCTTTGCCTATGTTCTGGATGAGAACCAAAGCTTTGAAGGTCGAGTTAATACTGAGTCTGTCGAAGCCATCTCATTGTCCGATCTTTACATCCACCAAGAACATTTGCGTGGCCTAATTGCGGAACACCTTGAAGAAACAGGGTCGAGTCATGCTGAAAATATTTTGGCGAACTTTGATGAATGGATTCCAAAGTTCTATTTGGTGAAACCACAAGCGGCAGATCTTCGCACGCTACTTGGTCACCAGAGCCGCAGTGCCGCAGAGCTGCGTGTTCAAGCACAGTAATCATGGAGGATGTTTGAATCATGAGCCAGAACGTTTATCAATTTATCGATGTGCAGCGTGTAGATCCTGCGAAAAAGCCTATCAAAGTTCGTAAGATCGAGTTCGTTGAAATCTATGAACCGTTCACTAAACAACAGGCGACTGCACAAGCGGATCGCTGCTTAGATTGTGGCAACCCATATTGTGAATGGAAATGCCCAGTCCACAACTACATCCCTCAATGGTTAAAACTTGCCAATGAAGGTCGTATTCTTGAAGCGGTTGAACTATCGCATCAAACCAACAGCCTACCGGAAGTATGTGGGCGCGTTTGTCCTCAAGACCGCCTATGTGAAGGTTCATGCACGCTTAATGATGACTTTGGTGCCGTCACCATCGGTAACATAGAAAAGTACATTACCGACAAAGCGTTTGAAATGGGCTGGAAGCCAGATATGTCCAATGTGGAGTGGACCGATAAAAAGGTCGCAATCATTGGAGCAGGCCCAGCTGGCTTGGCTGCCGCGGATATCCTAGTGCGCAATGGCGTTAAGCCAGTCGTGTTTGACCGCTACCCTGAAATTGGAGGCCTTCTGACCTTCGGTATTCCTTCCTTCAAGCTTGAAAAAGGCGTGATGGAAAACCGCCGCCGTGTGTTCACTGAAATGGGCGTCGAGTTCCGCATGAACATGGAAGTAGGCAAAGATGTCCAAATGCAAGAGCTACTTGATGAATACGATGCTGTTTTCTTGGGCGTTGGCACCTATAAATACATGCGTGCAGGTCTAGATAATGAAGATGCGCCGGGTGTGTATGACGCGCTGCCATTTTTAGTTTCGAACACCTACAAAGTCATGGGTCTTGAGAGTAACCAACCCTTTATCGATATGGCAGGAAAGAAAGTCGTCGTACTGGGTGGTGGTGATACCGCAATGGACTGCGTTCGTACCTCAATTCGCCAAGGTGCCTCCAACGTAGTTTGTGCTTATCGTCGTGATGAGGCCAACATGCCAGGCTCTCGTCGCGAGGTAAAAAACGCAAAGGAAGAAGGCGTGAAGTTCATGTTCAACCTTCAGCCTTTGGGAGTTGAAGTGGATGCGTCAGGCAAAGTCTCGGGGGTCAAAGTGGTGAAAACCGCACTTGGTGAACCTGATGAAGCGGGTCGCCGACGTCCAGAGCCCGTTGAAGGCAGCGAGCACGTTCTACCAGCAGACGTTGTTATCATGGCGTTTGGTTTCCAGCCGCACAAAATGGACTGGTTAGCACCGTTTGATGTCGATTTGGATCAATGGGGTCGTATCAAAGCCCCAGCGAAGCAAGAGTTCCAGTTCCAGACCAGCAACGAAAAGATCTTCGCGGGTGGCGATGCGGTACGAGGTTCTGATCTTGTCGTAACCGCAATTGATGAAGGACGAAAAGCGGCAGAAGGCATTCTCGATTACCTCGAAGTTTAATCACTGTTAACGTCTCAAAAAGGATCCTACTATTGGATCCTTTTTTCTTTTATTACATATAATTAAATTCCTATGATAAGGGATAAAACCAATGAAAAAAGCCGCTCTCCTTTCCATTACTTTGCTCGGCTTAACCGCTTGTAGCCAAGGAGTCAAAACCATGACGGATCGTTCTCAATCACCTTGTGGTGACAAACCAAACTGCGTCTCCACCCAAGACACGCGAGAAAAATACAACCTAACGCCATTCATCTTAGTGGATTCAGCGAACATCGACGCTATTGAGCAAGTTGCGCTTGAACTGCCAGGCGCGAAAACCGCGGTGAAAGAAAGCAACTACCTTCGTATCGAGTGCACATCTAAAATCATGCGCTTCGTGGATGACCTCGAACTAAAAATAGCAGGAGACCAACTGATTGTGCGCTCGGAATCTCGTGTGGGCTACTCTGACTTTGGCGTAAACAGAAAGCGCGCCGATCAATTACGACAAAAGCTCACTCAAGCTAAGCTCATCAAATAGAAAACTGCCAACGGGGAGTGCTATACTCTCGGCCAACTAAAATATTTACCTAAAGAGAGTGTTATGAAAGTTGGTATCATCGGTGCGATGGAACAAGAAGTGACCATCCTGAAGCAAGCAATTACAAACTGCAAAACTGTAAATAAAGCAGGTTGTACGTTTTTCTCTGGTCAAATTAACGATGTCGAAGTCGTCGTACTACAATCGGGCATCGGTAAAGTTGCAGCGGCAGTGGGCACGACAATCCTTCTTGATGAATACCAACCAGACGTTGTGATTAACACAGGCTCTGCTGGCGGTTTCGATTCAAGCTTAAACCTTGGCGATGTAGTTATCTCTACAGAAGTTCGTCATCACGATGCAGACGTAACCGCTTTTGGTTATGAAATTGGCCAAATGGCCGGTCAACCAGCTGCATTCAAAGCGGATGACAAGCTAATGGACTTAGCCGAAAAAGCCCTAGCACAAATGGAAAACACTCATGCGGTTCGCGGCCTAATTTGTACTGGCGATGCGTTTGTTTGTACTGCTGAGCGTCAAGAGTTTATTCGTAAACACTTCCCGTCAGTTATCGCTGTAGAAATGGAAGCATCTGCTATCGCTCAAACTTGTCATCAATTCAACACTCCGTTTGTTGTTGTGCGTGCAATCTCTGATGTCGCTGATAAAGAATCACCAATGAGCTTTGATGAGTTCCTACCTCTAGCAGCAAAAAGCTCTTCCGAAATGGTATTCAAAATGCTGGAACTCATTAAGTAAACGACTCATTCATGGAAGAAGTTTTTCAGTCATTTTATGCCAACGGTGCGCTCCTTATAATGTGGGGCGCACTGATCTTGCACCTTCTAGTGCCAATCCCCCATTCAGCGCACCCCATCACTTTATGGCGAAAGCTAGCAGAACAGCTAGCCAACAAAGTGAACAATAATCACAATTACTCACAGAGTGTAATCTCAGGCAGTCTTGCATTAGGCTTGATGCTGTTTCCTTGCTTGATATTACTGATTGCAGTAAAGCCATTTGTTTGGCAAATCCCTTTATATGAACTGGTTCTATTGATCATTGCGCTAGACTGGCGCAACAGCGAAACGTTAACGAAACAGCTCGTCACAAGTATCTCTTCGGAAGACAAAGCCCAATGTCGAGCATTACTGCAACCATATCTTAATCGCGACACTGGTAGCCTCTCGATCGTTGGCATAGGTAAAGCTGGCTCAGAAACCCTGATTATGGGATACAGCCGCAACGTGATCGGCGTGCTATTTTGGTACGCACTAACAGGTGGTATTGGTGCGTTAATGTATCGACTCACAACAGAATTAGCGCGAGTGTGGTCCCCTAGCCGACGCCAATATTTGCCCTTTGGTAAACCTGTGATTCAACTGGTTGCTACTCTGGATATTATTCCACTTCGTCTCTTTGCCATACTTTTAGCTGCCGGAAAGAATACAAGTAATGTGCTCTCTGGAATACAACAGCAAGCGAAGTCTTGGCCCTTACCAGGACCTAGCTGGGTGTTATGTACTATCGGACACAAACTACAACTGTCTTTATGCGGCCCTGCTATCTATCAAGGTGTGCGTGCAGAGCGCGCAAAAATCGGTGGGCGCATTGCGCCATCGGCTATTCACCTTTCACAAATACATACGCTGCTCGTTTGGCGCGTCCTGGCTTGGATCGCAATCCAAAGTTTGCTTTTAGGAATAATTTATCAAGGATTATGATGAATAAATTATGCTTCGCATTAACGCTGTTTGTTTCGACAGCGACCTTCGCTCAACCCGCTCAACGCATTATAAGTTTAGCTCCACATGCCACCGAAATTGCCTTTGCAGCAGGGCTAGGAGAGCAGCTTGTTGCTGTCAGCGAAATGAGCGATTATCCAGAACAGGCAAAGCAGCTAGAAAGAGTCTCAAATTATCAAGGAATTAAATTAGAGCGCATTATTGCTCTTCAGCCGGACTTAGTGATTGCTTGGCCAGCCGGAAACCCCGCTAAAGAGTTGGAGAAAATTAAACAGTTCGGTATTCCTATCTATTACTCCACTACAGGTTCATTAGAAGATATCGCCAATAATATTGAGCAACTCAGCCAATACAGCGAAACTCCACAAGTAGGAAAAAAGGCCGCTGAAGATTTTAGAACGCAGCTGAGTACACTAAAAGAACAGTACAACACGAACGAGAAAGTTAGTTACTTTTATCAGTTGAGTGAAAAGCCTATCATCACTGTCGCTGGAAAGAACTGGCCAAGTGAAGTCTTTACTTTTTGCGGTGGTGAGAACATTTTCGCCGCATCCAGCGCGCCTTATCCTCAAGTTAGCATCGAGCAAGTCATTACTCGCCAGCCAGAGGTTATTTTTACTTCTCGTCACGCAATGAGTAACGATGGTATGTGGGCTGAGTGGAGTAATGAGCTTCTTGCTCTTAAAAACAAACACATCTGGTCCCTAAACTCTGATTGGATTAACCGTCCGACACCACGCACATTGAACGCGATCAAGGAAGTGTGTGAGCACTTTAAAAGCGTTCGTCAAAAACGCTAACGATTTCGTGGCAAATACCGTACAATTTCCGCCCATTTTTTCTCACACTATTTAAAGGTACTAAGTAACATGGACTCCATGCTGCTTTATATGATCGATTTGTTCGGTACCGCTGTTTTCGCTATCTCTGGCGTATTACTGGCGGGCCGTTTAAAAATGGATCCATTCGGCGTTATCGTGCTCGGCAGTGTGACTGCTATAGGTGGCGGAACAATCCGAGACATGGCGCTTGGTGCCACTCCCGTATTTTGGATAACAGATACGACTTACTTATGGGTGATATTTGTTACGTGTCTACTAACCATGCTTGTTATTCGAAGACCCAAGCGACTCTCATGGTGGGTATTACCCGTTTGTGATGCCATCGGTCTCGCTGTATTTGTGGGAATAGGAGTAGAAAAGGCACTCGCCTACAATGCATCTGGGATGGTCGCGGTGATAATGGGGGTTATTACTGGCTGTGGCGGTGGCATTATACGAGACGTGCTGGCTCGCGAAGTTCCTATGGTATTAAGAAGTGAAGTCTATGCTACGGCATGTATTATTGGCGGCATCTTCCATACGATGGCGGTAAACATGGGTTATGACCACTCAACGGCTTTACTCGCTGGTGTAATCTCAACGCTCATTATACGTCTCGGTGCGATTCGTTGGCATCTATCCCTGCCAACTTTCGCCATTAACCGTTAAACACCAACAACATCACTCATTATGGAGTCGACCAAGTGTCGGCTCCTCTCATTTATGCTCATTTGATTCGCCAATTCTTGGGCAATTCGCTAAATTATCTCAACCATTCCTAACTTTCATTAATCATTATGTTGCTTGAAGGTATTGAAACGTTACTTGTCCTCAGTAAAGAAAAAACCATGAGCCGCACAGGCAGTCAACTCTATATTAGTCAATCTGCCGTGAGTAAACGTATTTCAAATCTAGAGAAGAAGTTAGGAAAAAAATTGATAGAGCCAAATGGTCGGCACATAAAGCTGACCTCCGATGGCCTTGCCCTCATAAACACAATAGAACCCACGTTCAATGAGTTAAGAGGAAAAATCCACGATCAACAACAAATAGAAGATACTTCTTTAATCAAAATGGACTGCTCTGAAACCTTAGTGGCGGGATACCTCAGCATGATCATGGCAGAACACTTTGCCCATGATCAGTACATACGAATATCGACCAATCATACGCCACGCATTATTGAGAATGTGAAATCAGGCAAAGCAACATTGGGATTTTGCGCTGGCTATCTACCACCTCATCATGGATTAATGAGCCTTCACCTCGCCGATGAACCTTTCTCAATTGTCAGTCGACATTCACTTTCACAACTACCTAAAGCTATTTTGACCAATGACCTAACTAACCCTGCCAACACATATCAACAAGCTATTTTATCCAAACACGGAATCGAACCTTTGATGGAAATGGATTCGTATACTGCGGCAGCACAACTGGCTTTGGGAGGTATGGCTCCCGCTTTAATCCCTAAATCTATCCTAACGACACTTAATATCACATCTAAGTTCTGCTATGACTTTGAAGAGCTAGATCAGTTAGTTCGACCAATACATATCTGCTTACGTCACAGCACATATCGTAGCGAACGAGTTAAAGCACTGACAGAATCCATTGCTGGTGTTGTTGCCAAAGAAGTTTCGTTGCCATGAGCATCGACATCACTATAACTAGAGGACGAATCCATTTTTGCCCTTTACTTACCACGACCTTCGCCCCTAACTGAGCACCAAGAAAACCGCCAACAGCCATTGTTAAGCCAAGCTTCCACACTGGCAACCCAGCTAAGATAAAAAAGAGTAGTGCCGCAATGTTTGACGTGAAATTGAGGATTTTGGTTCTAGCAGTGGCTTCGACCAAAGAAAAGTGACCTAGTGCAACAAAACAAACAGTAAAAATAGATCCAGTCCCAGGGCCAAAAAAGCCATCATAGAAACCGATCCCGCCACCAATGCATAGCGCAAACATCGCTTCAGATAACTTTGGTTCTCCATCGATTTTTCGCGTACTTGGCGCGAGTAAAAAATAGAGGGAAATGGCTATCAAAAGAACGGGGATCAAACTGGTGAGTACGCTAGCATCAATAAACTGCACAGCCTCGGCACCGATTGCAGCGCCTATAAAAGTGCAGAGTATCGCAAAACGCATTTCCTTTAAGCTAACAATACCGTTACGCACGAAATACCAGCTAGCAGAGAAACTGCCAAACGAACTTTGTAACTTATTGGTTGCTAGAGCTTGAGTCGGACTCAACCCCGCAGCCAAAAGCGCAGGGAGCGTAATGAGCCCTCCCCCACCAGCCATCGCATCAATAAAGCCTGCGGCAGTCGCAACCAAAAATAAGGCCAACAAAATTTCAACCGTGATTTCCACTACACTTCCTTTTTGAAGAGGTATCAAAGAGGAAGAAACGGTAGCATTTATTCACAAAACTACCAATGGAAAGTCAAGACACCAATCTATTCCTAATTTTCATAGAATTAATGCTTAAACTTGACTCCAAACTTTTATATAAAATTTAGTTGTCAGAAAGAATTGAATCACTGTCACAAATCTATTCCTGATAATGAGATCAAACGCTTACCTTTAAATATAAAACTAGACGAATATGAAAGATCTGTTCAGCATGTAGAGTTTACATTGTCAGCGCTCAAGGCCCGATATCTGAGGAAAATACATGACTAGCAACTACCCTTTATCACGACATCAATCCTCAAAAAATAGTGGTAGTATAAGCACCTACCCACTTTATAAATCAAATCATCAACATCGAAATCAAGAAACCATTATCTTATCTATCGATAGCTTCGATATCGTTGTCAAGAACAATGTAAAAGATAAAGCGAAATTAGAACGTTGGGAAAAGATAAAGGGAATGTTTGAAAATACAGCAAACTATTATGCTACAGGACAGGACTTAGTTTTTATAACCAACTTATCAAACTATTTGTACGGAAATAATAGCTCTGTTATCGTTAAAAATTATTCTGGAGCTCCACATATCATACTCACAGGCTCCCCTGCTATGCACTCAAAGCTTTCTGGATTAGGAAAATTTCTTCCCACTCCAACTGTGGCAAAGTTCGCTGTTGGACCAGAAGGGGCATTACAATCCATTAGAAGTGGGGGCATAATAACAATTATCTTAATATCCACATACAGAGTGATTGACTTTTTCCTCAATGACCGTCAAACCTTAGCCAAACTATTTGGTACTTTAGCTAGTGATATAATCACTATCGGGTTATCGTCAGCTGCAGCAGCTATATTTGTAAACTTTGCCGCAGCAGTGGGTGGCAGTGTTGTAACTTTAAGTGCTGGCCCATTATTAGGGGCTATTTTGATAAGCTCGGCTGTAGGTCTTTTATTGAATAGAGAAAATGATAAACGAGGTTTAACACAGAAGTTAATAGCCTCTATAGATATTTACTTAAAGCAAAGAGATATAGAAGCAAAGAGAAGAGCAAAAGAAGAATATAATGAGATTCAACGTAAAACTCAAAGTATGATTTTCTCGCAAGAAATACAGCGAGGTTTGTTACGATGAAAAAAGGGAGTTACGACCGAACGCAAGTGTTTTTTTATTTAATAATTTTATTAGCATCAGCAATATCACTGTTAATATATGGTTTTGATGGATTATCAGACTTTTATCTTAACATCTATAATAATGAAAGTTATTCATCTTTTGATCAGGCTGATATTTTGATTATAGGCTCTAGTTTGATCTTATTTGAATGCTCTAGAATGTCCGTAAAAACATTAAAATCAAATAATTTCCTAACTAAAAGTGAGTTTAAAAGCTCTAGTAAGATATTCCTAACTATATCGGTAACTAGTTTTTTTCTTCTTTATCCCTCGCTACTAGCAGCAGATGTTTTTGCAAAAAGTAACGGATACTCTCTTGATACTGAAGAATCAACTTATAACTTAGTCTTAGAAAAAAGAACCTATCGAAGCACTCCATAGTTAGTATGTTTTTAAGCTCGACACTGCTTATTTTAACTTTTTCTAATTACCTATCTGCTTAAAGAGTTATGGTCGGCTTAATACCTCAGTCCTACAGCATTAATTTTGTTGTAGCAAATGGTAGTACTATTTCTTCATCTTTGGGTACATTGCTTGCCATCATTAGCTTAATGATCTTCAAAAGCGAAGCATACCAATCGTTCCTAGCACACTTTAATGCTCTTCATTTTAGAAAAACCTCGATATAAAAAAGCCCGCTCAAATGAGCGGGCAATGAGGTTGTCATGTAAGCCTGATTAATGAGCTTACTGATTTTTATCTGTTACGCGTCTAGACTCGCTTTCACTTTAGCGTGTAACTCTTGAACCGAAGTTACTGACGCTTTTGCGTCTGCAGTATGAGACATACATGTAGCGAACGCTGCATTCAGTGTCGTTGTGTAGTTCACTTTTTCTGCCAGTGCACCACGGCGTAGAACTTTCGAATCTTCAATCGCTTGACGACCAGCAGCCGTGTTTACGATGTAGGTGTATTCGTTGTTCTTGATGCGGTCAAGAATGTGTGGACGACCTTCGTGTACTTTGTTTACCAAACGTGGGTTAATACCCGCTTCGCCCAGAATTACAGCAGTACCGTGTGTCGCATCCAACTGGTAACCCAGTTTCACTAACTTAGAAGCTAGGTCAACAACACGCTCTTTATCACCTTCACGTACAGACAGTAGCGCACGACCACCTTCAGGATAAACCGCACCACAACCTAGCTCTGCTTTAGCGTAAGCTTCTGCGAACGTTGCACCCACACCCATTACTTCACCTGTTGAGCGCATTTCAGGGCCCAATAGAGGGTCAACACCAGGGAATTTGTTGAACGGCAGAACCACTTCTTTCACTGAGTAGTAAGGAGGGATAATCTCTTTAGTAAAGCCTTGTGACTCTAGAGATTGACCCGCCATTACACGTGCAGCGATTTTCGCTAGAGGAGCGCCTGTCGCTTTCGATACGAATGGTACCGTACGAGCAGCACGAGGGTTCACTTCAATTAGATAAACGTCGTTATCTTTCACAGCAAACTGCGTGTTCATCAAACCGCGTACACCGAGTTCGAATGCTAACTTCTCAACTTGCTCACGCATCTTGTCTTGAATTTCCTGACTTAGCGTGTATGCAGGCAGTGAACATGCAGAGTCACCAGAGTGAACACCCGCTTGTTCGATGTGCTCCATGATACCGCCGATAACGACGCGTTCACCGTCACAGATAGCATCAATATCAACTTCGGTTGCATCATCCAAGAAACGGTCTAGCAGAACTGGAGACTCGTTCGATACGCTTACTGCTTCGTTGAAGTAGCGACGCAGGTCTTGCTCGTCGTACACGATTTCCATCGCACGACCACCGAGTACATAAGATGGACGAACAACTAATGGGAAGCCAATTTCTTTCGATTTCTCAACCGCTTGCTCCATCGTTGTTACTGTCGCGTTTTCTGGCTGAAGTAGACCTAAACGGTCAACAGCGGCTTGGAAGCGTTCACGGTCTTCCGCACGGTCGATAGCATCTGGGCTAGTACCAATGATTGGCACACCAGCCGCTTCTAGAGCACGAGCCAGTTTAAGTGGCGTTTGACCACCGTACTGAACAATCACACCTTTTGGTTTTTCAACGCGAGCGATAGACAGTACATCTTCCAGAGTTACTGGCTCGAAGTACAGACGATCAGACGTATCGTAGTCAGTAGATACCGTTTCTGGGTTACAGTTAACCATAATGGTTTCGTAACCGTCTTCACGCAGCGCAAGTGATGCATGGACACAACAGTAATCGAATTCAATACCTTGGCCGATACGGTTTGGACCGCCACCAAGAACCATGATCTTATCTTTGTCTGTTGGGTTTGCTTCACATTCTTCATCGTAAGATGAGTACATGTAAGCCGTGTCAGAAGAAAACTCTGCTGCACATGTATCCACACGTTTGTAAACCGGATGAATATCAAACTGCTCACGAGCACGGCGAATTTCACTTTCAGCGACACCAAGCAATTTAGACAAGCGAGCATCAGAGAAGCCTTTGCGTTTCATCTGACGAAGCACTTCTTTGGTCAAACCTGCGTAGCCGCCCGCCTTGACTTGTTCTTCGAGTTTTACAATTTCTTCGATTTGAACCAGGAACCAGCGGTCGATTTGAGTCAAGTTGAACACACCGTCGACTGACATACCCGCTCGGAATGCATCGGCGATGTACCAGATACGCTCTGCACCTGCTTCTTTAAGTTCGTGACGAATCTTAGTCAGTGCATCTGGCGCTTCCAGATCGACCATCTCATCAAAACCAGTTGCGCCAACTTCTAGGCCACGCAGTGCTTTATGAAGAGATTCTTGTTGGTTACGACCAATCGCCATTACCTCACCAACCGATTTCATCTGAGTTGTCAGACGATCGTTTGCACCAGCAAATTTCTCGAAGTTAAAGCGAGGGATCTTAGTTACGACGTAGTCGATAGTTGGTTCAAATGACGCGGGTGTTGCACCACCTGTGATGTCGTTTTGTAGTTCGTCTAGCGTAAAGCCAACAGCCAGTTTCGCGGCAATTTTCGCAATTGGGAAGCCTGTTGCTTTTGATGCTAGCGCAGAAGAGCGAGATACACGCGGGTTCATCTCGATGATGACCATACGACCATCTTTCGGGTTGATACCAAACTGTACGTTTGAACCACCTGTTTCAACACCGATTTCACGCAGAACAGCTAGCGATGCATTACGCATAAGCTGGTATTCTTTGTCAGTCAGTGTTTGTGCTGGAGCAACCGTGATTGAGTCGCCCGTATGGATGCCCATTGGGTCAAAGTTCTCGATTGAACATACGATGATACAGTTGTCCGCTTTGTCACGAACGACTTCCATTTCGTACTCTTTCCAACCGATTAGTGACTCATCGATAAGAAGTTCGTTGGTCGGAGATAAGTCCAGACCGCGACGACAGATTTCTTCGAACTCTTCTTTGTTGTACGCGATACCACCACCAGTGCCACCCATGGTGAACGATGGACGAATGATACAAGGGAAGCCAACCATATCTAAAACTTTGTAAGCTTCTTCCATGCTCTTCGCTGTATCTGCGCGAGGACACTCAAGGCCGATAGACTTCATCGCTTTATCAAAACGAGAACGGTCTTCCGCTTTGTCGATTGCATCAGCCGTTGCACCAATCATCTCTACGCCAAACTCTGCGAGAACGCCGTGCTTCTCTAAATCTAACGCACAGTTAAGTGCTGTCTGACCACCCATAGTTGGCAGAACTGCATCAGGACGTTCTTTCTCGATGATCTTGCGTACAACTTCCCACTGAATCGGCTCGATGTAAGTCGCATCTGCCATCTCTGGGTCAGTCATAATCGTTGCTGGGTTAGAGTTAACCAGGATAACTCGGTAGCCTTCTTCACGAAGAGCTTTACACGCTTGTGCGCCAGAGTAGTCAAACTCACATGCCTGACCGATAACAATCGGACCAGCACCAAGAATTAGAATACTTTGAATGTCAGTACGTTTTGGCATTATCTACTACTCCGAATTAAGCGCTGTGTTTTTTGATTAGTTCGATAAAGTGGTCAAATAGCGGTGCCGCGTCATGTGGACCAGGGCTCGCTTCTGGGTGACCTTGGAAGCTAAATGCTGGCTTGTCTGTGCGGTGGATACCTTGCAAAGAGCCATCAAATAGCGATACGTGAGTAGCACGTAAGTTTTCCGGTAATGTTGCTTCATCTGCCGCAAAGCCGTGGTTTTGCGAAGTGATCATCACAACGTTACGCTCTAAATCTTTTACTGGGTGGTTTGCACCGTGGTGACCAAACTTCATTTTCACCGTTTGCGCACCTGATGCTAGCGCCAGAATTTGGTGACCTAGACAAATACCAAAAATTGGCAGGCCTTTTTCTAGGAACACTTTGGTTGCTTCAATCGCGTAAGTACATGGTTCTGGGTCACCAGGGCCGTTCGATAAGAATACGCCATCTGGATTTAGTGCCAGAACTTCTTCCGCTGACGTTTCTGCAGGTACAACCGTTAAGCGGCAGCCGCGGTCAACCAACATTCGTAAGATGTTGCGTTTTGCGCCGAAGTCGTAAGCGACAACGTGGTATGGCAGCTCGCTGTCATCTTTCGCCTCTGGAAGTCCACCTTCAAGCGTCCACGAACCTTGTTTCCACTGATACGCTTCTTTTGTTGTAACTTCTTTCGCAAGGTCCATTCCTTTTAAGCCTGGGAATTCTTTTGCTTTCGCTAGTGCCAAAGCTTCGTCTAGGTTATTGCCCGCAACAATACAGCCGTTTTGAGCACCTTTTTCACGCAGGATACGAGTGAGCTTACGAGTATCGATATCAGCGATGCCAACGATATTTTGAGACTTAAGATAATCAGAGAGGGATTGTTCGTTACGGAAGTTAGAAGCGATTAGAGGAAGATCGCGAATCACAAGGCCTTGTGCATGAATGGAAGAGGATTCTTCATCTTCGGAAGTGGTTCCGGTATTGCCAATGTGAGGATAAGTGAGAGTGACGATTTGCTGAGAATAGGAAGGATCAGTGAGGATTTCTTGATACCCCGTCATCGAGGTATTAAAAACGACTTCACCAACGGAAAGACCATCTGCCCCTATGGACACTCCGCGGAACACTGTCCCATCTTCTAGGACCAACAGTGCTAATTTACCCAAGACAACCTCCAGAATAAAAATGCAAAAAAAATAAATCAAACTGCAAACATGCCTTCCTTTACCTATAAAATCTACATAAATAGGTATTTCAGACAAATTGGCGGTATTCTAAAGTTGGACTCGAAACCTGTCAACCTACAATCAAAAATAAATGATTAATTTCTAGCGAGTAAGGTCATTTTGAATCAGTAAGGCCCAAAAAGATAACTTTTACATGCTATTACATAGAGAGGCATAGAGGTTTAATGAATTTTACAAATTTGAACTTTTTAGAGATCACAAAAAAGTATGAGTTTTTCACGCAAACGTTCACACAACAAAAAAGACATTAGTTTTTAGACATCAAAACCCAAAACACCCACAAAACAACCAAAACAACAACAAAAGTAAGCACCAAAATACTTTCTGTTAGAATCATTTCATTTACAACTAATTCTATAGATATAAAAAAGCCGGCTACCGCCGGCGAATAATTATGTATTTAGAGTTCATTCAATCCCAAAACATCTGTCATGGTATAAAAGCCCGCTGGTTTGGCACTCAACCAAACAGCGGCCTTGACGGCGCCATTAGCAAACGTCATACGATCGGTCGCTTTGTGCGTTATCTCCACTCGTTCCCCGATATCAGCAAACATGGCTGTGTGCTCACCGACAATATCGCCAGCGCGAATTGTAGCAAAGCCGATCTCATCTTTAGTACGTTCACCTGTGATACCTTCTCGCGCATAGACAGCTACATCATTCAGCTTGTTGCCCATCGCACCAGCAATGGCTTCGCCCATCCCGATAGCGGTACCAGAAGGAGCATCAACTTTATGACGATGATGTGCTTCGACAATCTCAACATCACAGTAGTCGCCCATCACTTTGGCTGCTTTCTCAAGAAGCTTAAATACTAGGTTCACACCAACAGAGTAGTTAGGAGCCATGACAACAGGCACTTGCTTAGCGGCTTCGTCAATCAGTTCACGCTCTGCATCACTGAAACCAGTCGTCCCAATCACAATACTCTTTCCATGCTTCTTACACAGTTCAAGATTCGCCAACGTACTTACTGGGGCAGTAAAATCGATGATTACATCAAAATTATCGACGTCTTTAGCAAGATCATCCGTTAAGAACACATCGAATTTACCTTCACCACAAAGCTCACCGATATCGACACCGACAAGTGAGGACTCAGGTCGTTCTGATCCCGCGCTCACTGTCGCCTCTGGGTTAAGGTGTGAAGCTTTAACCAAATTACGGCCCATTCGGCCTGCTGCTCCTGCGATTGCAATACGAACCATTGCGCTTTCTCTCCTTCTCTGGATAACGAGGTTTGCTCTCGTTCTCTCGTTTCGCTTAATCTGTTTAAACTAACAACATACCGTGGTTACCACAAGCAAGTTCATCAGGCTTAAGCGAACTCTTTTACGACACGCTCCAAGATAGGCACGTTCGCTTCAGGAAAGGCATAGTTACCCAATTCTCTTATCTCAACCCAGCGACCTTCTTGACCTTCTCGGCCGTAAGGCTCATTACTGAACTTAGATACCGTAATAAAATCAAACTTAAGTGATTTGTCTGGATAGTCATATTCCAAATGCTCGAAAAGGGCTTGCTCAGTAACTTCAATTCCTACTTCTTCTTCAAGTTCTCTTGCTAGAGCATGTTCAATACTTTCTCCTGACTCGACTTTCCCGCCGGGAAACTCCCAAAACCCGCCTTTATGCTTGTCGTCTGGACGCTTTGTAATAAAAATTTTTGATTTGTCTTGGTTAAAAATAATAGCCGCGACTATGTGAATTCTTTTCATAGGGTTTCCTAACTCTCAAGCCGTTACACTTCAACGGTCTTTGCATCTCTAAAACTATCCGATGCTATCAAAACTTATGAAATTCGACAGCCACAGAATTTGCTCAAAAAAAGAGCCGCCTAGGCGACTCTTTAAAACATTATCTGACTAATACGTTAGTCGATTTTGCCGTGGCACTGTTTATACTTCTTACCACTACCACAAGGGCAAGGCTCATTGCGACCTACTTTACGTTCATCACGTACCATTGGCTGACTTGAACCTTCTTCAGATTCTTCACCTTCAGAAAGAGGGTTTTGTGCTGCTGCGTGTTGCGCTTGAGCACGACGAGCGGCCTCTTCAGCTTGCGCACGACGTTGCTCTTCCATACGTTCAACTTCTTCTTGTTGCTGAACTCGAACGCGAGATAGAACAGTAATCACATCAGTTTTCAGCGCTTCTAGTAGACCTTCAAACAGTTCAAACGATTCACGCTTGTATTCCTGTTTCGGGTTCTTCTGCGCATAGCCGCGTAAGTGAATACCCTGACGCAAGTGATCCATTGCTGCCAAGTGCTCTTTCCAAAGCGTATCCAGAGTTTGAAGCATAACCGATTTCTCGAAGTTACGAAGCACTTGGGCACCCACCACTTCCTCTTTCTCTTTGTACACTTCAACGGCTAGATTGATGATCTTCTCGCGTAGCGCCTCTTCGTAAAGCTTATCGTCTTCTTCAAGCCATTGCTTCACTGGTGCATCAAGATCGAAGTCTGCTTTCAAGCGCTCTTGCAGACCTTCAACGTCCCACATATCTTCTAGTGATTGTGGCGGGATGTACTCATCAATAACCGCTGTTAGCACATCTTCACGGTTTTGCTCGATCATACCGCTGATGTCTTCAACGTTCATCAATTCGTCGCGCAGCTCGTAGACAACCTTACGCTGATCGTTCGCCACATCATCGTATTCTAGTAGCTGCTTACGGATATCAAAGTTACGACCTTCCACTTTGCGCTGTGCTTTTTCAATTGAGCGAGAAAGCATTTTCGATTCAATAGCTTCACCTTCTTCCATACCACTTTGAATAAGGCTCGCCATACGATCAGAAGTGAAAATACGTAACAAAGAGTCTTCCATAGATAGGTAGAAGCGCGATGAACCCGCATCACCTTGACGACCAGAACGACCACGTAGCTGGTTATCAATACGGCGAGATTCGTGGCGCTCAGTACCAATGATGTGTAGACCACCAGCATCTAATACTTGATCATGTACAACTTTCCACTCTGCTTTAATCGCATCGATTTGTTCTTGAGTTGGGTTCTCCAAAGCTTCCACTTTTGATTGCCAACTACCGCCAAGCACAATATCCGTACCACGACCGGCCATGTTGGTCGCGATAGTTACCGCACCAGGCATACCCGCTTCAGCGACAATTTCCGCTTCCTTCTCATGGAATTTTGCATTCAATACGTTGTGTTTGATCTTAGCCTTCTTCAATGCGTTAGAAAGAAGTTCTGATTTTTCAATCGATACGGTACCAACCAATGTTGGCTGACCTTTCGCAACGCGCTCTTTGATATCTTCAATGATTGCAGCAAACTTCTCAGCTTCAGTACGGTACACCACATCCGGCATATCGTTACGAATCATAGGTTTGTTGGTTGGGATAACCACCGTTTCCAAGCCATAAATAGATTGGAACTCAAACGCTTCAGTATCCGCAGTACCTGTCATACCAGACAGTTTTTCGTATAAGCGGAAGTAGTTCTGGAAGGTAATCGAAGCCAAAGTTTGGTTTTCGTTTTGAATCTTAACGCCTTCTTTCGCTTCTACTGCTTGGTGAAGACCTTCAGACCAACGACGACCTGGCATTGTACGACCAGTATGTTCATCAACAATTACTACTTCACCTTCGTCAGTAACGATGTAATCAACGTTGCGCTCAAACAACACATGAGCACGCAAAGCGGCATTCACGTGATGTAACATGCTGATGTTAGTCGGAGAGTAAAGTGTGTCACCCTCTTCCATAAGACCATTTTTCACCAACAGTTCTTCAACGTACTCTTGGCCCGTTTCTGTGAGGTATACTTGCTTTGATTTCTCATCAACAGTGTAGTGACCATCACCACGATATTCTTCAGAGTCTTCTTTGTCTTGCTTTTTAAGATGCGGGATCAAAAGGTTGATTCGGGTGTATAGCTCAGAGCTATCTTCAGCAGGACCAGAAATGATTAAAGGGGTACGAGCTTCATCAATTAGGATTGAGTCCACCTCATCGACAACTGCAAAGAAGCGTTCACGTTGTACGCGATCTTCGCTACGGAAAGCCATATTGTCACGAAGGTAGTCAAAACCAAATTCATTGTTCGTTCCGTACAAGATGTCAGCTTGGTACGCTTCTTTTTTCTCTTGAGGAGGCATGTTTGGCACGTTTACGCCAACAGTCATACCTAAAAATTCAAATAGAGGGCGGTTTGTCTCTGCATCACGTTTAGCTAGATAATCGTTCACTGTTACAATGTGAACGCCTTTACCAGCCAGGGCATTTAGGTAAGCAGGAAGCGTTGCCGTCAGCGTTTTACCTTCACCCGTACGCATTTCAGCGATTTGACCCGCATTTAGAACCATACCGCCGATAAGCTGGACGTCGAAGTGGCGCATACCGTAGACACGCTTAGATGCTTCACGAACCGTAGCAAAAGCTTCTGGAAGTAGTTTATCAAGAGTTTCACCTTTCTCTAGGCGCTCACGGAATTCAACCGTCTTTGCTTTTAACTCTTCATCACTTAGAGCCTCGAATGTTGGCTCATAGTTATTAATTTCTTTTACAATTTTTCTAAGGCGGCGCAGTGTTCGGTCGTTGCGACTGCCAATCACTTTTGTCAGTAGCTTAGTTATCATTTTTCGTGAATCTCTCTTTATTCAGACCGTTCCCGATCTACTCATAATGCCTTCAGTCTCTGCCAGTTTGGAACTAAGAATACTGAGATAAATCATTTATCAAAGATATTGAGTTCAAACATCCATATTTCAAGGCTAAGTTTTGAAACAATGTGGCTTAGTG
Organism: Vibrio sp. YT-17; assembly: GCF_033337375.1. Lineage (NCBI taxonomy): Bacteria > Pseudomonadati > Pseudomonadota > Gammaproteobacteria > Vibrionales > Vibrionaceae > Vibrio > Vibrio sp. YT-17. The sequence goes on from NZ_JAWOQP010000001.1 coordinate 112,831, forward strand.
TAAGGATTTTTAATCGATACAACCATAAATAGACGTATTTGTTTGAAGCACTCTGAAGTTTTTACTTAAAGTGGTGACTGATTAGCCGATATTGCATACCGCAATATGTGTAATCCATCCAGAGCAAACTTTGCTTTTTACCTTGCTATATTGTAAAACTGAAGCTAAAGACGTTAATGTAAACTATACCTTGATAGAAAGCTGCTCTAGAATAGCTATATCTCAACAAAATTAGATTTTACCTATGCGTGATCACCGTCCAACCTCGACTGAAGATGTTATTGCTGAGTCACAGTTCAAGCAGATTCAAGAACATGCTGGAGAAATCTTACAGCTTAACCAAGCTTTGCAAGAGGTCTTACCCATGGGGACGGCCGATCATTGCCGAGTGGCGAATGTTCGTAACGGCCATCTATTGATCGATGTCTCTAGTGCCGCGATCAAAATGAAGATCGATTACGATCGCCTCATGATCCTAAATAAACTTCGTACTCAAGGCTTTGCCAAGCTGATGAGCGTTGAAGTGAGGATCAATCCTTCACTATATAGAAACCGCTTTCAACAAGACGACAGACCTAAGCGTCCACCACTAACAGAATCTGCAGCAAAGTCATTAATGACGATTGCCGACATGGCGCCACCTAAAATTCAAGAGCGTTTAAAACGATTAGCCGATATGGCAGAAAAGGAAGATCGTAAGTGAACGTTATTTCAATATGCTGAAAGCTTGAATGTTATTGATAAGTCGAAGATTAAAGCCAAATAGCAAAAAACCAGGCATAAGCCTGGTTTTTTATTAATTCTAATGCCAAGTATTTACGCAAGCACCATATTTGGTTCTGCGAATGCTACTGGTGAGCCGACTTCTTCTTCGAATGTAGTCCACTCCCACGCTTCCTGATCTGCAAGAACAGCACGTAACAGTTGGTTATTTAAACCGTGGCCAGATTTAAAGGCACGGAATTCACCAATGATTGGGTGGCCACACATGTAAAGGTCACCAATCGCATCCAACACTTTGTGAGTCACAAACTCATTTTCAAAGCGTAGACCTTCTTCATTAAGAATACGGTAATCATCCAAAACGATAGCATTGTCAAAACTACCACCCAAAACTAGGTTTTGAGATTGTAGATATTCGATATCACGCATAAAGCCAAACGTACGTGCTCGAGAAATCTCACGAACAAAGCCTTTTGACGAGAAATCAAACAGCAAACGTTGCTCGTCTGATTCAATCGCTGGGTGATTAAACTCAATTTCGAAGTCCATACGGAAGCCGTTAAATGGTACAAATTCTGCCCATTTATCACCATCTTCAAAACGAACTGGCTTTTTGATACGGATGAAGCGTTTTGGCGCATTTTGCGTTTCGATACCTGCTTGTTGTAGCAAGTATACAAATGGGCTTGCACTACCATCCATGATCGGAATTTCAGGTGCGTCTACTTCGACAACAATGTTATCGATGCCCATACCAGCAAGTGCCGCATTCAAGTGCTCAACAGTTGAAATACGCACACCTTCATCGTTTACCAATGCAGTACAAAGCATGGTGTCACGAACCGAAGCTGGATCAGCTGGAAAATCTACAGGTGGATTTACATCTGTACGACGGTAAATGATACCTGTATTTGCAGCAGCCGGGCGCAGAGTAAGTGTGACTTTACGACCAGAGTGGAGACCCACACCAGTTGTTTTCACTATTTCTTTCAGAGTACGTTGTCTGATCATCTGCTTGCCTCTCAAAAATTTGCTACAAAACACGGCCGTCTGTAACGTCGACCGTGAATGCTACCATAATTTTGAGCCATGTCAAATTTATGGGTTAAAGATTAATCAGCCTGACGACGCAAAAATGCCGGTATATCTAAATAACCACTTTCCTTTTCTTGCTTTGGAGCCGCAGAACTTTGACTCGACGAAGCTGGAGAAGAAGAAGCAGTGTTTGTCGGCTGAGGAGTTACCTGTGGCTTCTCTTGCACTTGATTATTTTGCAAGGTCTGTGCCGGTTTTTCTTCAGCTTGCGTTGCCGCTGCTTGTTGCTGTGGTTGAGCTTGCGGCGTCGGTGCCACTTTCGCTTTACCACCCGCAACTAGCGTGATATCTGGCTTTTTCTCATTACCAATACCTGTCGCTACAACTGTTACGCGGATTTCGTCAGTCATATCAGGGTCTAGAGAAGTACCGATAACAACAGTCGCATTGTCAGAAGCGAATGCCTTCACTGTATTACCAACCGTCTCAAACTCGTCAAGACGCATATCCAGACCAGCAGTAATATTGACAAGAACACCACGAGCGCCCGCTAGATCGATGTCTTCCAGAAGTGGGCTAGAAATTGCCATTTCAGCCGCTTCTTCAGCTCGGTCTTCACCTTTGGCGATGCCGCTACCCATCATTGCGTGACCCATTTCAGACATTACAGTTCTTACGTCCGCAAAGTCGACGTTGATCATGCCAGGGCGAGTAATTAGCTCAGCAATACCTTGAACGGCATTCTTAAGAACATCGTTAGCGCTTGCAAAAGCTTCTAGTAGTGTTACACCACGACCAAGTACTTTAAGTAGCTTTTCGTTTGGAATCGTGATCAAAGAGTCAACATGCTTAGAGAGCTCATCGATACCTTGCTCAGCAAATGCCAAACGCTTTTTACCTTCAAAACTAAACGGTTTAGTTACTACCGCTACTGTTAGAATGCCAAGCTCTTTAGCCACTTCAGCAATAACAGGCGCTGCACCAGTACCGGTACCGCCACCCATACCAGCTGCGATAAACACCATATCGGCGCCAGTCAGGGAATCTTTAATTCGATCTCTGTCTTCGAGAGCTGCGTCACGGCCAACCTGTGGATTAGCACCTGCACCCAGACCTTTAGTGATATCACCACCGATCTGAATAACATTGCCAACGCTTGTCTTACGAAGTGCTTGTGCATCAGTGTTGACGCTGATGAATTCCACACCTTCGATGGATTCACGCACCATGTGTTCAACGGCGTTACCACCGCCGCCACCAACCCCAACGACCTTGATTACTGCATCGTCAGACATTTCCATCATCGGTTCAAACATGTGTTGTCTCCGTTTATCCTGCAACTCAGGTTAAAACTCTTTTTGTATCCAGTTACGCAATTTATCGAAAAAGCCAGTTACAGATGAGCGTTTAGGTTCATTATAATCGCTATCGTCGCTAGACTGCATGTCTCTTGCGTAATGAAGTAATCCAACTGCCGTAGAATGGTACGGCTCTTTTACATAGTCAGTTAATCCGCTGACTTCGAGCGGTTTGCCGACCCTTACTTGATTGCGGAATACGCGTTCCGCACATTCTACCACTCCGTCCATTTGCGCAGCACCGCCGGTGAGTACAACTCCCGCAGCCAGATGGTGCTTGATACCCTCTTCGCGCAATTTTGCTTGTACAGAGTCGATAGTTTGGTTAACCAGTCCCATAAGCTCAGAGTAGCGTGGCTCAATCACTTCTGACAACGTTTGACGTTGCAGGCTACGTGATGGTCGTCCACCTACGCTTGGTACATTAACCGTGTCATCCTTACTGACCAGTTCACTCAAAGCACAGCCATATTTGACTTTTATTTCTTCAGCATCGCTCACTGGCGTACCAAAAGCAAAAGCAATATCACTGGTTACAGCATTTCCTGCGTACGAAAATACTTCTGTGTGACGTAACGCACCGCCAGTCCAGATGGCCACATCCATCGTGCCGGCGCCAATATCAACCACACAAACTCCAAGCTCTCTTTCATCCTCGGTGATTACTGCATTACTAGCAGCAAGCCCAGAAAATACGAGTTGTTCTACTTTAAGGCCGCAGCGTTCTACCGCCTTAATAATATTGCGTGCCATGTCATTATGGCATGAGATAAGGTGGACACTCACTTCCATTCTTACCCCAGATAAACCAAGCGGATTTTTGATTCCTTCTTGGTAATCAATGGTGAACTCCTGCGGGATCACATGAAGAATTCGCTGTTCATCACCGATTTTAATCGATTTTGCGGTATGGATAGCGCGATCCATGTCTTCTTGAGACACCTCTTCATCAGAAATCGTGCCCATACCTTTTTCAATTCGGCTTGCGATATGCTTACCAGACAACGAAATGAAGACTCGGCTGATCTGGCACTCTGCCATTAATTCAGCTTGATCAATTGCACGTTGTACTGATTTTACAACCGACTCCAAATCATTCACGCCACCTTTATCCATGCCGCGTGAGGGGCTACTACCTGCGCCAATAATATTAATTTGACCGTCTGGTAAAACCTCACCCACTAGAGCCGATACGGTTGCAGTGCCTATATCAAGACCAACAATAATGTTGTCATCAGCGGCCTTAGTCATCTGTACTCTCTTCTAACTCTTGTTCAGGAAACCAACCAACTGCGGCTCCTGTATCGTACCTAAGATCGATATAACTGATTCTTTGCGTGTCACTGCCAAGCTTGTTATAGAGCTTAAAAAAGCGCTCTATACGCTCAAGAAGAGACTCTTTACCGAGCTCTAATCGAATACCGTTATCAAGGATGATTTGCCAAGCTCGTCGCTCGTTTAATACCAGAGACGATATCGCTAAACCCAATTGCTGAAACTTAGGACTCAAATCACGGTAAGTCTGTAAGACTTCCGGCCCGCTATCTTTGGGTCCGTACAGCTTCACTTTTTCTTCTTGCAACAGAGCAACATCTCCATCAAAAACGAACCCGTTTTTATCTAACAGTTCGTTGCCATTCCAAATGGCTTCTGGTTGATGCTCCGTCAAAAAAACTTTTACTGTATCCGGCCACTGCTTTCGGATTGCGGCATGCGCTACCCATGGCAGAGCTTCGACACTTTGCTGTAATACATCAATATCCTGAGACATAAATGTACCGATGTGATCAATTCGACTAAATGCAGCCTGCACATCGTCAGCTTGGACATACTCCAGTTTCCCCTGAAGTACTATTTTGGAGAGAGGTAACCTTTGGTCATCCCACATCCAACTGATCGCCGCGTACAAAACAGAACTAATTAAAGTCACAACCACAACGAAAAATAACGCACCCAAGATTTTTTCTTGGCGACCACGGTTGTTACCCGTGTTTGGTCGCTCGTCATTCAGTGCAATATTCAACAACGTCTTCGTTTCCTGACTTTTGTCGTGTACTTTTTACCCATATAATTACGCAGAGGTAAAAGTCTTGACTTTAACCTTGGGATTATACTGAGCTCTTGTAAACTATCAAACACTGATAGCAATAAATCACAATGATATTGACGCAAAATCGAGATCTGAGTCTTTATCTGTCCTTCGCATCAACAATATGTGTCAGCCAAGCATCTTGTTTATATTCAATTTAAGACCTGCCAGCTGTTTCGCCACTTTACCAATATCACCCGCACCTTGCGTTAAGATTAGGTCGCCGTCTTGTATAACGTTAGCTAAAACTGAAGGTAATTGCTCGATTTCTGGAACAAAAATCGGATCTACCTTGCCTCGGCTGCGAATTGTGCGACATAAAGCGCGCCCATCAGCACCTGCAATCGGCTTTTCACCCGCTGCGTAAACATCCAGCATGATCAATACATCCACCTGTTCAAGCACATTCGCGAAATCATCGTATAAATCACGAGTACGGCTATAACGGTGCGGTTGGAAAATCATCACCAAACGCTTGTCTTGCCAACCACTGCGTGCTGCATTAATGGTTACATCCACTTCTGTTGGATGATGGCCGTAATCATCAACAAGCATTGCATGGCCGTTGCCAGTATCAAACTCGCCAAGGTGATCAAAACGTCTTCCCGTACCTTGCGTACCAGCCATTGCCTTTAGGATCGCATCGTCTTCAATGTCATCTTCAGTAGCAACCGCAATCGCAGCAGACGCATTCAATGCATTGTGACGACCTGGAATATTCAGCGTGATATCTAAGTTAGCTCGCCCTTTACGTACTACCGTAAATTTGCCTTGCTGCCCCTCTTGACGATAATCTTCAATACGTACGTCGGCATCTTCAGAAAAACCGTAAGTTATCACTTGACGACTAATACGTGGGATTAACTCTCGAACCACAGGATCGTCAATGCAAACAATTGCTTGGCCGTAAAACGGTAGATTATGAAGGAAATCGATGAAGGTTTGCTTTAAGGTTTCAAAGTCACCACCATAGGTATCCATATGATCGGCTTCGATATTGGTAACAATGCTCACCATTGGTTGCAAGTGCAGGAATGACGCGTCACTTTCATCTGCCTCTGCAATTAGAATACGACTCGAGCCTAGACGCGCATTTGTACCTGCGCTTTTCACCAAACCGCCATTCACAAACGTTGGATCAAGACCGGCTTCAGAATAGATTTGAGTAACAAGAGCGGTCGTCGTGGTTTTACCGTGTGTACCCGCAACGGCAATACCGTGACGGAATCGCATCAATTCAGCCAACATCTCTGCGCGGCGTACAATAGGGATGCGTAATTCACGTGCCGCCATCACTTCTGGGTTTTCTTCGTTGATCGCCGTTGACACAACAACCACACTGGCTTTTTCTACATTACTGGCTTGATGACCAATAAATACCGTCGCACCTTTTGATACCAAACGCTCTGTCACAGCGTTCTCTGATAGATCAGAACCTGTGATTTGGTAGCCTTCGTTCAACAGCACTTCTGCAATGCCGCTCATACCCGCACCACCAATACCGATGAAGTGGATGGATTTCACGCGGCGCATCTCTGGCACCATTGCGCGAATCTGAGCTAAGTCTTGTGTATGTTGTATTGTCATCAATTCTATTCTCAATAATTCGGTTAACGCTTTTCGGTCAAAGCGACAATGGCTTGTGCGACAACTCGGTCAGCATTCAATTTTGCAGCGCCACGCGCTTGCTCAGCCATTGTAAGTAAAGCTTGGCGATCCAATTGTTGGATCTGCTGAGTCAGAGACTCAACGGTTAAATCTGGTTGTTCAATCATTTTCGCCGCGCCGCAATCCACCAAGTGGTCTGCATTAAGTGCTTGCTGGCGGTCTTTGTGCATGAATGGAACAAAAATAGCGCCTACACCTGCCGCCGAGACTTCAGAAACAGTTAACGCTCCAGAGCGACAAACTAAAAGGTCAGTCCATGCGTAAGCTTCTGCAACGTCATCAATGAATTCCATTACTTCTGCCTTTACCACACCATTAGCTAGGTATGCTGCGTTCACTTCTTCGGCAGAACCTTTACCCGCTTGATGACGAATACAGTAATCTTCGCCCAATTTCGACATCACTTCTGGCAGAGTTTGGTTAAGAATACGTGCGCCTTGGCTGCCACCCATCACCAAAATGCGAATTGGACCTTGGCGCTCTTGCATGCGCTCAGTTGGCGCTGCTAATTGAGTCACGTCTTCACGAACTGGGTTCCCAACCACTTCGGCATTTGGAAAAGCGCCTGGGAAAGCCTGAAAAACCTTCTTAGCGATTTTCGATAACCATTGGTTCGTTAAACCTGCTACTGCATTTTGTTCATGCAGAACAACAGGAATGCCACTCATCCAAGCGGCAATACCACCCGGGCCGCTAACATAACCGCCCATACCAAGCACTGCGTCTGGCTGCCAGCGTTTCATGTGACCACGAGCCTGCATAATGGCATTGATAATTTGAAATGGTGCTGCAAGAAGACGTTTAACGCCTTGACCTCGTAACCCTTTTACTTTGATAAAGTCGATTTCAATGCCATGTTTTGGCACCAAATCCGCTTCCATTCGATCCGCCGTACCTAACCAACGGATCTCCCAACCTTGCTCTTGAAGCTGTTTTGCTACCGCCAAACCTGGGAATACGTGACCGCCAGTACCACCAGCCATCACCATCAAACGTTTATTTTGTTTCATTAGCTTGTTGTTCTGATTGTTGTTGCTCGCGTTTCAAGCGGCATTCGTAATCGATACGCAGTAATATGGACACTGCGACGGACATAATTATTAGACTAGAACCACCATAACTGATGAGTGGAAGTGTTAAACCTTTAGTTGGAACAATACCGGCGGCGGCTCCAACATTAACCAAGGTTTGAAACGCAAACCAAATACCAATTCCGAAAGCCAGATAACCTCCGAACATTTCGCCTTCTTCAAATGCACGCTTGCCGATGTAAACCGCTTTTAGCACCAAGCTAAAAATCAGCATTAAGACCAGCACTACGCCTACGAAACCAAGCTCTTCAGCAAGTACGGCAAACACAAAGTCGGTATGCGCTTCCGGTAGATATTCCAGTTTTTGAATTGAGTTACCGAGACCTTGACCGAACCATTCACCACGACCAAACGCCATCAAAGACTGAGTCAACTGATAGCCACTGCCAAATGGATCTTCCCACGGGTCAAGGAAGGAGGTTACACGTCGCATACGGTATGGCTCGACGAGAATCAAACCTACCACAGCGCCGATACCTGCCACCATTAAGGCGAGAAACTGGGTTAGTTTTGCACCTGCGATAAAAAGCATGCCAAACAGCGTGACCAGCATCACGACGACCGTCCCCAAGTCTGGCTGACCAAGTAGTAATACTGCGAAGAAGGCAAACACCATGATTGGCTTCATAAAGCCACCAAAGAACGTTTGTCGTACTTCGTCTTGCTTTCGAACTAAGTAACCAGACATGAAGATAAACAGCGATAGCTTCGCGACCTCCGCTGGCTGAAGGTTAAACAGCCCGAGGGGAATCCAACGAGACGCACCATTAACCGACTTACCCGCCAAGAGCACGATGATCAACAGTGCGAAAGAAGCCCAAAGTAAGTAATGGCTCTTCTTAAACCACTCTTGCAAAGGCACTTGCAAAATAACAGCGGACGTCCCTAACGCCAGCACGAGAAACGTCGCATGACGAAACATAAAGTGGAACGGCTGTTCAGTTAATCGAGAGCTGATTGGAAATGATGCAGAGGTTACCATGACCAAACCAGTCAACATCAAACCCAGTGCAATCCACACTAACTGACGATCAAACATCGCCTCTGGGGCTGGATGCTTGAGCCAATTGCCAATACTGCGTTTAACGTTACCTAAACCCACGAAGTGTGTAACCTTTAATTATGCATATTTCTGAGCAAGAGCAGCGAAAGCATCACCTCTTGCCATAAAGTTGTCGAATTGGTCAAAGCTAGCACATGCAGGAGACAGCATCACCATATCACCTGGTTTTAACTGCGAAGATACTTGTTGAATCACATCTTCCATAGTGTCGAAACGTATTGCAGATTCATGCAGTGGCATAAATTCATCGCCATCAGCGCCAAAGCAACACAGTTGCAAGTTAAGCGTCGCGAAGATCGGTTTTAATGGCGAGAAGTCAGCACCTTTGCCAACACCACCAACGAGTAAGTAGAGCTTGCCTGTCAATTCCAAACCAGATAGCGCAGCCATAGTGCTGGCAATATTAGTTGCTTTAGAGTCATTCACCCATTTGACGCCTTGATTATCCGCAACCACCTGGCATCGGTGTGTCAGTCCCGTGTAATTTTTAAGTGCATTCAATGCGTTGTGATAGTTTACGTCCGCAGCTTTTAATAGCGCTAAAGCAACCAGAGCGTTAGATAAGTTGTGCTTACCAACCAACTTAAGCTCATCACTTGCGACAACTCGTTGACCGTGATCGAGCAGCCAAGTACGGTTGCCATCCACCTCGAGACCAAAGTCCTGATTGTCGCTGCCAAATGTCACCAATGGCATCTCTGCGTCTGGGAAGGTTTCTTGATCATCACGGTTCACGACTGCAAGAGCAGCATGGTTAAAAATACGCAACTTAGCTTGTCGATAGTCAGACATGCCTTGATAACGATCCATATGATCTTCAGAAAGATTCAGAAACGCAGCGGCTTTGAGCTTTAAGCTTGACGTCGTTTCTAACTGGAAGCTCGAGAGTTCGAGTACATATAGGTCTGCGTCTTGTTCTAACAAATCCAGTGCAGGCACACCGATGTTACCACCAACGCCAACATCCAAACCTGCAGCCTCAGCCATCACACCTGTGAGGTCGGTTACTGTGCTCTTACCGTTTGAGCCCGTAATCGCAATCACCGGTTTCTGCACCGCCCAAGCGAATAACTCGATATCACCTACTACTGCCGTACCTTTTGCTAATACGGCTTGGATCTCTGGTGTCGCTAGCGCAATACCAGGGTTGGTCACGATAAGATCCGCGTCAGAAAGCCAGTCTGTATTCCAACCACCACTATGCAGTTGAACACTTTCCGGCAAGCGCTCTGCACCTGGAGGGTTTACACGAGTATCAATGACTTTGACCACAAGTTGTGGCTGATTTTTTCTTAGGTGTTTAACGACAGAGAGCCCGGTAATACCGAGCCCTACGACGACAACACTATGTATGTTTTGCCAACGTTCCATATTTGATCACACTGTAAATCTTGTTCTTGGAAAGCGCGATTAACGCACTTTCAATGTCGCAAGACCAATCAGAACAAGAACCATAGAAATAATCCAGAAGCGCACGATTACGCGAGGTTCTGGCCAACCTTTCAATTCGTAGTGGTGGTGAATTGGTGCCATACGGAAAATGCGCTGACCACGTAATTTGTAAGAACCTACCTGCAGGATGACTGATAGCGTTTCCATTACAAATACGCCACCCATGATCACCAACACCAACTCTTGACGAACTAGAACAGCAATGGTGCCCAATGCACCGCCAAGCGCTAGTGAGCCCACATCGCCCATGAACACTTGTGCTGGGTACGTGTTAAACCACAAGAAACCAAGGCCTGCACCTACGATTGCTGTACATACGACAACTAACTCAGAAGCATGTGGTAAGTATGGTATATGAAGGTATTCAGAGAAGTTAACGTTACCGGTCGCCCATGCAATAACCGCGAAGCCTGCTGCAACAAGAACCGTTGGCATGATTGCCAAACCGTCTAGACCATCAGTCAGGTTGACCGCGTTACTTGTACCTACAATGACAAAGTAAGTCAGAATGATATACATCAAACCAAGCTGCGGCATGATGTCTTTAAAGAATGGCACCACTAGCTGAGTTGCTGCTGTGTCTTTACCGTAAGCATACAATGCGAAAGCGACGACAAACGCGATCAACGACTGCCAGAAGTACTTCCAACGCGCGATCAAGCCATCGGTATTTTTGCGTACCACTTTACGATAATCATCAACAAATCCGACCGCACCGTAGCCAAGTAAGACTGTCAGTACCGCCCATACGTAAGGGTTGGATAAGTCTGTCCATAGCAAAATCGTGATTGAGATGGCCGCTAAGATCATGATACCGCCCATTGTTGGGGTACCACGCTTACTAAAGTGAGATTCAGGACCTTCGTTACGCACTACCTGACCAATTTGCAGCATTTGCAAACGCTTGATCATGATTGGTCCCATCCATAATGACAGACCTAGAGCGGTTAATACGCTTAGGATTGCTCGAAAAGACAAGTATTCAAACAATCGGAAAAAAGACAGGTATGGCTGTAGCAGCTCGGCAAGCCAAATAATCATTAATAATACTCCTTCAAAGCAGCAGCGACTTCAAACATACGTGCACCATTCGCTCCTTTCACCAATATCGTATGGTTTTCAGGAACGGCTTGGTCTAGATGCTGCTTGATGTATTCAATCATCTCTTGGTGCGTCTCAAAATGAATGCCTTGGCAAAGATCACTGATCACCTTGGCGTCTGCACCATATGTGAGAACATGTTCAAATTTTTGTGGGGCAGCATGTTCCCCGACTTGACGATGAAGTGCAAGACTTTCCTCGCCCAATTCCGCCATATTACCTAAAATCAGCCAGCGTTGACCTGGGAAAGCGGCCAATAAATCAACTGCCGCTTTCATGGCTGGCACGCTCGCGTTGTAGCTGTCGTCAATCAATTTTATCTTTTCGCTCAGCGCTTCAACCTCGACGCGACCTTTCACTTTGTTCAAATGTTTAAGGCCAGCGCGAACCTCTTCTAATGTGGCGCCCATTTGTAACGCAATAATAGAAGCAGCGATCGCATTCGCAACGTTGTGTTGACCTATAATACCCAGAGACAGTTCAATTTCTTGTGAGCTTGCTGCGATATGTAAGTCAAAGCTTGCTTCACCTGCGGCGTTCAATACGATGTTAGAAGCGAAGAAGTCTGCATCAGTATTACTTTGTGAAAAAGTAATGACTTTCTTATCTGCTAACACTTCATCCCACTTGGCTTCACCATTGCTGTCTAGGTTAACAATCGCAATACCACCAGCTGAAAGGCCTTGGTAGATTTCACCTTTGGCTTGTTTCACGCCATCGATAGAACCAAAGCCTTCAAGGTGAGCGGCGGCTACATTGTTCACTAACGCGATATCTGGTTTTACTAACTGAGTCGTGTAAGCAATTTCACCTATATGATTAGCACCAAGCTCAATCACGGCATAATCATCATCCTGCTGTGAGCGCAATAATGTCAACGGAACACCAATATCATTATTGAAGTTACCCGCCGTGAATAACACTTTGCCTTTCAATTGCAGGATACTCGCAACCATTTCTTTTACGGTCGTTTTACCGCAACTTCCGGTGATGGCAACGGTAGGTGTTTTGCATGCTTGATGCACCCAAGAAGCAAACTCACCCAATGCAAGTTTGGTATCCGACACCACAATTTGCGGCACATTCACATCTAAGCGTTTTTCTACGAGTAAAGCACCGGCACCTGCATCTACCGCTTGTTGGCAAAAGTTGTGCGCATCAAAGCGCTCCCCAACTAACGCGACGAATAAAGCCCCACGCTCAATCGTTCGTGTATCAGTAGAAACCGCGTCGATAAGTAGCTCGTCGCCGAATCGCTCACCACGAGTGATGTCTGCAATTTGAGATAACGTTACTTTGATCATGAGGTCAATCCTAAAAGTTGCATTGCGGACTCGCGGTCGGAGTAATGAATCGTTTCGCCATTACGAATCTGATAATCTTCATGGCCCTTTCCAGCTAACAAGATAATGTCGTTTGGCGAAGCATTTTCAATGGCATAAGACAGCGCTTTGAAGCGGTCATGCTGAACAATCGCTTCAGCAGGTTTTGACAGCCCAGCTAACATATCTTTCACAATCTGAACCGGATCTTCGCTGCGTGGGTTATCGTCAGTCAACACCACTCTGTCGCCCAGACGCTCTGCAATTTCCGCCATCATTGGACGCTTACCTGCATCGCGATCGCCACCGCAGCCAAAAATAGCCCACAGCTGGCCTTCACAATGAACTCGTAAAGCTTGCAGCGCTTTTTCTAAAGCATCAGGAGTATGAGCATAATCGACCACGACTTTGGCACGGTCCTCAGTTTGGAATAACTCCATTCGGCCGAGTACGGGTTGCAGTTGACCTGCAGTTTCGAGTAACGCTTGTTTCTCTTTACCTAAGCTTAATAAGGTCGCAAAAGCGAGCATTAAGTTGGTTGCATTAAACTCACCAATCAATGGCGCGTGCAATTCACCTGAGCCAAATTTACCATCGAACTTAATAGTAATCCCTGACTCCGCGTAACTGACTTCCGTCGCCCAAATTGCGCTTTCAAATTCAGTGTTCGGCTTGAGCGAAACAGCGACCGCATTACTTAACTGCGACGCCCATTGATGACCTACTTCATCATCAGCATTGATAATGGCACGTTCACATTGGTGTTGCGTGAACAACCCAAGCTTTGCATTGGCATACTCTTCCATCGTGCCATGATAATCTAAGTGGTCACGACTTAAGTTAGTAAACACGCCCGCCGCAAATGATAGTGCTTTGACACGACCTTGCGTCAGGCCATGGGAAGATACTTCTAGCGCGGTGTATGTGGCTTGTTGATTTGCGAGAGAGGAGAGCGTTTTCTGAATTTCAACGGCATTCCCCGTTGTATTCGCAGCTTGTTGCAAGTTATTGAGGAAGCCATTTCCTGTTGTTCCCATTACCGCCGCTTTATGGTCAAGCAGTTCTAGCCATTGCGCTATTAACTGGGTAATGGTGGTTTTGCCGTTGGTGCCGGTGACACCAATCAAATCCATATTAGGGTAAGCATAGAGCTTTCCAGCAATTGCGGATAAACGTTGGTCCAACCTATCGATGTAAATGACGGGAACATCATCAATGATTTCCACCGTACCATGTGTTTTGACATCGCAGGCTTGCGCCAGGGCTGCATTTGCACCTTGCTCAATTGCAGAGGCAATGAATTTACGCCCATCCACAACATGGCCAATCACTGCTACAAACGTGGTTCCAGGTTGAACTCTTCGGCTGTCGAGCTCCAATTCAGAAACAAGAACGGACGATAAGCTAGGGCAATCCACCCAAGGGGAAAGCAGCACGTCCATACTGATGGCTTTAGTCATATTTGTTCTCCGAGCTTTGGCTCAGGTTTTCTTAATTTTGTTTGCTCAGTAAACCACAGGGCTTACTGTTGGAATTTGTTTTCGTCAGGTGCAACATTGAGTATTTGTAGCGCGCCTTTCATGATTTCAGAGAAAACAGGAGACGCTACCGAACCACCATAGTAGTCATCACCTTGAGGCTCGTTTACGATCACTACTAAAGCAATTCGCGGATCGCTAACCGGAGCAAGCCCAGCCGTGTAGGTGATGTACTCGTCGCTGTACCCACCGGCAGAAGCTTTACGTGATGTACCCGTTTTCGCTCCCACTCGATAACCAGGAACTGCCGCTCTGCGAGCCGAGCCCCCTTTTTGAGTTACGGTTTCCAACATGTCTAATACTTGACGCGCATACTTCGCACTCACCACTTGACGTGACATGTCATGATCATTGCTTTCGATAATATGAATAGGCTCGTATTTGCCAAGGTTTCCAAGCGTCGCATAAGCATGGGCTAGCTGGATTGGTGTAATTGATAGACCATAACCAAACGCAATCGTGGCGCGCTCAATTGGCGACCAACGAGTTCGTGTAGGAAAAATACCCGTCACTTCCCCAACTAGGTTTAGGCCAGAAAGCTCACCAAAACCCACTGAACTGTACAGCCCAAGAAGCGCCTCTACCGGCATTTGCATTGCTAGCTTCGTCACACCGATATTACTCGACTTTTTAAGGATCGTGGTCAAGCTCGCTTTGCCTACGCGAGAGACATCTCTGACTCGACTACCACCTAAACGTAGGACACCATTACCGGTATCTACGATGGTATCTTTATCGGCTATCCCATTTTCTAAGGCGGCTAAAATAACGAAAGGCTTAATGGTCGAACCGGGCTCCATTGAGTCCGTGATCACTCGGTTACGCATTTGATAGCTTTGCCAATCGCTACGATTATTAGGGTTGTAAGAAGGAGCATTAACCATGGCCAATACGGCGCCCGTTTTTACATCCAACATGACAACGGAACCTGAAGTGGCGCGGTGGTCCGCAACGGCTTGCTTAATCGCACGATACGCAATCGCCTGTAGGCGCTGATCGATGGTTAACTGAAGTGATTTACCTTCTTGCTTGTCTTGCCAAGCAATGTTTTCCACAACACGACCATAACGGTCTTTACGAATAGTTTTCTTACCCGCCGCGCCAGTGAGCCACTCATCGTAGCTACGCTCCACACCTTCTAGGCCATGCCCGTCAATGCCTGTTACACCGACTAAGTGAGCACTAACCTCACCTGCAGGATAATAACGACGAGATTCCGACTTAAGGCCAACACCTGGCAGCTTTAGCTCACGAATATAGTTCGCCATGGCCGGACTGACCTGGCGCTGCAAGTAGATAAAGCGACGTTTTTCATTGCGCTTAATTTTGTCTATTAACCCTTGTCGGTCAATACCAAGAACATCCGCTAATGCATGCCAACTTTTGGTCTGGCTTAACGCGTTTTCTTTAAATATAGTGGCAGGATCTGCCCAAACCGCCTCAACCGGTACACTGACAGCAAGCGGCTCACCATTTCGATCCGAAATAATACCGCGAGCAGAAGGAATGGATTTAACACGAACCGAACGTAGGTCACCTTGTTTAATCAGGTTATCTGGCTCAATGATTTGGATGTAGGCTACGCGTGCCACCAAAAGGGCAAATGCACAAAAAACAAAAAACAGTAATAGATGGAAGCGCCAACGAATCAAGAAAGATTCTTCGACCGCCACTTTCACTGCTTTATTATCGTTTTTCTTATCCCCCGTAGCCGATTTCTCTTTTGCTACAGGTTTACGCTTATTGGCTTGTTTCGTGTTGGATTTTTTTCTAATCATTTGAGCGTGACAACCACTTCTTTATCGCCATCAGGTCGTTTCATTTCAAGTTCTTTTTTGGCAAGGTCTTGAACACGACTGTGTTCCGCGAGGGCAGTTTCTTCCAACATTAAGTTGCGCCATTCGCTATCTAATCGTTCTCGTTCAACCAACGTATGGTCTTTCTCGGTGATCGCTTGACGCGCATGGTGGGTAGCAAATACCACTCCCATTGCCGATGCCACGATCAATAGCAACAACAGTAATGGCCAGCGACCAACAGTGAGGAGATCTGTTGCAATCAACTTAGCAAGATTAGGAGTGGATTTCGTCATAATAATTAAAGCTTTTCCGCAATTCTTAACACAGAGCTGCGCGAGCGAGGGTTCATTTCAATTTCTTGTTTGCTTGGCTTAATCGCTTTGCTCACCGCTTTCATATTCGCACTACCAAGAGCACGAATTTGCTCTTCCGTCATTGGAATACCGTGTGGCACTTCAGGCCCTTTGCTCTCTTTACGGATAAAACGTTTGACCATACGGTCTTCCAGAGAGTGAAAGCTAATCACAGATAAACGGCCTTCAGGAGCTAGAATGCTCGCCGCGCCTTTAAGTGCCGTATCAATTTCTTCTAACTCACTGTTGATGTAAATACGAAAAGCCTGGAAAGCACGAGTCGCAGGGTGTTTTTTCTCTTTAAAACTTTTCGGTGCGGCATCTGAAATCAATTTTGCCAGCTGACCAGTGCGAACCATTGGCTCATTTTCTTCGTCTTCACGGTAGGCAACAATCGCTTTTGCAATACGGCGCGCATGTTTATCTTCCCCAAACTCGCGAATGACCCAAGTGATATCATCGAGGTCTGCTTCCATCAACCATTGAGATACTGGAACACCTGATGTCGGGTCCATACGCATATCTAGCGGACCGTCTTTCATAAAGCTAAAGCCACGCTCTGCGTCGTCTAACTGAGGAGAAGAAACGCCTAAATCCAGCAGAACACCATCCACTTTTCCAACTAGTCCATACTCTTCAGCATACTCAGCAATACCAGAAAATGGACCATGAATAATGGTGAAGCGAGGGTCATTGATTTTGCCTGCCTCAGCGATCGCTTGAGGGTCACGGTCGATACTGTACAGTCGGCCATTTTCACCGAGTTTAGATAGAATTGTCCGGCTGTGACCGCCACGGCCAAATGTTCCATCAATATAGACGCCGTCTGGTTTGATAGCTAAGCCATCAATGGATTCATTTAATAACACGGAAATATGTTGGAAGGTTTCGGTCATAGCTTTCTCGTTGAATGATCTTGAAGCGATTCTTTAGTGTACTGATTTCCTACATCATCGCCACCACAAGTCTAAAGTTAGACGTGATTTACGCCAAGTTTATTGGTAATGACATAGTTTGCGTCAATTAAATGCAAAAAACCCATCACTACCGAAGTAGAGATGGGTCTCGAATAGGTGGAGCCGACACATAAGCCGGGTTCTGTTCCGCTTGCGCGGCGGTAGCCATTCGTCTAGGCCAGCAATCACTCACTGGCTCGAGCAACCTACCCGCCTCCTTACGCGAGCAACGCAATGTGGAGGCCTATTTGGTCTTGCTTCAGGTGGAGTTTACCCTGCTACGAACTATTGCTAGTCGTCCGGTGCGCTCTTACCGCACCCTTTCACCCTTACCTGTACCCTTACGGGCCATCGGCGGTCTTCTCTCTGCTGCACTTGTCGTAGGCTTGCGCCCCCCAGGCGTTACCTGGCACCTTGCTCTATGAAGCCCGGACTTTCCTCCCCTTTGTCAGTCTCCCGAAGGACGTCAACGTCAGTCTCCCAAAGGGACTTCGACGTCAGTCTCCCGAAGGACATCAACAAAGCAGCGACTACCCAGTCAGCTCCGAGGGCGGATTGTATAGAGTTCTCACTTCAGAGTCTAGTTAGATCACAGATATGATGAAATGAATGCACTAAGTGATGACTTTTTAGTCAGCGCGCCAAAAATAGATAATAAAAAGGCCGATTCCTAAACATCAGCCCTCATTGACCATTTATCTCGCTAGCGGCACTTAGTCTAAGTTTTCTAAGCCCCATTTATATAGCGCATTCTTCTTCAAGTTATGTATTTCTGCCACCAAAGCAGCTGCTTTTTTCAAAGGCAGCTCTTTGGTCAAAATCCCTAACGTGCGTAAAGCATCTTCAGGTAGTGAGTCGTCTGTTGTTTCACGATGGCCATGTACCAACAATACCATTTCACCACGCTGTTGGTTATCGTCACTTTTCACCCATTCAATCAGCTCACCTAACGGCATGCCTTGAATGGTTTCAAAGGTTTTTGTTAGCTCTCTTGCCAACACAACTTCTCTATCTGGGCCAAGAACGTCTAACATGTCTTGTAGAGAGTCTAAAATACGGTGCGGTGACTCGTAAAAAATACACGTACGCTCTACCGAAGCAATCTCTAGGAATTTATCCTTACGACCTTTGCTTTTCGGGGGTAAAAAACCTTCGAAGCTAAAGCGATCAGATGGCAAGCCAGAGGCACTTAACGCCGTAATGACCGCACAAGCACCTGGAAGAGGCACAACTCTAACGCCCGCTTGACGACATTTTGTCACCAAATGGTATCCTGGGTCGCTGATAAGTGGCGTACCAGCGTCAGAAACTAATGCGATAGACTGACCGGAAAGCAGCTTTTCTACCAAAACTTGTGCTTTTTGCTGCTCATTGTGGTCATGTAGAGCAAAAGTTTTGGTTTGAATATTGAAGTGAGACAGTAATTTGCCCGTATGTCGAGTATCCTCAGCGGCAATGATGTCCACAGTCGACAGAATTTCGATAGCACGTTGGGTGATATCCGCTAAATTTCCGATTGGAGTCGGTACGATATAGAGAGTTGGCCCCTCATTCGGCAACTTATTTTTATCTGTCATTTGTTTACCATCACTTCAACGATTAATATAGAGACAATTTTGTACAAAATTATAGAGAACTCACGGCAATGATTAACCATAAGAGACTCAGTGTACCACGCATACTTACTCCTGTTGCACTAGCAATTACGCTCGCCGCCTGTTCTTCAGGTCCAAGACAGCCTGATGGCGTTGATGTAACACTTGAGCCTACTCAGTCTGTTCAGAACTATATGATCCAAGCTGATAGCACGGAAGGCAGTTTACAAAATGACTGGTTGATCATGGCAACCAAAGCCGCGATTCAAGCAAACCAGTTTGATCAAGCAGAAATGTTGATCAAGCGCCTGGCTCGTCAACAGTTAACCGAAGTTCAGCAAGCAGAGTGGCAACTAGCGCGTGCGACCATACAGCAAAAACAGGGTAATTACTCTCAGTTGCTGCAATTGTTGAATTTTAAACCTTGGTGGAAGTTGCCAAATGAGCAATGGAAAGACTATTACTTGATGCGTGCCGACGCTTATCAAGGTCTTAACCAAGCGTTTGAGGCAAACCGCCAACTGGTTGCATTTGGCCAATATGCATCGTCCGCGGAGCAGAGAGAGATTTCTAGCCGTATTTGGATGAACTTTGGCAGCTACTCCGAGTACGAACTGACCTCATTAGAAACAGAGCCAAATGAAGATGTTTTGGATGGTTGGCTACAACTCGCTATTTATGCGAAAACGCTGTCGGGCAACTTATCCCAACTAAAAAATACCCTAGAACGCTGGTTAAACGAGAACCCATCGCACCCAGCCGCTATCTACACACCAGAAGAGATTCAAAACATTCTCTCTCTAGACATCGTTAAACCAAACAACACCGCTTTGTTACTGCCACTTACTGGTAAGTTCTCGCCACAAGCGCAATTAATTCGTGATGGTTTTGTGTTTGCGATGATGAATGATCGTAACCGTGATCCAAGCGCTACCCTCACGGTAATCGACACTAATGCGTATAACGCCGACCAAATTAAACAACGTTTGATCAATGAAAACATCGACTTTGTTGTTGGTCCCCTAGAAAAAGAAAACGTTGAGCTATTGCACACAACCATGGATGGCTCAGAAAATGGTCCTACGATTCCAGCCCTTGCGCTAAATATTCCCGAAGATGTGCAACCAGATAGCAATATTTGCTACTTGGCATTATCACCAGAACAAGAAGCCGCACAGGCAGCGAAACACTTGTTCAGCGAAGGCTATAACTTCCCTCTGATTCTGGCACCAAAGGGCAGCTTTGGTGAGCGCGTAACTGAAGCGTTCAACAAAGAATGGCGCAAGTACAGCTCTAATAAAGTCGCAGCAAGTTATTTTGGCGACAAGCGCCAACTTCAAAAAGACATCAATGAAGTATTTGGTCTGCAAGAAAGCAAACAACGCATTGCTCAGATGCAATCATTAATGCGTATCAAGCTTGAAACACAGCCACGTAGCCGTCGTGATGTCGATGCGGTTTATATTGTTGCTAGAAGCACGGAACTGACTTTGATCAAGCCGTTTATTGAGGTAGCGATTAACCCAGACGCCAAAGCGCCACAAATTTTCTCTAGCTCGCGTAGCAACAGTGGCGGCGCGACTTACGAAGATCTAACAGGCATCATCTACAGCGATATTCCATTACTGATTGACCCAGACCCTAGCGTGACCGCTGAAATGAACGAGCTGTGGTCAGAGCAATCTAACATGGAAAAACGTTTGAAAGCACTGGGTATGGATGCGTATAAATTGATTGGGGAGCTGCCACAAATGAAGGTCGTTCCGGGCTACTCAGTTGGCGGCCAAACCGGTATTTTAAGTATCGACAATAATTGTGTTGTACAGCGTGAGCTAAGCTGGGCTGAGCGTGGGGCTCTTTAGCAAGCGCCAAATCGGAAATCAATATGAAGCTCTGGCGAAGCAATATTTACAACGCCAGGGCTTAAACTTTATTGAACAAAATTTTCTGACTAAGGTCGGTGAGATTGATTTAATCTTCCAACAAGGTGAAACTATTGTGTTTGTTGAAGTCAAATACCGTAAGAACAATCACTTTGGCTCGGCAGCAGAAATGGTGACGCACGCTAAAATGCGCAAGCTAGTCAAAACCGCACAAGTTTGGCTTAGCCAACAAAAGCGCTTAAAACACAATATCGATTATCGATTTGATGTCATCGCCATTCATGATAATGGGCGAGATATCAACTGGATAGAAAACGCAATCTCTGAAGGATAAGCGATGCTAGACAGCATTAAAGACAGCTTTACAGAAAGTATTCAAATTCAAATCGCAGCAGCAGAGGCGCTGCCTGATGCCATTACTCATGCAGCTCAAGCGATGGTGTCGAGCCTGCTTAATGGCAATAAAATTTTATGTTGTGGTAATGGCGGCAGTGCTTCAAACGCTCAACAATTTGTTTCTTGTCTTTTAAACCGTTTTGAAACTGAGCGCCCTAGCCTACCAGCAATGGCCTTAACCGCCGATAATACCACCCTAACCGCAGTGGCCAACGATTACCACTACCAGGAAATCTTCTCAAAACAGGTACGAGCGTTTGGTCAACCAGGCGACATTTTGCTTGCCATGTCGACTAGCGGTAACAGTAAAAATATTATCAAAGCGATGGAAGCAGCCGTAACTCGAGACATGACGATTATCGCGCTAACAGGAAAAGATGGCGGAGAGATGGCAGGACTACTCGGTGAGAACGACGTCGAAATTCGTATTCCATCACACCGCACTGCACGTATTCACGAAGTACATATGGTAACACTCCATTGTCTTTGTGATCTTATTGACCAGGTGCTTTTCCCTGCTCACGAAGAGTAACCAAGACTGAGAGTCAGAATTATGATACGTAGCCTCGTTATCTTATTAACAGCATTGAGTTTAAGTGGTTGCGCAGGTTTGTTTATCGCAGGTGCAGCAACCACAGCGAATATTGTCACGGACACACGCACGACAAAACAAATCTGGCAGGACAATAACATCGAATTCGAAGTTGCGGCGATCGGCAATAAAGCACCATTTAAAGGTGAAGTTCGTGTCGTTGCCAGTTCATATAATGGGACTGTAGTCCTTATGGGACAAGCTCCGACACAAGACCTTATCCTTGCTTTAGAGCGAAGGGCTCGAGAAGTTAGTGGTGTAAAAGTCATACACAATCAAATCAAACAAAAAGAGCCACTCACTGTTACCCAGATTAGCAATGACAGCTGGATCACAACCAAAGTAAAGTCAGCTTTGCTTACTGATTCTGAGCTTAATGGTGTTAAGGTTAAAGTGATCACCGAAGATGGCGATGTTTTTCTGTTTGGTTATGTCACACCAGAGCAAGGCGATCGAGCGACAGAAATCGCACGTAATATCTCAGGCGTAAAACAAGTCATTAAAGGGTTCCAATACGGCGAAATGGAGCCTGTTGAAGTGGACTTACCGAGTGACGGTGTACAAACAATAGAAAGTGAGGCAAGCACAGAAAGTGAAGAGAACGTCGAAGTCTTTACGATTAGTGAGTAATTTCCAAAGTCTGGCTTGAAATCATCTTCAACAAGTTAAAAAGAAAAAAGCAGCGTTACGCTGCTTTTTTATTATTTAATCACTCTTAAGCTTGGTTTGCCTTTTGGTCGAGGAGCATCGTCCTCTTCGGCATCTGAATCAGAAACTAACTCAGAAGGCTCATCGCTAACCGTTGTGAACGATGGGGATGATTCTTCCTCGGTCATCGCTTCTTCTTCGATGTGAGTGTACGCTTCTTCTGGTTCAAACATAGTACCAGCACCATTCTCACGTGCATAAATAGCTTGAACAGCATACACAGGCACAATCACTGAGTGCGGACGACCGCTAAAGCGAGCATGGAAGGTAATCGCATCATTACCTAACTCAAGATTACCCACTGCACGTGGCGCAATATTCAAAATAATTTGACCATCTTGAATAAATTCAACCGGGACACGCACCCCTGGCATTGTTGCATCCACAACCAAGTGAGGAGTCAAGTCATTGTCTACTAACCAGTCGTAAAATGCGCGAAGCATATACGGGCGGCGAGCAGTCATTTTTGCAATATCCATAACGTGTTTCAAATCGCTTAGCGAACTAGGCGCATTTCACGTTCAGCTTCAGTCAAAGAAGCAAGGAACGAATCACGTTCAAATACGCGGTTCATGTATACCTTGATTTCTTTTGAACCAGGGCCAACAAGATCGATACCAAGTTGAGGCAAACGCCACAATAGTGGAGCTAAGTAACAATCGATCAAGCTGAATTCTTCGCTCATGAAGTACTCATATTCAGCAAAAATTGGCGCTAACGTCAGAAGATCATTACGCAGCTTTGTGCGTGCTTTTTCTGATTCTTCCGCATTACCTTTCATCACTTTTTCAGCGAGTGAATACCAGTTGCGTTCGATACGGTACATCATCAAGCGGCTGTTGCCACGAGCAACAGGGTAAACCGGCATTAGAGGTGGATGAGGGAAACGCTCGTCCAAGTACTCCATGATGATTTTTGAATCGTAAAGAGCTAGCTCACGGTCAACAAGAGTTGGCACTGATTTATATGGGTTTAGCTCAACAAGCTCAGCAGGAAGGTTTGCTTCGTCAACAAGCTCAACTTCAACACTTACACCTTTTTCAGCTAGTACAATGCGAACCTGATGGCTATACAAATCTGATGCACTTGAGAAAAGAGTCATCACAGAACGTTTATTGGCAGCTACAGCCATGGAGCCCTCCAGTACACTTACAAATAAAAACAATGGAGGCTAAGCCTCCATTGTACATCAATTAAAATTGGGAATTAGCACGGTATTTTAGCACAATTAATGCACATCGCGCCAATACTCTTTCTTGAGCATCACGACAACGATGGTTAGAAGCACTAAGAAGCCCATTACCCACCAGCCTAGAGCGTGACGCTCAAGCTGCACTGGGTCACCTGAATAAACTAAGAAGTTAACGAGATCGCCAACCGCTTTGTCATATTCGCCTTCACTCAGCTCACCCGTGCCATCGGTTTCAGTACCAACAACAACTTGTACTTCTTCGCCATCTACGATTTTCGTATCGTAAATAGGCGTCGGGATGCCCTGTAGCTCTTCAAGCACATGCGGCATACCAACACTCGGGAAGACGATGTTGTTCACGCCGAATGGGCGAGATGGATCAACATAGAAAGAGCGTAAGTAAGTGTATAACCAATCAGCACCACGAACTCGTGCAACCAACGTAAGATCTGGTGGTGGAGCACCAAACCAGTTTGCCGCTTGCTTCGGTGGCATAGCATTGACCATTAGATCACCGATTTTCGCTTCAGGATTGAAAATCAGGTTTTCTTTCATTAAGTCTGTTGGAATTTCCAAGTCTGTTGCTACACGCTCGTAACGCTGGTATTGCGTAGAGTGACAAGCAAAACAGTAGTTCATGAATAACTTCGCGCCGTTTTGTAGCGAAGCTTTATCCGTAAGGTCAACATTCGCTTTATCCAGCGGAACACTGGCCCCAGCTGCCATCGCTAGTGATGGCAACATAGCAAATAGAATTACAATCCACTTCTTCATTTGAATGTCACCCTCTCTGGTAATGGTTTGGTTGCTTCATTTTTGCTGTAGAAGAACAGCAACACAAAGAACATGAAGTAACACAAGCTAAAGATCTGAGATAGTAGTGTGTACGTTGGTGTCGCAGGTAACGCACCTAAAATACCCAGAGCGATAAAGGCGATGGTGAACTGTACAATATTCAATAGATGAAGTTTGCTACGGTAACGGTATGAACGAACTTTACAACGATCCAACCAAGGTAGAACAAACAGCACTGCAATTGACGCGCCCATTAGGATAACACCTAATAGTTTGTCTGGAACCGCACGTAAGATTGCGTAGAACGGCGTGAAGTACCATACCGGAGCAATATGCTCTGGTGTCTTCAGTGGGTTTGCAGCTTCAAAGTTAGGCGGCTCAAGGAAGTACCCACCCATTTCTGGGTTAAAGAACAGCACGTAACAGAAGAAGAACAAGAAACCAGCAACACCGACCAAGTCCTTAACCGTGCCGTACGGATGGAAAGGAATCGAATCAATGATGTCATATTTCTTCGTGTAGTAATCGTGGAACTTGAATTGCGTTTTGTAATCGTCGCCCATTGAGCCTTTTGGCAGCTTAGTTTCGATACCATCCGGGTTGTTTGAGCCTACTTCGTGCAGCGCCAATACGTGCAGAACAACAAGAAGAAGCAAAACGATAGGCAGTGCAATAACGTGTAGTGCAAAGAAACGGTTTAGCGTTGCACCAGAGATGATGTAGTCACCACGAATCCAAAGCGTTAGGTCATCACCGATAACAGGAATAGCACCAAACAGGGAAATGATTACCTGCGCACCCCAGTATGACATCTGACCCCATGGAAGTAGGTAACCCATGAACGCTTCAGCCATGAGAACTAAGAAGATCAACATACCGAAGATCCACAACAGTTCACGAGGTTTTTGGTATGAACCGTAGATCAAACCACGGAACATGTGAAGATACACAACAACGAAAAACGCTGACGCGCCAGTGGAATGCATGTAACGCAGAAGCCAACCGTACTCTACATCACGCATAATGTATTCGATGGACGCAAATGCACCGTCACCTGAAGGAACATAGTTCATCGTTAGCCAAATACCCGTTAGGATTTGGTTAACAAGAACCAGCATCGCCAGAGAACCGAAAAGGTACCAAAAGTTGAAGTTCTTAGGCATTGGGTATTCAGACAAATGCTTTTTATAAGCATTCATTGCAGGAATACGCTTTTCAACCCAATCTAACATTGCTTGCATTATGCATCTCCCTCATCAACACCCACAATGAGCTTGGTATCGCTCAAATACATGTGCTTAGGAACGACAAGGTTCAACGGAGCAGGTACTCCTTGGAACACTCGACCAGCCATGTCGAACTTAGAACCATGACAAGGACAGAAGAAGCCAGATCTTACGCCCTGCACCTGCTCTGAGAAAGAGTCAGGTAGATAGGTTGGTGAACAACCTAAGTGGGTACAGAAACCAACTGCGACGAAAAACTCTTCCTTAATCGAACGAAACTCATTCTGAGCGTACTCAGGCTGCTGCTCCATTTCAGATTGTGGATCGCGAAGCTTATCACCGATCGATTTTAAGTTATCCAGAACGCTTTGAGTGCGGCGAACAATCCATACAGGTTTTCCCTGCCACTCAACACGAACCAGCTGACCTGGTTCAATTTTACTTATATCCACTTCCACCGGTGCGCCCGCCGCTTTGGCTTTAGCACTCGGATTCCATGATTTGATAAAAGGCACGGCGACGGCGACTGCCCCTAACCCACCAACAACTGCCGTTGTAGCGGTTAGAAAACGCCTGCGACCGTTATTTAAAGGCGCGTTGCTCATCCAAACATTCTCCCATTTGCTCCCTTTGGATCGTTATTATTCCGCTTATAAGAGCATGGCTAACAAATAATGAATTTAGTTCTATTTATTGGAGGGAAATGATAAAGAAAACCCTACTTTTTGACAAGATAAAGCTACCTTTTTGTAACATTTGTGAGGCAAATCGCTCGCGTCGTCACAAAAGCGGCAGAATTATAAAAAATTGATGTGATTTGTAACAAGAAAGCACCACATAGAAGCCCCGCTGAAAGCGGATAAAACCTTTTATCTTGGTAGTTTTCAGTTAATTACACAGAGAAATATTTCGTATTACGCGTTCAGCTTGCTGTGTTTATATTTTCAATTTTGTAGCACGCAGAATGCTCAAAAAGGAGCGTAAGTCATTTTAAAACATGTTACAGGGAGAATAAGATACAAAGACATTCTTGCTGATGAATACATCTATGCTGCATCGCAAGAGAAAGCGTGGTGAGTCGCGATTAAATAAGGCACACATATAAAACGGCACTGACAACCTTTCGACGAAGAGGACGAATAAGAAGGCCTGCTCGGAGTGTGATGATAAGTGAAGGCTGTTCGTTGCTTGAAGACAAGTATGATGTCTTTAAATACAAAAAAGCCCGGCATAGAGCCGAGCTTTTGGTACACAGTTTCCAGAGTAACTCTGAAAGCATAATTCCCGATAAGAGGAAATTAACGCTTAGAGAACTGTGGACGACGACGTGCTTTACGTAGACCAACTTTCTTACGTTCAACGCAACGAGCGTCACGAGTAACGTAGCCAGCTGCGCGTAGAGCAGGACGTAGAGACTCATCGTATTCCATAAGCGCGCGAGTGATACCGTGACGGATAGCACCAGCTTGACCAGAAATACCGCCGCCTTTAACTGTTACGTAAAGGTCTAGCTTTTCAGTTAGTTCAACTAGCTCTAGAGGTTGTTGTACAACCATACGTGCTGTTGGACGACCGAAGTATTCGTCAAGGTTACGCTTGTTTACTACAATGTTACCGCTGCCTGGTTTAATGAAAACACGTGCAGCTGAGCTTTTGCGACGGCCAGTGCCGTAGTATTGATTCTCTGCCATTTTCGAAATCCCCAATTAGATGTCTAGTACTTGTGGTTGTTGAGCAACATGGTTGTGCTCAGCGCCCGCGTAAACTTTTAGCTTACGGTACATAGCACGGCCTAGAGGACCACGTGGAAGCATGCCTTTAACTGCAAGCTCAAGAGCCATCTCAGGTTTACGATCGATCAACTTTTCAAAAGTGATAGATTTTAGACCACCTGGGAATTCAGAGTGACGGTAGTACACTTTGTTCTTAGCTTTGTTACCAGTTACAGCAACTTTCTCAGCGTTGATAACGATGATGTAATCACCAGTGTCAACGTGAGGAGTGTATTCAGCTTTATGTTTGCCACGTAGGCGAGATGCAATTTCACTTGCTAGACGGCCAAGAGTTTTACCTTCAGCGTCTACAACGTACCAGTCGCGTTTTACAGTTTCTGGTTTAGCAACGAAAGTTTTCATGCTAACAATAACCCGTTAATTAAATTTTAAACTTTAAAGGAACACCCAATAGTGCTCCCACACTGTCTAAGAGCCCAGTCATCACCCCTTCGAGTCGTTGGTACTCTCGACCTTCAATTTCGAAATAACTTCGATAATCAGGTCTGCAGTAACGGTGGGTCGCAGGATTATAGAGAAGAGCGAAGAAAAAATCACCTTTTTTTGCGCCAAATCACTAATTTTTTCTTCACTTTTTTAAGAACCCATTGGATCTAGGCCAAATGTTCACGCGCGAGATACTCATGACTTTGCATCTCAGTAAGCCGAGACAAACAGCGCTTAAATTCGAACTCTAACTGCCCGTCAGTATATAAGTCGGCCATTGGCACTTCAGCAGAAATAATCAACTTAACATTGCGCTCGTAAAACTCATCGACCAGCGCGATAAAGCGTCTCGCCGCATCATCTATTTTTCGGTTCATTTGTTGAACATCTGCCAGTAATACAGTGTGGTAAATACGAGACAATTCAATGTAGTCATTTTGACTGCGAGCAGTTTGACACAACTGAGCAAACGACGCATGCAGCACCCCGTCACTTGCTTCAATCACCGCTAGTTGACGGTGGTTAACTTCGATTTGATGAGCAACAAACTGACGCTCTCCAGTCAGCTGCTGATAATATTTGTTAAGGTTTATGCTAGCCTGCTCATCAAGCGGGTAATGGTATATTTCAGCCTGTTCTAACGTTCTTAAGCGATAATCAACGCCACTATCGACATTCAACACTTCACAACGTGCCAAAATCATATCGATCGCGGGCAAAAAGCGCGCTCTTTGCAAACCGTTACGATATAAGTTCTGCGGCTCGATGTTTGAAGTCGCGACTAGGATCATCTGCCGCTTGAACATTTCTTGAAGTAACGTTGCAAGGATCATCGCATCAGTAATGTCGGAAACAAAAAATTCATCAAAGCAAACCACATCTGCTTCTTCTTTAAATTTATCCGCCACTTTTGATAGAGGATTTTCGACATCACCTAACAGCTTCAACTCATCATGTACTCGATACATAAATCGATGGAAGTGGACGCGCATTTTTCTTTGGGTCGGTAAAGCATCAAAAAATGCGTCCATAAGGTAGGTTTTACCGCGACCTACCCCACCCCAAAAGTAAAGGCCTTTTGGTGGTTCAGGCTTGTCGATTTTTTTCCCCATTAGCTTTTGCCATTTGGAAAGCTGAGGCACAGGCGCTGACTGAAATTCAACGATAGCATGGTAAAGCTTGTCTAATGCAACGACCGCTTGATACTGAGCTTCATCACGCTGAAACCCGTGTTCTGCTATGTCTTTTTGATATTGTTGTAGTGGTGTCATCGTATTAAGTCGTATAGAGGTATAGAGAAAAGGGTTACCTCGGGGTCAACTTTGAGAATAGAGAGAAGTAGTTATCAGTCCCCGAAGACATACTGCTATTTTTCTTTATCGGCTGTTCAAGCCATAGTAACATGGACGAGCACCGCGTGTAACTAAGTAGTAAAAGACTTGTTAAAACAACTATAAGGAGCAGTTATGCCTTGGATTTATGCCATTGTGGGTTTGCTGGTCGGTACAATCGTAGGCGTAGTCATTAGTAGACTAACCACCCCTGAATACAAGAAACAAAAGTCTGTGCAGAAAGAACTTGAAGCGGCCAAGTTTGAATTAGAGCAACAACGTCAAGAGCTCGTCGATCACTTTGCACAAACCGCAGAAATGTTGGACACCCTAGGTAAAGATTACACCAAGCTATACCAACATATGGCCAAGACCTCTTCTGAGCTTTTGCCAAACTTACCAGAACAAGACAACCCGTTTGATAAGAAAACGGCAATGTCGTCTGAAACCATTGCAGAAGATCAACCAGAGTTTAACGAACAACCAAAAGACTACGCTAATGGCGCCACCGGTCTTTTGAAGGATCAAGAGAAAGAAATCATTAATGCTCCCGAAGCGGTAACCGCAAAAGCATCATAATCCTCTCTTACTTCTATCTAGGGCCGATACATTTGTATCGGCCCTTTTTTGAACTTTTTCACCTCACCTTCGCTCTAACTTGGATGTGCACTGCCTCCCCTTTTGATTGTCCGAACTAGACCCTATATTAGTTATTAACAAAGTGAACTAACCGTTCGGATATTTCTTTTTGGCAGACATGTTTCAAGAGGAGTTATTGGATGAAAAAACCACTGCTTGCGCTCACCGTTCTATCTCTGAGTTTGGGGTCGATTATTGCCCCAGTTCAAGCCACTGCCGCATTACCTTTGAATGTGGATGGCCAACAGTTACCTAGCTTGGCACCAATGCTTGAGAAGGTGACCCCAGCTGTTGTGAGTATTGCTGTAGAAGGTAAACAAGTACAAACCAGCCGCATTCCCGAGCAATTTCAATTTTTCTTTGGCCCAGACTTTCCTATGGAACAAAGGCGAGAGCGCCCGTTCAGAGGTTTAGGGTCTGGTGTCATTATTGATGCGAAGAAAGGCCATATTGTCACTAACTACCATGTGATCAAGGGCGCAGATGAGATTCGAGTTCGCCTCTTTGACGGGCGCGAGTATGACGCTACGCTCGTTGGCGGTGATGAAATGGCCGATGTTGCGTTACTTAAATTAGAGAAAGCGAAAAACTTAACGCAGATTAAAGTCGCGGATTCCGACAAACTGCGTGTCGGTGACTTTACGGTTGCGATTGGTAACCCATTTGGGCTCGGTCAAACCGTAACTTCGGGTATTGTTTCAGCCCTTGGTCGTAGTGGCTTAAACGTTGAAAACTTCGAAAACTTCATCCAAACCGATGCCGCAATTAACAGCGGTAACTCTGGTGGTGCATTGGTCAACCTTAATGGTGAGCTGATCGGTATTAATACTGCAATTTTAGGCCCTAACGGCGGTAATGTGGGTATTGGCTTTGCGATTCCATCAAACATGATGAAAAACCTCACTGATCAAATTCTAGAGTTTGGTGAAGTCAAACGCGGCATGTTGGGTGTGCAAGGTGGCGAAGTAACCTCTGAGCTAGCTGATGCATTGGGTTACGAGTCGAGTAAAGGGGCCTTTATTGGTCAAGTCGTACCGGACAGCGCAGCCGATAAAGCAGGATTAAAAGCCGGTGACGTAATTGTATCGGTGAACGGCAAAGCGATTAATACTTTCTCAGAGCTCCGCGCAAAAGTGGCAACACTGGGCGCAGGTAAAGAAATCACATTAGGTGTGGTTCGAGATGGTAAGAATAAAACCTTTGATGTAACGCTTGGCGAATCTACGAATATGAAAGCTAAAGCGGAGACATTACATGAGGGACTCAAAGGGGCGGAATTAAGCAATACAACACCAAGTGATGTAATCCAAGGTGTTAAAGTATCGAGCGTTGCAGATAACTCTCCGGCTGCTCAATATCAATTACAACAAGGTGACATTATTATCGGTGTGAACCGTCAACGAGTGAAAAACCTTGCCGAGCTTCGTACAATCGTAGAGAAACACAAAGGTGTACTGGCTCTTAATATTCAACGTGGTGAGCGTACTATTTATCTTGTCATTCGTTAACCACTTTCAAAGTGATAGAAAATAAGGTTTTCGATGCATAGTACTGAGTGATAAGGCTCGATCACTTTTCCTTATCGCTCAATAACTAATGAAAAGGGCAACGCGATGACGCGCTGCCCTTTTGTTATTTTTCAATGTAATGCTATTCTTCATCTTCGATGCCATTTTGGCGCTCACGCATGGAGAGGATATGCTCAGCTTTTTATTACGTTCTGTCTTTTTAGGCTTGGCTACTGCCGCAGTGGTATTACTGGCGGTTCCATCTTTGCGCAAAAACGTAATTCCTGCCGCGCTTGATCCTCAACCTGTTAATATCGCATCAGTCGAGTTGACGTTTAATCAAGCGGTCCGAAGAGCAGCGCCTGCAGTGGTAAACATCTACAGTCGTAAGTATGTTGAGAATGATCGCAGTAAACTCTCGACTCAAGGCCTGGGGTCAGGTGTCATTGTTAGTGAGAAAGGCTACATCATTACTAACTATCATGTGGTTGCTCAAGCTGATCAAATTGTTGTGGCATTACAAGACGGCAGAGCCGCAGCGGCTCAGCTCGTAGGGACAGATAAACGTACTGATATAGCCGTGCTGCGTGTCGAAGGTTCGAATTTGCCCGTAATCCCTCTGAACTCTAATTACAAACCACAAGTGGGCGACGTAGTACTAGCCATCGGTAACCCATACAACCTTGGACAAACCACAACGTTCGGCATTATTTCTGCCACAGGTCGTTCATCTATTAGCGACGGTCGTCAAGCATTCATTCAAACCGATGCCGCCATCAATGAAGGTAACTCTGGTGGAGCCCTAGTGAACACACAAGGCGAGCTCGTCGGCATTAACACCGCCTCTTTTCAGCAAGCGACTGACTTAGAAACTTACGGTATTTCTTTTGCGATCCCTGCGCCGCTAGCGAGTAAGATCATGCAGAAAATCATCGCTGATGGCCGCGTGATTCGTGGTTATATTGGAATCGACGGCCAAGACATTAATGCGGTCACTGCTCGCCTACTTGGAAATGAACACATAGGTGGTATTGTCGTACTTGGTATTGATCCAAATGGTCCAGCCAATGCGGCAGGCTTCCAAAAGCAGGACATCATTATCAGCATTGATGGCAATAAAGTGCAAGGGCGTCAGAGCGTTATGGATATCGTCACCGATTTACGTCCTGGCACCACCGTGGACGTCGGTATCATTCGCAAAGGAAAAGAGATGACCTTGAAAGTCACCATTGCCGAAGACAAGCAAGAAGCATAAAAAATCCCAGCCATTGGCTGGGATTTTTATTTGTGCGTTACTCGCTATCGCTCGGTGTTTCCGTCGTATCGGAATCATCTAGCTCAACTTCAATGCGAGTGACTCGCTGCAAACCTCTCGGTAATAACCCACCTCGGCGACCACGTTCGCCACGGAAGTTATCAAGATCAGACGGTTTAAGACCCAACTTTCGCTTACCCGCGTACAGCGTTAACGATGCACCTTTTGGTAAAGACATTAAGTGAGATAGTACTTCTTCTCGCTCTTTTGCTTTAGCAGCAGGAATGTTGATGATCTTATTCCCTTTACCTTTCGCCAGTTGTGGCAAGTCTTTGATTGGGAACAGCAGCATGCGACCTTGGTTAGTGATTGCTAAGATTTCATCAGAGTCTAAATCTTCAATCTCTTTTGGCGTCATGATCTCAGAGTTGGCAGGTAAAGTGACGAGCGCTTTACCACTGCGGTTTTTAGACAGCAAGTCCGCGCCTTTACATACAAAGCCGTAACCTGCATCTGAGCCCACCAGCCACAGCTGCTCTTCTTCACTCATGATGACTTGGCGAATACTGCTACCAGCCGTAATATTCAAGCGACCGGTAATCGGCTCACCTTGACTACGAGCAGAAGGCAGTGAGTGCGATTCCAGAGAGTAACTTCGACCGTCACTACCTAGGAATACCGCAGGCTGATTACTCTTACCTCGAGCATGCGCTAAATACTTATCACCCGACTTATAGTTTAAGCCTTCGGCATCCACGTCATGGCCTTTCGCGTGACGAATCCAACCTTTCTCAGAAAGCACAACCGTGATTGGCTCACTTGGTACGAGGTCACGTTCAGTCAGCGCTTTTGCTTCTGCACGCTCAACCATTGGAGAGCGACGGTCATCACCGTATTTCTCTGCGTCTGCTTTGATTTCTTTTTTCAGTAGTGTGTTCAGACGACGCTCAGAACCGAGTAGCTGTTCTAGCTTCTCACGCTCTTTCTCTAGCTCGTCTTGCTCACCACGGATCTTCATCTCTTCTAGTTTTGCTAGATGACGAAGTTTGGTATCTAAAATTGCATCCGCTTGGATATCGGTAATACCAAAGCGTTCCATCAGCACCGCTTTTGGATCGTCTTCAGTACGGATGATCTCAATCACTTCATCTAGGTTGAGGTAAGCAACCAACAAACCTTCCAAGATGTGTAGACGAGCCATTACTTTGTCTAGGCGATGTTGTAGACGACGACGCACAGTCGTACGACGGAACTCGATCCACTCAGACAGAATTTGCACCAGACCTTTAACTTGAGGACGGTTATCCAAACCAATCATGTTCAAGTTAACGCGGTAACTGCGCTCAAGATCCGTTGATGCGAACAAGTGGTTCATCAACAAGTCACAATCGACGCGGTTTGACTTAGGCACCACAACGATACGCGTTGGGTTCTCGTGATCCGATTCGTCACGAAGATCGTCAACCATTGGCAGCTTCTTCGCACGCATCTGGTTAGCGATTTGCTCAAGCAGTTTGGCACCCGATACTTGGTGAGGCAAAGAAGTGATAACAATATCAGAACCTTCTTTATGCCAAACCGCGCGCATTTTGATGCTGCCACGACCGTTGCGGTAAATCTTCTCGATATCCGCTTGCGGCGAGATGATTTCTGCTTCTGTTGGGTAATCCGGACCTTTGACATACTGCATCACGTCCGGCAGTTCTGCTTTCGGGTTGTCGATCAAATGAATAGTCGCATCTGCGATTTCACGAACGTTGTGCGGTGGGATGTCTGTTGCCATACCAACGGCAATGCCGGTTACACCGTTAAGCAGGATGTGAGGCAGACGTGCTGGCAACATTTGTGGCTCTTTCATTGTGCCATCAAAGTTAGGTTGCCATTCAACCGTGCCCTGGCCAAGTTCGCCAAGCAATACTTCAGCAAACTTAGACAGTTTTGCTTCGGTATAACGCATTGCCGCAAATGATTTCGGATCATCTGGCGCACCCCAGTTACCTTGACCATCCACTAATGGATAGCGGTAAGAGAATGGCTGAGCCATCAATACCATCGCTTCGTAACACGCTGAATCACCGTGCGGATGGTATTTACCTAGCACGTCACCAACGGTACGTGCAGATTTTTTGTATTTTGCTGATGCAGAGAGACCAAGCTCTGACATCGCATAAATGATGCGTCGTTGAACCGGCTTTAAGCCATCACCAATGTATGGCAAGGCGCGGTCCATGATTACGTACATCGAGTAATTCAGATAAGCGTCTTCAGTGAACTTGCGCATTGGCAATTGTTCGACGCCATCGTAGGTAATTTCTGTAGACATCCGTTACACCTCTGCCAAGTCGCCGTTGTTTTGTAGCCAAGAACGACGGTCATCTGCACGCTTTTTACCTAGCAGCATGTCCATCATTTCCATGGTCGCCGTAGAGTCGTCAATGGTTAACTGCACTAAGCGACGCGTGTTCGGATCCATGGTGGTTTCACGCAACTGAAGTGGGTTCATCTCACCCAGACCTTTGAATCGTTGCACGTTGATTTTGGCTTTCTTCTTCGACAAGCGCTCTAAAATGCCATCTTTTTCATCATCATCGAGGGCGTAGAACACTTCTTTCCCGCAGTCGATTCGATACAGAGGCGGCATCGCCACATAGATATGACCCGCTTCCACTAGTGCGCGGAAGTGACGAGTAAATAGAGCACAAAGCAGCGTTGCGATGTGAAGACCATCCGAGTCCGCATCGGCAAGGATACAGATCTTACCGTAACGAAGACTCTCGAGGTTGTCGCTATCTGGGTCAATACCCAAAGCAACAGAGATATCGTGTACTTCTTGAGACGCAAGAACTTGATCGGCAGAGACTTCCCACGTGTTCAAGATCTTACCACGCAGTGGCATCACGGCTTGGAATTCACGGTCACGAGCCTGTTTTGCCGAGCCACCCGCAGAGTCACCCTCCACAAAGAAGATTTCCGTGCGACTTAAGTCCTGTGCAGAACAGTCGGTCAACTTGCCTGGCAATGCCGGGCCGGATGCCACTTTCTTACGTACGACTTTTTTCGCCGCTCGCATACGACGGTGCGCGTTAGCGATACAGACTTCTGCCAATTGCTCTGCGAGCTGAGGCTTTTCGTTCAACCAAAGACTGAACGCATCTTTTACAACGCCAGAGACAAATGCCGCGGTTTGACGAGAAGAGAGACGTTCCTTAGTCTGGCCTGCAAATTGTGGATCTTGAATTTTAACCGACAGCACGTAAGAACAGCGGTCGAAAACGTCATCACCCGTTAGCTTCACACCACGAGGTAATAGATTACGGAACTCACAGAATTCGCGCATCGCTTCCAACAAGCCTTGGCGTAAACCATTAACGTGCGTACCACCTTGAGCGGTTGGGATCAGGTTAACGTAGCTTTCGGTGATCATCTCACCGCCTTCTGGCTGCCAAATTACCGCCCAGTTTGCCGCTTCAGTATCCGCCAAGAACTCACCAGTAAATGGTTCTTCAGGAATAACTGGATAGCCTTTTACACCTTCCGCAAGATAGTCTTTCAAACCATCTTCGTAGTACCACTTATAGTCTTTGTCATTAACTTTGTCGGTTAATGTGATTTCTAAGCCCGGACACAAAACCGCTTTTGCGCGCAGGTTGTTGACTAATCGCGTCACAGAGAAGTTAGCCGAATCGAAGTACTTCGCATCAGGCCAGAAATGTACGCTGGTACCGCGATTGCGACGACCACATGTGCCAGTTACGGTCAGATCAGACACTTTCTCGCCGTGTTCAAATGCAATTTCATACACTTGACCATCACGACGAACTGTTACTTCAACGCGTTTTGACAACGCGTTTACTACAGATATACCTACCCCGTGCAAACCACCAGAGAATTGGTAGTTTTTGTTAGAGAACTTACCACCCGCATGTAGCTTACATAGAATTAGCTCTACGCCTGATACTTTCTCTTCTGGGTGGATATCAACAGGCATGCCTCGACCATCATCGATCACTTCGAGTGATTGGTCAGCATGTAGGATGACTTGTACTTTTGAGGCATGTCCGGCTAGCGCTTCATCGACACTGTTGTCGATAACTTCTTGGCCCAAATGGTTTGGGCGCGCTGTATCCGTATACATCCCTGGTCGGCGACGTACTGGCTCTAAGCCATTCAGTACTTCAATGGCACCAGCATTATATTGTTCAGTCATAATACGGAATTATTCTCAAAGTTTACTTGTTGCCTGAGTATCACCAATGGGCGTACCCATACTCAGGAAACGAAAAAGCCACCCTGTTCACATCACTAAGAGTTTGTAAACATGATGCATAACAAAGTAGCCAGGGTCCTCGACCCTTAAGATCTTTTGGCAAAACATAGTCGGAAAGCATACCGCCCATGTCAAGAAACGGTTGGATATATCAATAAAAACTATGAGCCTTTTCCAATCGCTTTCGAATTACAGTTCTAGAAATTCGATAATCTGTGCAGGATAACGCTCAAAGCCTACAAAACTGTGATCACCGCCTTGTTCTACTGTTTGCTTAGCGTCTGCAAACTTATCTACCGCTTGTCGATAGTCTAAAACCTCATCTTCTGTTTGTTGCAATAACCAAAAAGAATGTGGCGACGCGATGCTTTGTACATCAAGAGCTTTTAACTCGTCAATATGACAAGCTTCAAGTGTATAGGTTTCATGCGTATATGGGTTAGTTTGCTTACCCAAATAATCTACTAGCAACTCATAAGGCTTGACTGCGGGGTTAACCACTACCGCTTTAAACCCAAACTTGTCATTTAGCCACGTTGACATAAAACCGCCTAATGAGCTGCCCACTAGACCAATTTTATAGTCATCTTTATATTGCTCGATAATATCCAACAACATTTTCGCCGCTTGCTGAGGATAACAAGGTAACTGGGGAACAATCACCTTGATATCAGACCTATGTTGCTCGCAGTAGGCTCTCATCACATTCGCTTTCATGGAGAGTGGAGAGCTATTAAAGCCATGGATATAGAGAAGAAGTGAAGGTTTACTCATAGATATCTCGCACAAAAAAGCGAGCCCGAACAGAGAGCTCGGGCGCGTTAGTAGCCGTTAGAAGAGAAGTCTGGTTGGAACTGGCCATCAGGAAGCCGACCTACTTGGGTCGTAATATCGCCACAAGCGTGTAGTTGCAGCTCCCGCCAACCAGGCGAAGTGGTATCAAGGGCAAAATCATCCGAGTTAGGCTTAAACTGAACACAAGTTGAGGGTGTTGCCATCACTCGAATGCCCTTGTAAAGCACATTCATATCTTGATGAACATGACCACAGAGAATGCCTTTCACGTTATCAAAACGCTCGACAACCTGCCAAAACGCTTCGGCATCTTTTAAAGTATGTTGATCAAGCCACGCGCTTCCGACCAGTAACGGGTGATGATGCAACAAAACAAGTGTGTGTCTTTCTGGGTGTTCGGCTAGCTTTTCTTCGAGTAGCGTTAATTGCTGATCACTCAAGCGCCCATGAGGAACGCCAACAACTTGCGAGTCTAAAAGAATTAACTGCCAATGCTCGCCAAGCAACACATGCTCTGCGGCTTTGATTTGTGGCGAAGGCAAAACACTGCCCATATTAGGCTTGTAATCATGATTACCAGGTAGCCAAAAGCAGTCTTTCTCTAGCGGTTCAATGCCGTTGGCAAAGCGCTGATAAGATTCTGCACTATGGTCTTGGGAAATATCGCCTGTCGCCAAGATGTAATCAAACGCCACGTTGCGGCGTAAAACATCAGCAACAACAGCATTAAAGCTATCGACTGTTTTTACGCTTAGCAAACTTCCCTCATCGGCAGCAAACAGATGAGTATCCGTAATTTGTAAAAGTTTGATGCTGTCACTAGATGATTGCAAAATGAAAACCTGATTCGTCCACTATATCGTTATTTGTTATTTTCCTTTAGTGAAGTGACGATCAATTGAA
Source organism: Vibrio sp. YT-17 (assembly GCF_033337375.1). NCBI lineage: Bacteria > Pseudomonadati > Pseudomonadota > Gammaproteobacteria > Vibrionales > Vibrionaceae > Vibrio > Vibrio sp. YT-17. The sequence goes on from NZ_JAWOQP010000001.1 coordinate 151,683, forward strand.
GGCAAGTGGTGTTCTACTGATACCACTTCGTAAACAAAACGTCAGCCATTCACCGAGGAATGTGTTTAATTGATGCTTTTCATCTTTCTGCATCAGTTGGTCATTGGGATAATCATACTTAGCTTTTATGCGAGAGAACTCTCCGCTTGAGCATACTTCGGCTACTCTCGCATCATGATAAAGCCTGACAGACATCGTCGGTAAAGGAAACACTGGCGTTTCATCACTCTGACATATCTCAACAACTGTGGTGTATTTTGTGATTTCATTCACGGTCAATTGGTAAACCATGTTCGCCGCTTGGTAGCAACGTACATCCCCAACTTCAGCAGAAGCAGGCAATAAGGCATTCAATTTAGCGTAGTTGGTCTCATACGTTCTCATAAGACCAGCTAAATCAACATGATATCTCTGTTTTTCAGCCAATTGTGCCATTACTCACTCTCCACCGTTTGGGATAGTCCCCATTCTGACTTTAACTCTTGATGGTGTAATTGCAGCCATTGCAACGCAATAATCGACGCACCATTTTCAAATTTTCCGTCCTTCACCCATTGATACGCCGTTTCACGACTCATGACATGAACTCGGATATCTTCATTCTCATAGTCTAAACCATGAATGCCGTGCGCTTTAGACGCATCCACTTCACCAACAAAGACGTCTAGCTTTTCCGAGCAACCACCAGCCGAAGGATAATAAGAAGTGACAGGTATAACGCGCCCCACCTGAATCCCCGCTTCTTCGACAGCCTCTCGACGAATTACGGCTTCAGCAGATTCATCGCGGTCAATCATACCGGCGACAATTTCTAGCTGCCAAGGGTGTTCATGTTCCAACGCGCCAATACGAATCTGTTCAATGATTACGACCTGGTCCGTCTTTGGATCATAAGGAAGCATCGCTGCTGCGTGACCACGCTCGAACATTTCTCGTTCGACAACTCCACTCCAACCACCAGCAAATAGCCTATGCTGAAAGCGGTATTTCACCATTTTGAAAAAACCTTCAAATAAGGTTTCTTTCGAGATGACTTTTACATCTCGCGAAGTAAAATCTTGTTGTTGTTTGTCACGCTGTTGCATTCAACACCTCTCTGAGTGAATCCTGTAGTTTACTCATTGTTATTCGCTTGCTCAAAGGACTTGGCTCAACTTTTTGTATAATAGTTACAAATTAATTTAAGTCTTTGCTAAAAATTTATTGCACAAGTGGATAATTACGTGTAAAAAAGTGCAAACTTTAGAGTAAATATCGTGCAAATTGAGTTAAACTACTGAGAATTAACCAATCTATGGACCGCGGGAATAGAAAATGAAAAAATTGCTTCCACTATTTATCAGTGCAGCGCTAGGTAGCATGAGTACGTCTGCGTTCGCAGACTCTTTGGCTGAAATCTACGACTTGGCAAAACAAAATGATCCACAATTGCTCAGTGTAGCAGCACAACGTGACCAAGCTTTCGAAGCAATCACCTCAAGCCGTAGTGCTCTATTACCACAAATTAACCTTACTGCGGGTTACAATTTAACTCGTGGTGATACTGAATACGATTCAAATCTAATTAGCGACGTATCAAACGATGGCAACGCACTAACCGCTGGCGTTAGCTTTTCACAAGCACTTTACAACCGCGCATCTTGGATCTCTCTAGATACTGCTGAGAAAAGTGCTCGCCAAGCAGACGCAACTTACGCTGCGACGCAACAGGCACTGATTCTTCGCGTGTCACAAGCGTATTTTGAAGTTCTACGCGCACAAGATAATCTTGTTTTCGTACGTGCAGAAAAAGCCGCGGTTGGCCGTCAACTTGAGCAAACTAAACAGCGTTTTGAAGTAGGTTTGTCTGCAATCACTGACGTGCATGACGCACAAGCTCAGTACGACCAAGTGCTAGCGGACGAAGTGTTGGCAGAAAACGCGCTCACTAATAGCTACGAGTCACTGCGTGAAATTACAGGCCAAGAGCACAAAGATCTCAACATTTTGGACACTGGCCGCTTCACTGCTAGCCCATCGACCGTACCAGCTGAATCGCTCATTGATGAAGCAAAAACCAAAAACCTGACCTTGCTATCTTCACGTATTCTTCAAGACATTGCGCGTGACAATATTTCACTAGCAAGCTCTGGCCACCTACCAACGCTCTCTCTAGATGGTGGTTACAACTACGGTGATACTTCTCATAGCTCTCGTGATAACACGACAGACAACTTCAATATTGGTGTGAACCTTGCAGTACCGCTATACACAGGTGGTAACGTAACCTCTCAAACCAAACAGGCTGAATACGCGTACGTGGCAGCAAGCGAAGATCTTGAAGCACAGTACCGTAGCGTAGTAAAAGATGTTCGCGCACAAAACAACAACATTAACGCCTCTATCGGCGCATTACGTGCGTATGAGCAAGCGGTTATTTCTGCACGCTCTGCACTAGAAGCAACAGAAGCTGGCTTTGATGTAGGTACTCGTACTATCGTTGATGTACTGGACGCGACTCGTCGTCTATACGATGCGAACAAAAACCTATCGAACGCTCGTTACGACTACATTTTAAGTGTTCTTCAGCTACGCCAAGCCGTTGGTACGCTAAGCGAACAAGACATCTTGGATGTTGATGCAGGTTTGAAAGCGGCAAAATAACCGCGAACTGAATACTTCAGGCCTTAATAAATAAAAAACGCCAGTTGAGTTATCAGCTGGCGTTTTTTATTACTTATAGTTCAGAGCCTATAAGTGTCTCTGAGCATCAAGTATCAAAAAGGCCGCACTTAGCGACCTTTATGAGCAAATAGCATTTCAATGCTAACAAACAGCAGGCTTAGCCCTTACCGCCTTTGATTGCATTAATGATTTCACTGGTCGAGCAGCCATCTTCAAAGTTCAATACACGAACTTCACCACCCGCCGCAATGACTTCTTTACCACCAGCAATCTCTTCTGGTTTGTAGTCACCGCCTTTTACTAGCAAGCTTGGTAGAACTTCTGAGATCAAACGCTGCGGCGTATCTTCACTAAATGGTACAACCCAATCCACAGCGCCCAAACCTGCCAACACCGCCATGCGGCGATCGGTTGGGTTTACCGGACGACCAGGGCCTTTAAGGCGTTTTACTGACTCATCGGTATTTACCGCAACGATTAGGCGATCGCCCAGTTCAGCAGCATGGTTTAAGTAAGACACATGCCCAGCGTGCAGAATATCAAAGCAGCCATTTGTCATAACGACTTTCTCGCCACGAGCTCGTGCTTTTTTCACCGCTTCGATCAGTGCTTTTTCTGAAATCACACCGTAATCCGTGTCTTGGCTGCCATGTACCGCTTCTGCTAATTCAATCTCAGAAAGCGTTGACGTGCCTAGTTTACCAACCACAACACCTGCCGCTGCGTTTGCTAATGCACACGCTTCTTCAAATGATTTGCCTGCGGCAACAGACGCTGCCAATACAGAGATAACCGTGTCGCCCGCACCTGTCACGTCGTACACTTCTTTCGCTTGAGTTGGAAGGTGGAACGGTTCCTGACCACGACGAATCAAGGTCATTCCGTTTTCGCTGCGTGTCACTAAAAGCGCTTCAAATTCAAACTCTTCAACCAAAGCCAGTGCTTTCTCTACTAGCTCTTGGTCAGATTTCACTTTACCTACAACGTCTTCGAACTCTTTCATGTTTGGCGTAAGAAGTGTTGCGCCACGGTAGCGTTCAAAATCCGCACCTTTCGGGTCAATGAAAACCGGAATATTTGCTGCGCGCGCTTTTTGAATGTATGCCTGAACATGCTCTAACGAGCCTTTTGCGTAGTCAGACATAATCACGGCTTTAACGTTTGGCAGTGCGACATCCATACGTGATAACACAGGTGCAGAATCTGTGTTTTCAAACTTGTCTTCGAAGTCGAGACGAATAAGCTGTTGTCCACGGCTCATTACGCGAAGCTTCGTAATCGTTGGGTAATCAGGCAGTGCAACGAAATCGCACTTCACATTGAGTGAGCTCAGCGTCTCCGTCAGCACTTTTGCAGGCTCATCTTCCCCAGTAAGACCAACAATGTGAGCATGGCCACCTAGTGATGCGATGTTCATCGCAACGTTCGCAGCACCACCAGGACGCTCTTCATTGTTTTCTACTTTTACAACAGGAACCGGCGCTTCAGGAGAAATGCGCCCGGTTGGGCCATACCAGTAACGATCTAGCATGACATCACCGATGATGAGCACACCAGCGCTGTTGTAATCAGGTAGAATTGGTTTCATTGTTGGTCTCCAAAAATTAAATCGAAGTGAGTTTATCACAGCCCTTATCGAGGCTAAATATATGGTCTTAACTGAACCACTGATTCCAAGCCTGTTTTACCCACTCCCTTTCGGCAACAAACTTATCTTCCACCACATCAGCGTCTAAATTGAGTAGATTTCGGCGGTGTATTTCGTTGCGCATTGTCGTGTAGGCACGTATCAACTGCATTGCTTGGTCTTCGTCCATGACATTTTGCGCAATGAGCGTTTCAAAGATGCGCACATTATCACACCAACGCGTCAATTTCGGCTTATCGTGACTATAGTTGAGCACTAGGTACTGAGCGAGAAATTCGATATCGGTAATCCCACCCACATCTTGCTTGAGCATAAAGCGGCCTGGCTTTTTCCCCCCAAGATGACCGCGCATTTTTTCTCTCATTTCGACAACGTCTTTTTTCAGTTCAGCTTGATCGCGTGCTTTGCACAACACATCATGCCGCGTATTGTGAAATGCGTTCGCCAGTGGTTCATCACCATAAATCATGCGCGCGCGGACAAGTGCTTGATGCTCCCATGTCCACGCGTCTTGATGTTGATAGTCGTCGAACGCGTCCGTTGGGCTAACCAACAAACCCGATGCACCGGACGGACGCAATCGGGTATCGACCTCGTATAAAATACCGGAAGCGGTGCGAGTGGAGAAAATATGAATGATACGCTGTGCTAAACGAAGGTAGAACTGACGACCATCAATCTCTTTCTTGCCGTCAGTGTAGACATTGACGGGGCAGTCATGCATGAAGACAATATCCAAATCGGAGTTATAGCCGAGCTCCCACCCTCCGACTTTACCATAGCCAATTACAGCAAAGCCTTTACCTTCACGATCTTTCACATGCGTTGGCTCGCCGTACTTTTCAGACACTTGCAACCAAGCCTGACTGATCACCGCATCAACGATAGCTTCCGCTAAATAAGTTAAATGGTCACTCACTTTCATCACTGGCAATGCGCCAGCAATATCTGCCGCTGCAATACGCAAAATACAAATTTGCTTAAACTGACGCAACGCTTCCATTTGCTGTTCCATATCATCTTCAGGAATACGCGCCAAATAATCACGTAGCTCTGTACGGTAACTGTCTAATGGAATGGGATTGTACAGCTGCGCAGGGTCGATCAACTCATCAAGCAAGATAGGATAACGAGACAGCTGCTCTGAAATCATTGGGCTTGCGGTACACAAACGTACGAGCTGCACCAGAGCCGCTGGATGCTCATCCAATAATTCCAAGTAAGTCGTGCGAGTGCAGATGTTGTGTAGCAAGTGAAGTACACGAGATAAACCAAACTGTGCATCAGGATGGGCAAAGACCGCATCAAACACTTTCGGCATCAAACGATTGAGCACTTCGCGTCCACGTGGGCCTAACGTTTTTTTGGCCAGATCGGTTTTAAAGTTGATGATGGTTTTCGCGCATGAAGCAAAGTCTTCAATCTGAATATCCTGCTGCAAGATATGCTCAAGAACATCTTGTTTGTCGGCCATATCCCATAGCTCATGAAAATGACGAGCAACGGTAGTCCCCTCGTCTTCTTCATCATCACCAATTAGTGATTCAAAAACTTGGTGAACATTTGCCATATGCTGCTGGGTTTGCTCAATCAATTGCTCCCAACAGCTCATTTTCATCGCGGTGGCGAGCTTTAAGCGTTCGGTTTCGCAATCAGGCAGCGTCTGGGTTTGCTTATCCGCCATTGCTTGCAACAAGTTTTCTAATTGACGCAAGTACTTGTATGCGGCTTCTAGATCGCTGACTTCTTGTGGAGTAAGCAATGCCAGTTCTTCAATGCCTTGCAGCGTTTCCAACAGCCCTCGATTACGTAAAGAAGGTTCTCGACCACCTCGAATCAATTGAAAAACTTGAGCGATAAATTCAATTTCTCGAATGCCACCCGCACCTAGCTTAATGTTGTTATTCAACCCTCGGCGGCGAACCTCGCTACTGATCATCGACTTCATTCGACGCAAAGATTGAATCGCACTGAAATCAATATAACGACGAAAAACAAAAGGGCGCAGCATTTGGCGTAGCTCTTGATACTGCGGGTACATCTCACATCCCATCACCCGAGCTTTGATCATCGCGTAACGTTCCCAATCTCGCCCCTGCTCTTGGTAATAATCTTCAAGTGCGGCATAGCTCATTACCAAGGGGCCACTTTCTCCAAATGGGCGAAGTCGCATGTCGACGCGGTAGCAAAAACCATCGAAGGTTTGTTGGTCGAGCGCTTTGATGATGCGTTGACCAAGACGAGTAAAGAACTGGGCATTGGCAATGCTGCGGCGTGCGCCTTGGGTTTCGCCATTCTCTGGATACGTGAAAATTAGATCAATATCGGAAGAAAAGTTTAGCTCGCCACCACCCAGTTTCCCCATGCCGATAATTAACATCGGCTGCACTTCACCGTCCTCACTTGTTGGCGTGCCCCACTCCTGACAACACACTTGATATTGCCATTGATAGGTTTCAAAAATCATCGCTTCTGCCAACTCAGATAAGTGGCTTAAAGACGTCTCTAGAGACCATGCATGCGTGAAATCCTTCCACGCAATGTACACCATTTCTCGATTGCGAAACTGACGCAATACGCGATGACCAGACATCTCATCAGGACATTGTTCCAACAGTTCAGCAAGGCGTGAGCGGTAAGACTCCTGACGACTTGGCTGCGCTAACATACTTGGCAACTCACGGGCTAGGACTTCATCGCGATGAATGGCTTCAGTTATAAACTGGCTTAAGCCCGCCACATAACGAAATTGCTGCGCAACCTCATCGGGCCAAAGGGGAAAATAACCTGCGTCTTGGGCGTTTTGTACGGCAGATTCAGCGATAGAAATCAGTGGCGAAGGCAGCTGCATTTTTCTTCCTTGTTTGAAAAGCACGGTAACTCATTCTTTATACCAGACTGAAAGCAAATAAAAACGCCCACAAAAGGTTTGTGGGCGTTTTATCAAAAGTTCGGGATCGAATATTAAACTTGGAAAGATTTGATCTTCTTGTCTAGCTCACCTGCATTATTTTGCATCATTTCAGAGGTTTCTAGCAGCTCGGTAACAACAACAACTGAGGCTTCAACCAACTCACGTACATTGGTGAGGTTTTGGCTCATCTCTTCTGCAACACTGCTTTGCTGACCAGACGCCGTCGCGATCTGGAAGTTCATGTCATTGATTTGCGTCACTTGCCCAACAATACCATCGAGCTCAGATCCAGCATTAGAAACCAGCTCGTTTCCATCTGCCGCTTCTACAACGCTTTTTTCCATGAGTTCTACCGCAGATTCAGCACTGGTTTGCAGCTGTGCGATCATCTCTTGAATTTCTACCGTCGCTTGTTGTGTGCGTTGGGCAAGGTTACGAACTTCATCTGCAACCACAGCAAAACCCCGCCCAGCCTCGCCAGCTCGCGCCGCTTCAATCGCCGCATTCAGTGCAAGCAGGTTGGTTTGTTCAGAAATGCCTTGAATCGTCCCCACAACGCTACCAATGGCTTCAACACGTTCTTCAACTTGGTTAACCGCTTGTGCCGATGAAGCGATATCCGACGAAAGTTCACTCATTTTCGCCATTGTACTTTGCAAGAACTGCTGACCAGAAATTGCTTGTGCGGAAGCTTGCTCTGTTAGAGAAGATGCCGTCTGGGCATGTTCCGCAACCGTTTGGACCGTCGACGACATTTCACTCATCGCCGTAGCAAGTTGATCAATTTCGTTAAACTCTTCTTGCGCCGATTCCTTCGTTTCCGACATGCTCAGTGTCATGACTTCGGTGAGCGTTGATAATTCATCAGACGCATTAATTTGCATTTGAATCACATCGTGCAATTGTCGACGTGTCTTTTCTAATTCACGTGCCACATCTCCGTATTCATCTTTACAATCCATACCAAATGGAACAGAGAGGTTCTTGCTCGCCATCAGTTTGATCGCGTCGCTCAGATACTGTGTTTGACGCAACATCACTCTAGCCGCCGCTAATAAGAGCACGACAAAAACCACTATCAATAAGGCGGTTTGCCAAGCAACTTGCGTTAAGTATGCTTCATAATGCTGTTGGGCAACTTGCGCGTTTTGTGTCGCCGCTAAAAGTGAGTCGTAAAAAGTGTTTGCGTCCCACAGTTGTTTTGCCACGATCAGGACAGTACTGAAGACCATCAACATGACCATTTTAGGCACCAGTCGAATGTCGGATATGACCCTTTCCCATGGCTTAAATGCCAGCTTTTCCATTGTCAGTTCTCCACCGAGTCTTATATAGTCTTTATCTATAATCTTTATATTACTTATAGTTATGTTCGCGCTTTGCGTGGTTACGCGATTTATTTTGAGCTTCGTATGAAAAACAATGATATCAAAGACAGCACACGACCGATGGGCCTGTTGTCACTAATATTGTCTTTTATGGCACTATTTGTGATCTCTGGCTTGTTGTTTTTCCCGATCGATCACGAAACCCGTCAAGTTCTTATCGGTCTGGATTTCATAATCTGTAGTATTTTTCTACTACAGCTCACCATTGATTTGATCCGGTCCACAGATCGCTGGTTATTCCTTAAACGTCATTGGATAGATTTCGTGGCGAGCATCCCATTGATAGAGCCCCTGCGCTTTGCTCGTATTTTTCATATTATGCGAGTGGTATTAGTACTGCGTTCGTCAAAGTTCATTTTGCATCAGCTCAAAGAAAACCGCCGCGAAACCACGGTCGCCTCTATACTGCTATTGATGGTTATCCTCATAACACTCGGTTCTAGTGCAATGCTGTTTATCGAAGCGAAAAACCCAGAAGCGAATATTCGTACTGGCGCCGATGCTTTGTGGTGGGTATTTGTAACAATCTCAACGGTTGGTTACGGCGATCATTATCCAGTGACCTCCATAGGAAAGTTTTTGGCTGTCATCATCATTGTTTGCGGGGTGGGTATCTTTGGTATGATCTCGGGTCTTATCACCTCTATCCTTACTGCCCCAACGAAACAACAGACGCACAGTTCAATCAATAAAGAACGTATGCTCGAGCAGCTCCTAACCCAACAAGCGCAAATACTAGAACGACTCGATTTCATGGAAAAAGAGCTACAACAACGTAAAACAGAGACAAAAAAATAGGACCATGCGGTCCTATTTTTTTGTCGTTACCACCAGAACGATCATTCACGCCAATAAGGCTGTACTTCCACACTGATCGCTCGGGTTTGATCCATTGCATGCAAAATTGAGCGCTCTTGACGGTGCAACCAGCGTTCTAACTGCTCTTTTTCTGCGTCTTCCAGCATATCAACCAACGGGAGCAAATGGTTCAGCATTAGCAGATCATCGATACCATGCACCAGATCCGCCCATGGTAAACGGAAGCTGTTACGCTCATCCGAGTTATACAAACTCGCGAAACCAATACCAGTATAGAGGTTACGCAATAAGCGATAACGCTGATCAACGTACTCTTGCGCCGTCAAATCGCGCTCTGCTGGGAAAGCTTCCATTAGCTCAGCCCAAGTGCGATCGAGCTGAGTAACTGAAAACGGCATGATATTACTTGCCATTTTTTCACGTGCTTTTTCATCAAGAAATGGCTGCCAACCGCGCGCTAAGATCCAGCGGCTTAGATCCAGCAGTAACCCTGTGTAACGAGCGGAATTGAGCAACCCTAGCACTTCTTCACGGCTTGGCAACTCTTGTAACTGCTGAGTCAACTCAGATACTAAGAACTTACGTGCATCCAACTTGCGCAGCACATTGCCTTTGTCATCTAAAAGCTCTTCAAGGTGTGCATGCTCATCCAACCAACTCAGTTCTTCTTCCAACCATTTAAGCTCTTGGCGCAGAATCGCGCTCGCGCGACGAGGGACAATCCCGCCAAAAATAGTCAATGTTTGACGAATGAAACGAATGGCATTATTGATTTCACGCAGTGCTTCCACGCTGTCACGCTCAGCATAAATTTGCTCGTGATAATGCCAATGAGACAAAGCGTGCTCTAAAGAGTTGATCAAGCAAAATTCAACGGTATCCGTCGGACTACTGTCCACAAGTGCCAATGATTTTACTTCATCACCCGCATAACCGCTTGCAAGTCGATAACCTTTCGCCGCTTTGCTCAAGTTACCCAAGCGCATACCGCCTTGCTCGCAAAAGCTGCGTGCCAGCGTGAATAAAGCTTCGGTTTGGCCAGACTTAAGTTCCAGTTCAACTTCGCAAATCGGCTCTTGCTTCTCTTCTTCGTCTTCACCTTTGGCTACAACTAAGCCTTGGTCAAAGGCAACTTCAATCTGACTGCCATCGGGCATGCCAATCAGCCATTGTTCACGTGTGAAGTTGGTCGAGAATAATGGCATAAGCTCGGATTGCAGCGTTTCTGCATCTTTACCTGGAGGCCAAATATCTAGAGGATGAAGCGACAGATTAGGCTCGTCGCTAGTGTGCTCAGCATTGTATTCTGGTCTTTGATGTAAGCCTGCGACGACGCGTCCTGCTGTCTTTACGGTTTGGACGAATACATCATCAAAACGGCGAATTCTTAAACCAATGTCGTGCTTTCGAAGCCATTTATCGGCAGTATCAAAATAGGTGTTACCCAAGTCACGACAACTATGCTGAAGTACTTTTGTCTCAGAAATTTTTTCTTTTAAAGTTTCTGAAAATTCAGGAGAAACAAAAAACTTCAGTTCTATTTCGGTTTCCATAGCTATACCTTTCAAAGCAGATAGAAACAGGATATTGCGTAATTTCTCACACGGCAAGAGAGAAATATCGCCGGAATGATGATCTAAAACAGTTTTAATGAGCGATTTAATGCGTTACCATGCGCGCCTTTATAGCCATCGTTCAACATTTCGCCAAGCACTCAGAAATGGTGTATGTTTTTTTAAGGTTATAGTTATTAGGTTGAATGACCATGCCAGTAAATACAATTATGGGGTTATTTGCAAAGTCCCCAATTAAGCCTTTGCAACGCCACGTTGTGTGTGTCAACGAATGTTGTTCACACTTGGTGAAATTCTTTGAAGTATCTTCAAAGGGTGATTGGGAAAAAGCAGCAGAAATCCGTGCACAAATTTCTCACCTAGAGAAAGAAGCGGATGTGCTGAAACGTGAAATCCGTCTAAAACTGCCTCGCGGTTTGTTCATGCCAGTCGACCGTACTGACATGCTTGAGCTTTTGACTCAACAGGACAAACTTGCAAACCTGGCAAAAGACATTGCTGGCCGTGTATATGGTCGTCAACTTGTCATCCCTGAGGCTCTCCAACCAAACTTCCTCGCTTACGTTCAACGTTGTCTTGATGCTGCCGATCAGGCGCAAAAGGTAATCAATGAACTTGATGAATTGCTAGAAACCGGCTTCAAAGGCCGTGAAGTGACGCTCGTCGCTGAAATGATTCATCAATTAGACGTTATCGAAGATGATACCGATGCCATGCAGATTGAACTTCGCCAACAGTTGATGGTGATTGAAGCTGACATGAACCCTATCGATGTCATGTTCCTATACAAGATTCTTGAATGGGTAGGTGGTATTGCCGACCAAGCGCAGCGCGTAGGTGCTCGTTTGGAAGTCATGCTATCTCGATCTTAAAACATAAAGTTAACGACATAACGAAGAGCATAATTAACACGTGTCATAGGGACGATGACTATTTTCATCGTCTTATGGTTTGGCGCGCGTAAAATTTTGTTCCGCTTGTTATAAAACAACTAGGTATTACGATGGATATCCTTGCGAACTACGGCACTGTCCTGATTATTGTTGCAGCGATTTTTGGTTTCATGATGGCGATTGGTATTGGCGCGAACGACGTTGCTAATGCGATGGGTACATCTGTAGGTTCAAAAGCGCTAACTGTAAAACAAGCTATCATCATTGCGATGATCTTCGAATTTGCAGGTGCTTACCTTGCAGGCGGTGAAGTAACCGACACTATCCGTAAAGGTGTAATCGAAACTTCTTTATTTGCTAGTCAACCAGATGTTCTTGTCTACGGCATGATGTCTGCGCTTTTAGCAGCAGGTACATGGCTGCTTCTTGCTTCTTACATGGGCTGGCCAGTATCAACGACTCACTCAATCATCGGTGCAATCATTGGTTTTGCATGCGTATCAGTAGGTACTGAAGCGGTTGACTGGGGCAGCGTTCAAGGCATTGTTGGTAGCTGGATTATTACGCCAGTGATTTCAGGTTTCTTTGCTTACGTTATCTTTGTCAGCGCACAGCGCCTGATTTTTGATACTGAGAACCCTCTGTTTAACGCGAAACGTTTTGTACCTGTTTACATGTTCATCACAACAATGGTGATTGCACTTGTAACCATCAAAAAAGGTCTAAAACACGTTGGTCTTCACCTGACCAATGGTGAAGCCTGGATGTGGGCAGCAGCAGTTTCAGCACTTGTGATGATTGGCGGCTACGTATACATCCAGAAAAAATTCGCTAATCGCGAAGAAGACCGCAGCTTTTCTGGCGTGGAAGGTATCTTCAGCGTTCTGATGGTTATCACCGCTTGTGCGATGGCATTTGCACACGGTTCAAACGACGTTGCAAACGCCATTGGTCCACTGTCTGCTGTCGTATCGACTGTTGAACACATGGGCGAAATCAGCACGAAAAGCACCATCGCTTGGTGGATTCTACCTCTTGGTGGTATTGGTATCGTGGTCGGTCTTGCAACACTAGGTCACAAAGTAATGGCAACCGTTGGTACAGGCATCACTGAGCTAACGCCTAGCCGCGGTTTTGCAGCACAGCTAGCAACAGCATGTACGGTAGTTCTAGCGTCTGGTACAGGCCTGCCAATTTCAACCACTCAAACATTGGTTGGTGCGGTTCTCGGTGTTGGCTTTGCTCGTGGTATCGCAGCACTGAACCTAGGCGTAGTTCGTAACATCGTGGCATCATGGATCGTTACACTACCAGCGGGTGCGTTATTGGCCGTAGTATTCTTCTACGGACTTCAAGCGATGTTCGCTTAAGACACTCGTCAATAGAATGTAAGCGCTTTGTCATTATTGACTCAAACGCACAGAAAGGGAGGCTTTGCCTCCCTTCTTTGTTGCACCGAAGTTTGAAACTGCATACTATTCGTCTATTTCCGGCTCCAATCATTCGGTGCCAACGCTGTCTCCAAGAAAAATCGTTAAGGGATTTACTGTGAAAAAACTAATCATCACGGTTTTGTTTACTTTGCTAGCAGCGCCAGCGGCCCTAGCAGCAGACCGTTATATTTCTGATGACCTCTTCACTTTTATGCACTCAGGTCCAAATAACACCTACCGTATTATTGGTAGTGTTAACGCCGGTTCTAAAGTACAACTGATTAAAACCAACCGAGATACTGGCTACACGCAAGTTCGTGATGACCGTGGTCGCACTGGTTGGGTACAAAGCAAGTTTGTGACAAACCAAGAGAGCATGGCAATTCGCCTTCCTCGCATTGAGAAAGAGCTAGCCGAAGTAAAAGAGCAGCTTGCTAATGCTCGTCAAACTTCTGATGCAGAGAAAGCAGGTCTTGTTACCTCTCTCGAAACACGTAACCAACAAATTTCAGATCTAGAAAATAAATACTCTGAGATCAGCGATCAGCTTACTTCTGTTGAAACAGAAAACCGCGAGCTACGCGCAAAACTGGATACACAAAAAGATGACATGCTGCTTAAGTACTTCACTTATGGCGGCGGTGTCGCAGGTTTAGGTTTACTATTTGGTTTGATTCTTCCGCATGTCATGCCTCGTAGAAAGCGCTCTCCTGCGGGTTGGGCATAAACCCTTACGCTTTTATCTTTAAAAAGAACGCAAAAGCCAGTCGATATTGACTGGCTTTTTAGTTTGCTTCGTTTGATAGAAGTGAGTACTACTCCCCCATTGAACTAGAGGCTCGACGACGATCCGTTGCGCCATAAAGCTTGCCATCTTTTAGCTCAATTGCATTCAAACCGCTTACCACTGGAATAACGTGCACTGGGTAGCCAAGCTCCATAAACTCAGGCACCAACATTTCTGCGAACGTTTTCTTTTCCACCAGCAAACCAGTCGGGTCATAAGACTTGGTGCGGTCTATCTTAGTGCCATACTGGATGTTTGGTAAGTCAATAGCCTCTTGCGCTGATAAGTTCCAATCCAGCACCCCAACCACGGTTTTGAGTACATACCCCGGGATTTGTGAACTACCTGGTGACCCAACCACCAAACGCAAATTATCATCACTGTCCATCACCATTAATGGCGTAATAGCCGAACGTGGACGCTTGCCCGCTTCAATTGAGTTTTGCGTAGGTTTGCCGTTAACCGTTGGCAGAGGTGAGAAGTTAGCCATCTGCGCGTTCAAGATAACGCCATCGACCATCACACCCGAGCCCATACCCGTTCCTACCGTACTAGTCATTGCTATTGCATTTCCATCTCTATCGACGATAGAAATATGCCCTGTATCTTTGCTCTCGAAGCCTTGATATTGCGCATACTGAGTTTGCGTTATCTGTCCTGCTTTTGGATCCTCTTTTAAAGTGCCATTATCGGGGATTAAATCACGTCTCTGATCTAGATAGGCTTTAGACAACAACTGTTCAACTGGCGCTTCCACATAATCCGGATCTCCGGCATACGCAATACGATCGGCTTTTGCAATTCGCATCGCTTCAGTCATGAGACGCCAAGGTTCCACATCCGTTTTCGCCATATGGGCAATGTCATAGGGTGCAAGCAGTTCAAGACTCTGAGCGACCATCACACCGCCCGAAGCTGGGTAACCAAAAGAGACGATTTTATTCCCACGGTAGTCGCTCTCAATGATGTCACGCTGCTTCACTTGGTAATGTTTAAAATCTTCTAAAGACAACTTCTCGTGTTGGTCGTCAATACGACTATTAACCGTCTCTACGATGTGCTGACCAAGCTCACCACCATAAAGGTAACTATCGCCTTGTTGCGCGATCTTCCTCAGCGTCTCAGCCATCTTAGGGTTCTTCATCAAGGTTCCCGTCGGCTTAATATCGTCCCCTTGCCAATACAAGGCTTTCACTTCCGGATCTTGCTCAAGTCGGCTTTGCTCTCTTACTACGATGTCGTAGGTGTAGCTGTTCATCGCGTACCCATTGCTCGCCAATGTAATCGCCGGCTTAATCAGCTCTGCCCATGGCAACTTGCCGTATTGTTCATGAGTGGTGTAAAGCAACCGCAACGTGCCCGGAACCGCAACAGAACGAGGGCCTAATATTTCGTTGCGACTGAGTACTTCCCCATTCTCAACAAACATTTCAGGGTTCGCGCTAGAGGGCGCTTCATCTCGACCATCAAGGGCCAGAAATTTTTTCTCGTCATGTTGATAAAACAGCGCGAAAGTCCCGCCGCCAATTCCGGTCATATCTGGCTCAACGACAGACATCACCATCTGCATCGCGACCATAGCATCAACAGCGTTACCGCCTTCTTTCAATATTGAGTAACCGGTACTGCTCACGTAAGGATTCGTCGCACTGACCATGAAATCTTGCCCGCGACTATCTGGTGTAACTGGGAATGGGTCTGGCTTTGCTGCATAGCTTGTCGATGCAACAATACTTAAAGAAAAAATCAGAATACGCATGTGTCTCTGTTTAGACTCCTATTATGTGATGGGGTCTAACGTGGACCAAGTCATTACTCCGAAGTTCGTGAAGATGGTGTCTTTTTACACAACGCTGACTGGAATCGCGCTATCAATAGATGAATGATATTGGTGCTATTTAAACGACTGAGAAAAGCTATATTTTGCTTGTTTGAGTATCTAAAAATCATCACCAGAATAGATGCAAAAGATGCTCTGAAAAATAAAAAGCCAGCGATATGATTTCGCTGGCTTGATGTGTTTCTACAAGAGTTAGCCTTTCCACTCATACAACGCTGGTATACGAATTTGCTCACCTTGGAACTCAACAATCACAGCTTGCGGTTGTATTTCTCTTAGAGTGACCTGATCATCAACGACATCCCCTTGATGATACTCAACATTGTTAATTTTCACCCAACGGCGATTTTCATCACTAGCGTACATATGGGTTTGCAAATTAAGCGCAGGTAGACGCCCTTGCCACTGGTGAGCGTTGCGCTCTAAATCGTTCACGCGTGCCGTTTGTGATGAAGAGTTGTCATCATCTCGGGATAAGGCATTTTCGACCTTCCTAGCTAAATCAGGAGATAATGAGGATAAATCCAGATCATCCAAAGACAACCCGAGGTCCTCTTCAGCAGGAGAAGTCGTTTGGGTTGATGCTGAGTTGCGTGTTTCATCTCTGCTTGGTGTATGGCTCGTGTATTCATCGGGGGTGGTAAATGTACCAAAATCACGCGATAGCTCTGCACTTGGCCACTCTCTTGGCAATTGGGCCAACTGGGTGTTCTCTGGATAGTCTAATACTTTGAAAGGTGATACCACTTCGACCTTTTCTATCGGGGACGTTGTATCTACTTCAACACTCGGTGCAAAGAGATCTAAGTACCAAGCGACTCCAATAGCAGAAGCAGTGATTGGCAGCAAGAACAGACCTATATGTTTCACAGCTGACATTATGCGTCCTCCTTCTCTATTCTCGCCAGTTGAGGCGCATCTGGCTGAACATTTTGCTGAAGTCGGTCTAGCGTTCGCTTACCTGCAATACCATCGACACCAATTCCTTGCCAGCGTTGAAATAACTCGACTCGCTCTTTCATCGCACCATCAAAAATAGACGTTTCAAGCAGTGGCTCACTCACCGCTTCTGCTAATAATCGGTCTAATACTTCAATCGCAGGGCCTTCCATGTCTAAACGTAATGTTTCATTCAGCGGAGCATGCCACAGTTCGATAATATTGCCCTGCCACAACGGCTTTAACCATGAAATTGGCAGACGGAGACGCTGCTTACCATTGAGCACTTCAGCTTGGTCATTACCGACGGCATATAGAATGACATACCCAACATCACCTTGATAATTCAACTCCAAGATCACAGGGCGATTTTGTTGCATCAACAGCGGCCAAGTCGCCATTTTACGCTCACAACGCATAGTCGACTGCGGTTCTGACAAACAAAGGTTATCGCGAACCGATGCTTGATACCCCCACAAACGATACAAATCATTTACAGCGAGGTTCGACTGTTTTTGTGTTAACAATAAAGCACGCTGCTCATCCGTTAACTGTTGGCTGACGACGGTTGGTGTTGGCTCTACTCTTGGCTCCGTCACTTGTGTCAACACTGACGTCGCTTGAGCTGGCATATAATTCACGACCGCCCACCCCGTACTTAATGCAGCAATAAGGCCTACCGTGACAGAGCCCCAAGCAGGCCAACGGAAAGTCCGGCGCTCTTTTTTATCTTGCTGATAAATATCTGCCTGAAACTGCATCACCTCTTCACAGGCCTGCTGAACGGTTTGCTTATCCACCACCACATTACCCTGGTGATAACTAATGTTGAGGGATTTGTCACAGATAAGGTTGATGAGCCGCGGTATACCGTGACTGTATTTGGCTATAAGTTTACAAGAAGCACGATTAAACAGTTGCTGGTCGCCACCTGCTGTATGTAGTCGAAATGCGATGTAATCTTCTGTCTCTTTTTCATCCAACGGCAACAGGTGATAACGCCCGGTAATACGCTGGGCAAGTTGGCGTAGTTGTGTTGTTTGTAATAACCGCTGCAATTCAGGCTGCCCGACCAACAACACTTTGAGCAATTTTCTGGTATCGGTTTCCAAGTTGGTCAACAAGCGCAACTGCTCTAGAACGTCGGCGGCAAGGTGTTGAGCCTCATCAATGACCAGCAATGTCTGCCAGCCTGAACGATAATTACGCAGCAAATATTGATGGATAACCTGGTTTAGCTGTTTGAGGTTTGCATCTGGCGGATAGGTGATTTTGAACTCATCGCAAATGGCTTCGAGCAAGTCTCTACTCGAAAACGTGGGATTGAGAATAAGACCCGCTTTGGTGTTATCACCCAAATTCGCCAGCATCGCTTTTGCGACGGTCGTTTTGCCTGTACCTACTTCGCCAGTAAGCATAGCAAAGCCACCGCCATCGCCTAGCCCAGCTTGGAGATGTGTGATTGCCTCTTTGTGACGTTGGCTTAAATACAAATAACGTGAGTTTGGAACAATCGAAAATGGTTGTTCGACAAACCCAAAAAAGTCCTTATACATTAGGCTCTCCAGCTAAAAAACCACCTGGGAATAGTCAGACATGGTATAAACGCTCTTCTTCTATTCTTAGGAGTAAAGAAAAGTACCATTGCTTGCTACAATGTCCAACGGCATATCCATAAATTAAGAGGTAATTCGTGCAAGTTTATTTAGTAGGTGGCGCAGTTCGAGATAAATTGCTCGGAATTGATAGTTATGACAACGACTGGGTGGTCGTAGGCGCGACGCCCGAGATGATGCTGTCCCAAGGATACACCGCCGTTGGTAAAGACTTTCCTGTATTTCTGCATCCCAAAAGTAAAGAAGAATATGCCCTTGCACGAACAGAGAGAAAGTCAGGTTCTGGTTACACTGGTTTTGAATGTTTCTTCGATCAAAACGTCACCTTAGAAGAAGATTTGATACGTCGTGATTTAACCATTAACGCGATGGCAATGGAGAGTGATGGCACGATCCATGACCCATATGGTGGCCAGCAAGATCTCAACGATAAACTGCTACGCCATGTATCAGACGCCTTTATTGAAGACCCTCTACGCGTTTTACGTGTCGCTCGCTTCGCAGCGAAGCTTGCTGATCTAAACTTTACGGTTGCCGACGAAACCATGCGGTTAATGCGTCACATGGCAGAGTCCGGAGAGCTGAGCACACTGACTCCCGAGCGTGTTTGGCAAGAATGGCATAAATCTCTCTCTACTCCTCGCCCTGATATTTTCTTATCGGTTCTACGAGACTGTGGTGCATTAACCGTGGTGTTACCTGAAATTGATGCACTATTTGGCGTACCTCAACCTGAGAAGTGGCATCCAGAAATCGATACTGGCATCCATACTTTGATGGTGGCAGAGCAAGCCGCAAAATTGAGTAACTCACTCCCCGTCAGGTTTGCCGCCCAAGTGCATGACTTGGGTAAGGGCGTGACGCCAGAGAGCGAATGGCCAAGCCACAAAATGCATTGCCATACAGGATTAAAACTGATCAAAAAGCTGTGCGAACGTGTCCGGGTACCAAATGAGTTTCGTGATTTAGCCTTGATGGTGTGCGAACAGCACTCCAATATTCATCGCGCGGCTGAACTTAAACCACAAACCATAATTAAAATACTCAATAAACTTGATGTGTGGCGTAAGTCCGAACGTCTGCAAGATATCTTGCTTTGCTGCCAAGCGGATCACGCTGGTCGTAAAGGACTGGAAACGCAACCATATCCACAGGCGGATATTTTTAGGCAAGCCTACCAAGCAGCAGCGGCAGTTGACGTTCAAGCCATTATCAAAGAGGGCTTTAAAGGCCCTGCGATTCGTGACGAGCAAGAAAAACGACGTATTGAAGCAGTGAAAGCAGCACTTAAGAAGTAACGAACAAACAAAAACGCCCGCGGATTTCGCGGGCGTTTTTCGTTAACATCAATTATGCACTTAATAGAAAAGCGAACAAACCGACGCCCAAAATGAGACGGTAAATCACAAACGGTGTCATGCCCATTCGTGAAATCATCTTCAAGAAGAAGTGGATACAGATGTACGCACTGATAAACGATGTGATAATGCCAGTCATTAAGAAACCAACATGGACAGGTTCACCACTGGTCACTAACTTCATGCCTAAGTAGCTACCAGCTAATGTAATGATTGGGATCGACATTAAAAACGAAAATCGGGCAGCCGCTTCTCGAGTAAAGCCAAGGTAAAGCGCTGCTGTGATGGTCGCCCCTGAACGTGAAGTTCCAGGAATCATCGCTAAGGCTTGAGCAATACCGATAAATACAGCTTTCTTCCAACCCGTTTGGTATTCATCGGCAACGAGTTTAGCGTTTTTGTCTACCCACCATAGCAACAGGCCAAATACGATCGTAGTAGTCGCGATGACGTAAGCGCTACGTAGATACACTTCAATGATGTCTTTCATCAATAAGCCGAACACACAAGCTGGAATCGTCGCAATCACGATCATCCAAGCCAATTTAGCTTCTTTACTGCGATCTCCTTTAAAGATCGAAGCAAATAACGCTTGAAACAAAGTGATTACTTCATGACGAAAATAGATCACGACAGCCATTAATGTACCGACGTGAACAGCAACATCAAAGGCCAGACCTTGGTCTTCCCATCCTAAAATAGCGGAAGGCAGGATCAAATGGGCAGAGCTTGAGATAGGCAAAAACTCTGTCAGCCCCTGAATCAGAGCCAAAATAAAGGCTTCAAAATAACTCATGTAAACAACTCAAATTAAAAATGAAAGGAAACGGGTTTGAGCGAATCGACTGGCTGCATAGCATGCCAAATGTCTGCGACTGTGCGTCCATCGCCTGGGATCACTAATTGCGGTTCGAGATCATACAGCGGCTTTGTGACAAAAGGATATTTGTAGATATCACTGCGAGGTAGCTCAGGTTTTTTCTTGGAGACGCGCTCACCGAACAACACTATATCGAGATCCAGTGTTCGATCCTGATACTTTTGCGCGTTTTCTTCGCGTCCCCACTTAAATTCAATCTCGCGTAGTTGATGGCTCAACTCTTCTAATGACAACTCGGTACGCATTGCAACGACAAAGTTGTAGAAATTCTTGCTGCTAAAACCAATAGGTTCGCATTCATATATCGGTGATACGAGGAGATTTTCTCCAAGCCGTTGCAGCTCCTGATACGCAGCAAGCACATGTTGCTCTCTTTCTACGTTCGTCCCAACACCAATATAAGTGGTGATCATGCTCGGCCTCGCTCAATCACCACACCAACAGCACGTGCTTGCGGCACGGCGCCAGGCTTCGCTAGGCGGATTGTCACCCAAGGCACAGAGAAACGCTGCATGATAAGCTCTGCTACTTCTTCAGCCACGCGCTCGACCAGTAAGAAACGACCATTTTCAATGTGGTTAAGTACCGCCTCACTCACCTGCGAATAATCCAGTGCATCTTGCACATCATCACTTTTGCCCGCAGGTTTATTATCGTGTGCCATTTCAATATCTAGAACCAACTTTTGTTTGATTTGTTGCTCCCAGTCGTACACGCCAATTGTGGTGATTACTTCTAACTGTTCAATAAAAACTTTATCCAGAGCCATCTTATGTCCTTCTATTACAGAGGTCGGATACCCGTGAGGGGTAATTTGATCGTAGTATTCTATACCTAAGTAACATTTACTTTGGTCATCACAATGTTACTTAGGTATAAACTGCGAAAGCATCTTTATATACAAGAAATCACATAATGCAAGCTCTATCACAGTGAGGATTTCTGCATTATGTAAATTCGGGGTATGATAGCAACTACGCGGGAACCGAGCATTAAATTCCAATCCATCAAGGACTTCTATGGACGCACTGGCACTGATAATGACAATGGCCGCCTATTTATTAGGTTCGGTTTCCAGTGCGGTTTTGATCTGTCGACTCTTAAAACTGCCAGACCCACGCAGTGTGGGATCTAACAATCCTGGAGCAACGAACGTATTGCGTATTGGCGGACGAGGAGCCGCTGTTTCAGTCTTGTTGTGCGATATGCTCAAAGGCACTATCCCCGTGTGGGGCGGATACTTTCTTGGTATCGACCCTATCATTCTTGGCGTCATCGCCATTGCTGCCTGTCTTGGCCACATGTACCCCATCTTTTTCCACTTTAAAGGCGGAAAAGGTGTCGCAACCGCGCTTGGCGCTATCGCTCCGATTGGTTTGGACTTAACAGGATTGGTAATGTTAACTTGGCTGTCAGTAGCCGCGCTATTCCGCTATTCATCCTTAGCGGCTCTCGTCACGGTTTTGGTCACTCCGTTTTATACTTGGATGTTTAAACCGCAATACACGTTACCTGTTGCTATGCTGTGCTGCTTAATCGTATTTAAGCATCATCAAAATATTCGTCGGCTTTTGTCTGGCGACGAGCCAAAAATCGGCGAGAAAAAACTGACACAAAAAAACTCGGCTTAATGCCGAGTTTTTCGTTTAAAGAAGGATGTATTGGTTATGCATGAACTCGATTCAGGAAGTTCAACAACATCTGGTTGACGAACTCAGGTTGCTCTAAACAACTGATATGTCCAGCTTGGGGAATTTCTACCAACTCACTGCCCGTGATACAGTCTTTCATTAAATACGATTCGAAAACCGGGCGAGGCTTATCTTCACAGCCCACCGCAATTAACGTCGGCAGAGCGAATTTTTCCGAATCTTCAATCACATCACGGCGACCAAACACCATGCGCCCCATGCGAGCTACTTCCACCGCACGCTCACCGTTCAGCTCTTCTAAACTGCGTTTGAATGAAGCGACAAGTTTAGGGTTATCCTGATTGACGTTGTTGGCAAAGAACAGCGGCACAACGGCTTCAATAATTGGCGCAGGCACTGCTTGGACTTGGCTGATGGTATCAAGCATTGCAAAATACTTTTTATACGTAACTTCTGGCTCCCAGCCAATGAAGGTATCCATCAATACCAGTGACTTAACACGTTGCGGCGCTTGAGCCGTTAGCTCAGCTCCCCACATGCCGCCAACAGATAAGCCCACTATCGAGAATTCTTCGATATCTAAATGATCCATCAATGCCAACATATGTTGTGCATAGTCGGCCAATGACTGTGTCGATGCAGGTGCAGCGTCCGATTCACCATGTGCCCAAAGATCTGGCACAATACAACGGAATGACTGGCTTAAAACCTCAACTTGTGGCGCCCACATTTGGCTATCCCAAAGGTAACTATGACCAAATAGAAGCACAGGGCCCTCACCTTTATCTAGATAAGCAAGTTGCTGACCTTCAATTTCAAACTTATTCATTGTTATATCCATTTCTTATTCTTCCACGTCATCCTAGCACTGAAACAATCGCGAACTGATCGCATCAGTCAGAATGTAAAACGAGGCGGTTCATTGAATAATTAAAAATAAAGGCCTCTGAGGAGCAGAGACCTTTATTACAAAGAACCGGTTTCAAACCTACCGCATAAATTTGACTAAGCGACAGGTGTTAGTTGATCAATTGGCCAACGTGGACGAGCCTCTACTGACATATCAGCCACTTCGCCATTCTTCAAGCGCTGCATGCCTGCGTAAGCGATCATCGCACCGTTATCTGTACAGAACTCAGTACGTGGGTAGTAAACTTCGCCGCCAACTTTCTTCGCTAACTTCTCTAACTCAGCTCGCAAACGACGGTTAGCACTCACACCACCAGCAATAACAATGCGTTTCATGCCTGTTTGCTCAAGCGCGCGCTTACATTTAATAGCCAACGTAGCACACACAGCCTCTTCAAATGCCAATGCGATGTCCGCGCGGGTTTGCTCGTCATCACCGTTTGCAGCAATCGTGTTAGCCGTAAAGGTTTTTAGACCAGAGAAACTCATGTCCAAACCTGGCACATTCGTCATTGGGCGCGGGAACTTAAAGCGGCCCGGTGTACCTTTTTCCGCCAGTTTAGATAATAGTGGACCGCCTGGGTAATCCAAACCCATTAGCTTCGCTGTTTTATCAAACGCTTCGCCCGCCGCATCATCAATCGACTCACCTAGAATTTTGTACTCACCGATGCCTCTCACTTCCACCATCATAGAGTGACCGCCCGATACTAATACCGCCACAAACGGGAACGGTGGAGGGTTATCTTCCAACATTGGGGCCAATAGGTGACCTTCCATATGATGAACAGGTACCGCTGGCACTCCCCAAGCATAAGCAATACTGCGACCGATAGTCGCACCCACTAATAGCGCCCCAACAAGACCAGGCCCCGCGGTATACGCGACACCATCGATGTCTTTTGAAGTTAAGTTCGCTTCTTTTAGTGCCTCTTTAATAAGAGGAATGGTTTTCTTTACGTGGTCACGTGAAGCCAACTCAGGCACCACACCGCCGTAATCTGCGTGCAGTTTTACTTGGCTGTATAGCTTGTGTGACAAGAGACCGTTTTCATCGTCATAAATTGCGATGCCAGTCTCGTCACAAGAGGTTTCAATACCAATAATGCGCATGGTTTTCTCAGTATGCTTTCTGTATAGAGGAAATTTGGGCGTCATATTACCTCGCCTTGGTGCTGCAAACAAATTTTGTACAGACAATAATCGACAAAAGGCTTTACAAAGTAGTTGTGATCGGATTAAAATTCCGCACCATTTTTGATCAAGCTGGTAAGAGACCTAACAATTGTGATTTGGTCTGTTGAATACCAGCGTTAACGAATAACCCCTGAGGTGAAAGGCATATGCCAGTAGTTAAAGTACGTGAAAACGAACCGTTCGACGTTGCTCTACGTCGTTTTAAGCGCTCTTGCGAAAAAGCAGGTATCCTTTCTGAAGTGCGTCGTCGTGAGCACTACGAAAAACCAACTACAGTTCGCAAACGCGCTAAAGCAGCAGCTCAAAAGCGTCACGCTAAGAAGCTAGCTCGCGAAAACGCTCGTCGCGTTCGCCTGTACTAATAACTGAGCTCCAAAAGGAATTTAGTTATGGCTCTGATTGATCAACTCAAAGAAGAGCAAAAATTAGCGATGAAAGCCAAGGACAAATTGCGCCTTGGTACTATTCGTTTAGCCCTATCAGCAATCAAGCAACGTGAAGTTGACGAACAGATTACTCTGAACGATGACGACATTCTTGCAGTATTGACCAAGATGGTTAAACAACGTCGCGATTCTGTAGCGCAGTTTGAAGCAGCGGGTCGTCAAGATCTTGCTGATGCGGAACAAGCAGAAATTACCGTTCTTGAGGACTTTATGCCTCAACCACTGACAGACGAAGAAGTAGCGGCTCTCATCGAGAACGCGATTGCTGAATCTGGCGCAGCTGGCATGCAAGACATGGGCAAAGTAATGGGCGTTCTGAAACCGCAAATTCAAGGGCGTGCAGATATGGGTAAAGTAAGCGGTTTAGTTCGCGCTAAATTGGCTTAAGGTACCCCACCCAATTGCAGCAAGCCGTGCTATCCTTTGGAGCGCACGGCTTGTTTGTATCTGGATGGATGGAATGAAATCAATGGGCAATACGCTCATTCTTTTAAGGCATTCACTCCACTCATCATCTTCTTTTTTTGTTAGGTTTTATGGCTGGACACATCCCTCGCAGTTTTATCGATGACCTTCTAGCTCGACTTGATATTGTCGATATCATCGACGCACGTGTGAAACTTAAGAAAAAAGGCAAAAACTACGGCGCATGCTGCCCGTTCCACAACGAAAAGACACCCTCATTCAGTGTCAGTCAAGAAAAGCAGTTCTACCATTGTTTTGGTTGTGGCGCGCATGGAAATGCCATCGATTTTTTGATGGAATTCGACCGACTAGAATTCGTCGAAGCCATTGAAGAACTCGCTTCATACTTGGGTTTAGATGTTCCTCGCGAACAACGTAGCGGCGGTAATGGTTCGTTTCAATCAGGCCCACAAGCAAGCAGCAGTGAAAAACGTAACCTATACGACTTAATGGGCAGCATTGCTCAATTTTATCGTAACCAACTCAAACAGCCAGCAAGTAAGGTGGCGATTGAGTATCTAAAAGATCGCGGCCTGTCTGGTGAAATCGTCCAGAAGTTTGGCATCGGCTATGTGGCTGATGAATGGGATTTAGTTCGTAAGAACTTTGGCCAGAATAAAGAAAACCAAGACATGCTCGTCACTGGCGGCATGTTGATTGAAAACGATAAAGGCAACCGCTACGACCGATTCCGTGGTCGAGTGATGTTTCCTATTCGAGACAGACGCGGTCGAGTAATAGGCTTTGGTGGTCGAGTATTAGGTGATGGGACACCAAAATATCTCAACTCACCCGAAACCCCGATATTTCATAAAGGTAAAGAGTTGTATGGCCTTTATGAAGTACTACAAGCGTACCGTGAGCCACCACAAATTTTAGTGGTTGAAGGCTATATGGATGTTGTCGCGCTTGCTCAATATGGCGTAGATTATTCCGTTGCCTCATTGGGAACCTCGACAACGGGCGATCACTTGCAAGTGTTATTCAGGCAAACAAGCACCGTCGTGTGTTGTTATGACGGTGACCGCGCAGGCCGTGAAGCCGCGTGGCGTGCCATGGAAAATGCATTGCCTTACCTAACGGATGGTCGCCAGTTAAAATTCATGTTTTTGCCGGATGGAGAAGATCCCGACTCTTATATCCGACAAAACGGAAAACAAGCATTTGAGCAGCAAGTGTCTAATGCGATGCCCTTGTCTGAATTCATGTTCAGCTCATTGACTCAGCAGGTCGATATGAGCACGAAAGAAGGCATGGCAAAACTGAGTACTCTTGCGGTTCCTCTCATTGATAAAGTCCCTGGCGGCACTTTAAGACTATACTTGAGAGAATTGCTTGGCCGCCGTTTGGGTTTGGTTGATGAACGCCAACTACAGCAGCTAATTTCAAAACAAGGTAAAGAGGATAAAAGGCCTCAACCTCATAAAGAAATCAAGCGAACGCCGATGCGAGAAGTGATCGCGTTACTGATTCAAAACCCACAATACGTAAGTATGGTGCCAGATCTAACTAGCGTTAGAGATTTGCCCATTCCTGGTCTAAGTTTATTTGTTGATGTACTTGATAAATGCCAAGCGCATCCCCATATCAACACAGGCCAATTATTAGAGCATTGGCGAAACAGCCAAAATGAGACCCTTCTGTCTCGTCTCGCGAGTTGGGACATTCCACTCGATGAGGACAACCAAGAAGAAATCTTTTTAGACTCACTGGATAAAATTATTGCCCAGTGCGTAGAAAAACAAATTGAAAACCTGCAGGCCAAAGCAAGAAGTGTCGGTTTATCAGCCGAAGAGAAAAGGGAGCTGCTAGCACTTATGCTAGATTTAAAAGCGTAACCCTGTTTAATTAGTCAGCAACGATTTAATTTGTTATAGTAAGTGGTTTGCATTTCGCATACTGATTCCTTCACCAGATTACGAAGTTGGATACCGTCTATGGATCACAATCCGCAGTCACAGCTAAAGTCACTTGTTATTAAAGGCAAGGAACAAGGCTATCTGACCTACGCCGAAGTAAATGACCACCTACCTGCTGAAATCGTAGATTCAGAACAGGTAGAAGACATCATTCAGATGATCAACGACATGGGCATTAAGGTAGTAGAAACTGCTCCTGATGCTGATGATTTAGCACTGAACGATGACACAAATATTACCGATGAAGATGCAGCCGAAGCTGCAGCCGCTGCACTTTCTAGCGTAGAGAGTGAGATTGGTCGTACAACAGACCCAGTACGTATGTACATGCGTGAGATGGGTACTGTCGAACTTCTAACTCGCGAAGGCGAAATCGACATCGCAAAACGTATTGAAGAAGGTATTAACCAAGTTCAATCGTCTGTTGCTGAATACCCAGGCACAATTCCGTACATTCTTGAGCAATTTGACAAAGTTCAAGCTGAAGAACTACGTCTTACAGACCTAATTTCAGGTTTTGTAGATCCAGATGCTGACGACACCGCTGCACCAACGGCAACACACATCGGTTCTGAACTGACTGAATCTCAGTTAGAAGAAGAAGACGATGAAGACGTTGATGACGACGAAGATAGCGATGACGATTCAGATGATTCTGAAGAAGATGTAGGTATCGATCCTGAATTAGCGCTAGAGAAATTCAACCAACTACGCAGCACCTATCAAAATCTTCAATTAGCAATCAACGAGTACGGCTATAACAGCCCGAAAGCAACCGTTGCTAATGAAATGATGCTAGACGTATTCCGCGAGTTTCGTCTAACGCCTAAACAGTTTGATCACCTAGTGAATGAACTGCGTACTGCTATGGATCGCGTTCGTACTCAAGAGCGTCTGATCATGAAGTCTGTGGTTGAATACGGCAAAATGCCGAAGAAATCATTCATCGCGCTGTTCACTGGTAATGAATCAAGTGAAGCTTGGCTGGATGAAGTTCTTGCTTCAGACAAGCCATACGCTGAAAAGATCAAACGTAACGAAGAAGAAATCCGTCGTTCAATCGCTAAACTAAAAATGATTGAAGAAGAGACTTCTCTAAACGTACAGAACATTAAAGACATCAGCCGTCGTATGTCTATCGGTGAAGCAAAAGCTCGCCGTGCGAAGAAAGAGATGGTTGAAGCGAACTTGCGTCTTGTAATTTCTATCGCGAAGAAATACACCAACCGTGGCCTACAGTTCTTGGATCTGATCCAAGAAGGTAACATCGGTCTGATGAAAGCGGTAGATAAGTTCGAATATCGTCGTGGTTACAAGTTCTCGACTTACGCAACGTGGTGGATCCGTCAGGCAATCACTCGTTCAATCGCGGACCAAGCACGTACGATTCGTATCCCGGTACACATGATCGAAACGATCAACAAGCTAAACCGTATTTCTCGTCAAATGTTGCAAGAGATGGGTCGCGAGCCACTACCGGAAGAACTGGCAGAGCGCATGCAAATGCCAGAAGACAAGATTCGTAAAGTTCTAAAAATCGCTAAAGAGCCTATCTCAATGGAGACACCAATCGGTGACGACGAAGATTCGCATCTAGGTGATTTTATCGAAGATACAACGCTAGAACTTCCGCTAGATTCTGCAACTGCAACTAGCCTTAAGGTGGCAACAAAAGACGTGCTTGCAGGTCTAACGCCACGTGAAGCGAAAGTACTTCGTATGCGTTTTGGTATTGACATGAACACTGACCATACTCTAGAAGAAGTTGGTAAGCAGTTCGACGTTACTCGTGAGCGTATCCGTCAGATCGAAGCAAAAGCACTACGTAAACTTCGCCACCCAAGCCGCTCAGAGACTCTGCGCAGCTTCCTAGACGAATAATCGCAGCGCATACAAGCTTTTAGAAATCAAAAAAGGTGACTTTAGGTCACCTTTTTTATTATCTACTGTTCTAAGTGGATAAAAACTAAGCGCAATTGCCCTAGTTGGTATCTAGACACCTTGCAACGCTTCCCCTATAATCGTTGTCCTATTAAGGCCCCTTAGCTCAGTGGTTAGAGCAGTCGACTCATAATCGATTGGTCCGCAGTTCAAGTCTGCGAGGGGCCACCATATTCCGAAAGGCGTAGCAGGTTAATACCTACTACGCTTTTTTTGTATCTTATATCTTTGGGTACAGTTTCGGTTGCGGTAACTCGTCATTAACCTCGTAATAGCTTTTCCTCTTCCCCTTTTCTTTAACTATTATCTGGCTTTCTATATGTAGCAATGAAACAAAATGTCCGCTCGTGATTTAAACCATTGACCCTCAGACAACTTCTGATAGGATGGACATACAAACGTATAGACGTCTAAAACAAAAAAATGGAGCTACAATGAAAAGTATTGGTCACTTAAAGAAACTAGCTTTGATTCTCACGGCAGTAGTCGGCTTAAGCGCTTGTGGAGAAAAAGATGACTCTGTCATTAAAGTGGGCGCGACAGTTGGACCACATGCACAAGTAGTCGAGGCGGTAGCGAAGGAGGCAGCGAAGCAAGGTTTGAATGTCGAAGTCATTGAGTTTTCTGACTACGTGACACCTAATGCCGCTCTTAGCGATGGTAGCATCGATATTAATAGCTATCAGCACCAGCCATTTTTAGACAACTTCAACAGTAGCCATAACGCCCAATTAGTATCAATTGGTCAGTCCATTCTTATGCGTATGGGGCTTTATTCCAATAAGTATCGCTCACTGCAAGAGCTTCCAAACAATGCACGTATAGCGCTTCCAAATGACCCTACCAACGGTGGTCGTGGTCTGTTGCTACTCGCCGATGCAGGTTTAATTGAGCTGAAACAGGGTGTTGGCCATAAAGCCGCCCTAACTGATATCACAAAAAACGCAAAATCATTTGAATTTGTCGAGGTAGATGCCGCTCAGCTACCAAGAACATTAGATGATGTGGACGCGGCTGCGATTACAATGAACTACGTAATGTCTTCTGGTTTAGATCCGAAGAAACAAAGTATCTATCTTGAAGCAAAAGACGCCCCATTAGCAGTCATGGTCATCGCCACTCGTGACGCAGACAAAAATAATGAAGCGTATAAAAAGTTCGTTTCTATTTATCAATCTCAAGCGATTCGTGATTATCTCGATCGCACTTTCAAAGGCACAATCGAAGCAGCTTTTTAATCAATAAAGCAGCGAATACTTTGCCCCACGAATCAGATAGAAAAGAGGCTAATGTTTTCTCATAGCCTCTTCTTTTCATTACTCACTAAATCGACTCATTGTCGACTTTCAGCCTCTAACTTCATTGCCAAATAAGCTTGGTCAGCAGAAACCAATTCAGGACGGTTAATCAACTTCCAGAGGAAGTATGGTGGGATTAAAAATACGATGAAGTAGAGAGATTCATGGAAGAAAACATCGGCTATCGTTTGCTGATGCTCCCAAAGTGCCGTCAGTGCGAAGAGCTCTAACATCACGCCTAATACGCCAAAGACGACAGAGACAACAATCGCTAAACCCAGTAGTTCTCTAACAAAGTGCTTGTATGCCATGATACTAATTCCTTCTAGCAATAAGTCATACTAACTTACGCTCATAAGAAACAAGTGAGCTTGATTATTATCAAACTCACCTCATCACTGTTAAGAACTTAGTTTTATAAAAAAGTACTTGTATATAGCGTCATCGAAGACTGATTTCCCTATCACAGAGCATAGATACCTCTACAAATAGAAGGTGATGGAACGACCAACTATTGACTATATGAGCGCAACTTTAATCAGATAAGTAATATTGAACCGTCGATACCACTCGTACTTTCTTAATGTAAGGCGTGTTGCTGTCTCGGTCATAAATCGAGAACTGCCCTTGAGTTGCACGTTTGATCTTACCCAGTGAACTTTGTGAGTCTTTCGCAAATTTCTCAGCCACTTCACGCGCATTCTTAGTCGCTTCTTCGATCATGTCTGGCTTCACATCATTCAGCTTAGTAAAGCTGTACTCAACACGATTTGCATAAGGATCTTGGTTAAGCAAAACGCCTTGTTTTCCTAACTCACCTATTTCATTGATTGCCGCTCGAACAACATCAACACTCTGGCTGTAAACCGTAACGGTTCGCGAGGCCAAATAACGATACTCAATGTCTTGCTCGCTCCCATATTGCTGTGCTTTTCTGTCAATGACCGCTGGGGAAGAGAGGGAAACGCTGGTTTCAGGAAGCCCTTTGGCACTTAGAAAGTCCAAAATCAAACGGGTTTGCTGGTCAATTTCATCAAACATGACCCCCATATCATTACTCGCTAGAGTAAATTGAATCGGCCAAATCACCGTATCAGCAGGATACTCACGCTCCGACAAACCTTTTACTGTCACGACTCTTTCATAGGCTCGGTATTTCACCGCCGTCTGCTGCATAAAATAGCCAAGGATGCCAAGACCAAGTATCAAACTTAGCCCAATCCAAAGTGCTGCTTTATTGGAAACTCGTTCCATTATTTCCCCTGATAAATATCAACTTAGCTTAATCTTTGTTCTAGATAAGATAGCCTATCTATTATTTTAAGAGGGAGACATAACGCGAGTTTTGATTCATAGCACAGTGATATACCGTTTTCTTTAGTCAATAAAGCTTCATTGGTTTGTCACCAAAGGCTCATGCTTTTGCCTCTTAACTGTCATCTGTAATTTCTACTATCCAATCAGCAACTTGTACGCTGAGGTAAATATGGATAGTTCAACCCCTTTTCGTCTCCCTCGTAAAACGCCGTTTGGCATTGGTGAAAACGTTGCTGAATGGGCAACCGGTTTAAACCAACTCGATAAGTTCTACGCCCAACGCCCCGTTAATGCCGATACCAAAACTTTTCTCCGCTTCACGCTGGATATCTTAGGTATCGATTATCGCATTGCTCATGGTTCACTCGACTCAGTACCTAAACAAGGAGCTACCGTCATTGTGGCGAACCACCCGCTTGGTTGTGTGGAAGGCGTCATCTTGGCCGAACTCTTGTTGATGGTACGAGACGATATCCAAATTCTAGCCAATCAATACCTGAAAACCGTACCAGAGTTAGATCAGCTCTTCATTGGTGTCGATGTGTTTGAAGGCAGAGACGCCGTCAAATCGAATATGAAGGCCCTCAGAGCGGCTAATAAACACCTCGCAAGTGGCGGCTTATTGCTTGTCTTTCCTGCCGGTGAGGTTTCCCAGTTAGTCGATGCCAAACAGCAACGCTTGGAAGACAAAGCGTGGAGTCGAAGCGTAAGTAGCCTGATCCGCAAAAACAAAGCAACGACAGTTCCAGTATTCATCAGTGGTCAGAACTCGAAACGCTTCTATATGGCAGGGAAAATCCATCCACTTTTGCGTACCCTAATGCTCGGGCGGGAGCTACTGAACAAACATGCACAAACCATCAACTTGTCTTTTGGCCAAGCGATTAAATTCAAAGAGATCAACACACTTAACGATGATCAAGTGGTGAACTATTTGCGGCTCAACACTTACTTGCTCAATCGTGAAACCCAATCAGTTAAGCCTTCTTCTTCATCAGAACTGCTCTCTCCAATAGCGGCAGGGTTACCCGTAGGCGAATTGCTTGAAGAGCTGAACAACTTACCAAAAGAGTCCAAGCTGCTAACAAGTGGTGAGTTCGATGTTTACTGCACGGAGTCGCAGAGTATCCCTTCCCTACTGCATGAAATTGGTCGCCTACGTGAGCTCAATTTCCGACAAGTTGGCGAAGGGACTGGACTAGCAATAGACATTGACCATTTCGATCATGATTACCTGCATCTGTTTGTGTGGGACAGAGAGAACCAATGCTTGGTGGGCGCGTATCGTTTAGGTCTGGTTGATCAACTGATTGAAAAGCGCGGCGTAGCAGGTCTGTATTCACGAACGTTGTTTAACTATGACCAACGCTTTATCGACCAAATGGGTAAATCCATTGAGATGGGGCGCTCTGTGATTGCACAGCAATATCAAAAGAGCATGAGCGCGCTACTGCTACTGTGGAAAGGCATCGCAACGTTCGTTCATCAAAACCCAGATTACACTCACCTATTTGGTCCGGTAAGCATTAGCAACGATTATAGCGATACTGCACGTCAATTACTGGCTCAATCAATGACACTGCACCACTACGACAACAATTGCGCAGAGTACGTCACACCTTCTAACCCACTTCCTGAGCACCACCGTGACTGGAACACCAGCATGCTCACTGCTCTGGGTGATTTACAGCTATTGTCACGTGTCATTGCCAGAATCGATGAAGGGAAAGGAGTGCCCGTTTTGCTGCGTCAGTACTTAAGCCTCAATGGCAAGCTGGTATGCTTCAACGTCGACCCTGCATTCAATAACGCTCTAGATGGATTGATTATGGTGGATTTGCGCGATGTTCAAGAAAAGACGTTGGCAAGGTATATGGGACGCGAGCAAGCTCATGACTACCTCGTCTATCATACTAATAGCAACGATGATTAAGAACAGTGATTAAGTAGAGAGTTGGGAATCACAAGAAGAACCGTGTGGCGACTCTCTTTATTTACCCTTTCATCAACTAATTAGGCGTGCTCCGTGAAGTGCGCCGAAAAGACTCTTATAGATACAATCTATCGAAAGATCTAGATAGCATTTATCTCACCAATTCCGTCACAAACTTTCACAAAAAACAAAAACAGATCCAAGTCACACTTTAAATCCACCACAACTCAACACAAAACGTGATATTGATCATCACAAGCATTTAATTCGAATTTCAAAAAAAATCAAAAGTGATCAAAGTCACAAAGTATTTTTATTTTAAATTTGTCAGAAGATCGGATTGATCACTAAGATTTTTATTGACAGGTTTGAAAGTTGCTTTTTGTTATTAAGTTACAAGTTAATAAGTTGAACTTGGTCACTTAAAAACCGTTTCTCAGCCTAAGAAATGCGGGCGTAGATCACAAAAAACCCGTTGTCAGTTCCAATTGGAAAATGTGTGGTAAATTGATTGGGTACTAAGCAATCAAACAAACGGTTTTGGCGAACCGTTTACTACAACAAGATACATCAGAACATCGAACGGGGAATTGTTATGATATCACCAGATGCCAAGATCAAGATACAAAATTTTGGTCGTTTTCTGTCAAACATGGTAATGCCAAACATCGGCGCGTTTATCGCGTGGGGCTTTATCACTGCTCTATTTATCCCAACTGGATGGCTACCAAACGAAACGTTAGCCTCTATGGTTGGCCCAATGATTACCTACTTGCTGCCACTACTTATCGGTTACACCGGTGGTAAATTAGTTGGTGGCGATCGTGGTGCGGTAGTCGGTGCAATCACAACAATGGGTGTGATTGTCGGCACAGACATCCCAATGTTTATGGGTGCAATGATGGTCGGCCCAATGGGCGGCTGGGCTATCAAGAAATTCGATAACTACATCGATGGTAAAGTAAAAAGTGGCTTCGAGATGTTGGTTAACAACTTCTCTGCGGGCATCATCGGCATGCTGTGTGCGATCCTTGCTTTCATCTTTATCGGTCCATTCGTAAAAATTCTTTCTGGTGGCTTGGCGGCTGGCGTTAACTTCCTAGTTTCTGCTCACCTACTACCACTGACTTCAATCTTCGTTGAACCTGCGAAGATCCTTTTCCTAAACAATGCGATCAACCACGGTATTTTCTCTCCACTGGGTATCCAGCAAGCGTCTGAAACAGGTCAGTCGATCTTCTTCCTAATCGAAGCAAACCCAGGTCCTGGTCTAGGTATCCTGCTAGCTTACATGGTGTTTGGTAAAGGTACGGCTCGTCAAACTGCAGGTGGTGCATCAATCATCCACTTCTTCGGCGGTATCCACGAGATTTACTTCCCATACATCCTAATGAACCCTCGCCTAATCCTTGCGGCTATCGCAGGTGGTATGACTGGCGTATTCGTTCTAACTATCTTTAACGCAGGTATCGTTTCTCCGGCATCACCAGGTTCAATCTTTGCAATCTTGTTGATGACTCAGAAAGGCTCAATCGTTGGTGTTCTAGCGTCTATCGCAGCAGCAACAGGCGTGTCATTCGCCGTAGCAGCACTGCTAATGAAGACTCAAACGTCAACAGAAGAAGACGGTGATGAAGCAGCACTAGAGAAAGCAACATCACAAATGAAAGACATGAAATCTGCATCTAAAAACGATGCGGTGGTAAACAGCCAAAGCAAAGGTGACGTAGACCTAGCGACAGTACAAAGCATCATTGTCGCTTGTGATGCGGGCATGGGCTCGAGTGCAATGGGCGCGAGCATGCTACGCAAAAAGGTTCAAGACGCAGGTCTGAACATCCACGTAACCAACCTTGCCATTAACAGCTTACCAGAGAGTGCAGATATCGTGATTACTCATAAAGACTTAACGGATCGTGCACGTAAGCATGCTCCAAACGCACACCACATTTCATTGACTAACTTCCTAGACAGCGAAATGTACAACCAGCTAGTCACCAAACTACTAGCCGCACAAAACCAATCCGCAGCCAATGACGACCAAATGGTAAAAGTGTCGCTCGTGGCAGCAAACGACGACAACTTCGAGCCACAGCAAACGTCGGTGTTCCAAATCCAGCGTGAGAACATTCACCTAGGTTTGAAAGCTGCCAACAAAGAAGAAGCGATTCGCTTCGCGGGCAACAAGTTGGTCGAACTTGGCTACGCAGAACCAGAATACGTAGACGCGATGTTTGAGCGTGAAGCATTGGTTTCTACTTACCTAGGCGAATCTATCGCAGTGCCTCACGGCACGGTAGAAGCGAAAGACCGCGTGAAGAAAACCGGCATTGTAATCTGCCAATACCCATCGGGTATCCAATTTACTGAAGACGACGATGATGTAGCGAAACTGGTTATCGGCATTGCCGCTAAGAACGATGAGCACATCCAGGTGATTACCACCATTACGAACGCGCTCGATGAGCCGGAGGCAATTGAGAAGCTAACCAGCACCAACGATGTGGAAGAGATTCTAAACATCCTTGGCGGTCAACAAGCGGCTTAATTACCCCTTTAATTTGCTCCTGAGGCAAATGAGGTCAGCTGTCACCCCCTATGCGGTTGGCCTCCCCCTAGTTTCGTAAGTCAACATTTTAGACATTGGTAGGTAAGAATTATGAAAAACGCAGTTCATTTTGGCGCAGGTAACATTGGTCGTGGCTTCATCGGAAAACTCTTAGCAGATGCAGAAGTCGAGGTCACATTTGCAGACGTTGACGCTCCACTCGTCGACCAACTGAGTCACAAGCAAGAATACAAAGTAAAAGTGGTCGGTACTGAGTGCCAAATCGACACAGTAACTCACGTCACCGCGGTAAACTCAGCCAGTGAAGATGTCATCGACCGCATTGTAAAAACCGACTTGGTCACAACAGCGGTTGGCCCTAACGTACTGGACATCATTGCAAAAACCATCGCTACC
The DNA here is from genome assembly GCF_033337375.1 of Vibrio sp. YT-17. Classification (NCBI taxonomy): domain Bacteria; kingdom Pseudomonadati; phylum Pseudomonadota; class Gammaproteobacteria; order Vibrionales; family Vibrionaceae; genus Vibrio; species Vibrio sp. YT-17. The sequence goes on from NZ_JAWOQP010000001.1 coordinate 188,478, forward strand.
GGCATTGCTAAACGCTTTGCAGCAGGTAACGATAAACCATTGAACATCATCGCGTGCGAAAACATGGTTCGTGGCACGACTCACCTAAAAGGTGAAGTGTACAAACATTTGGATGAATCATTACACGCGAAAGCAGACGAGCTAGTTGGCTTCGTCGACTCCGCAGTGGACCGCATCGTACCACCAGCAGAAGCGGCGAACGATGACCCACTAGAAGTCACTGTAGAGAGTTTTAGCGAATGGATTGTGGATGAGCAGCAATTCAAGGGCGAAATCCCTGACATAGCTGGCATGGAAAGAACCAACAACCTAATGGCATTCGTAGAACGCAAGCTATTCACTCTCAATACAGGCCACTGCATTACCGCTTACCTAGGTTGCTTGAAAGGCCATCGTACCATTCGTGAAGCAATTGAAGACCCAAGCATTCACGCTGAAGTAAAACAGGCGATGCAAGAAAGTGGTGAAGTGCTGATCAAACGTTACGGCTTCGACCGTGACATGCACAACGCCTACATCGAGAAGATTTTAGGACGCTTTGCCAACCCATACTTAGTGGATGAGGTGGACCGCGTAGGTCGTCAACCAATTCGAAAATTGGGTGCAAACGATAGATTAGTGAAGCCTTTACTCGGTACAATTGAGTATGGCACTGAAAATCAAACACTTTTGAAAGGCATTGCCGCTGCGTTGAAGTACACTAACGACACTGACCCACAAGCCGTAGAGCTACAAAACTCATTAAAAGAAGTGGGTATGAAGAAGACGCTAGCGACATACACAGGTCTTGCAGAAGACAGCGATGAAGTGGCTCAAATCGAGACACTTTACAACCAACTTTGATTTACCTAGGGGAGCTCGGCTCCCCTTCTATGTCCTTCTCTGCTTGAAGAGTTGGGATAGCTAATAATTAGAAATGTATTCAGTATATGGCAGATAACATCAACGAAACCGAGATCATTGAGCGATTAAACAGCGCACCATCGGTACGAGGCTTTTTCATTGCAGCAGTCGACGTTTTTAACGATTCGATCGACGGGTTGGTGCAAAGAATCTTTCGTAAAGATAACTTCGCTGTTCAATCGGTTGTCGGTCCGCTGCTACAAGACTCTGGACCGCTGGGCGATCTGTCTGTTCGTTTGAAGTTATTGTTTGGCTTGGGAGTGCTCCCCGATGACATCTACCACGACATCGAAGACATCATCAAACTCAAAAACCAACTCAATAGTGACGCTTCAGATTACGAATTCACTGACCCGAATATTCTAGAACCAATTAAGAAACTGCACTTGGTGAAGAAAATGGGCATGGTGCAACTGGAAGTCAGCGAACCAGATGACGACATCGACCTTGAGTTTTATCAGCTACAACTGCAACGTCAACAACAAATCATTAAGTCAGGGCTCTCACTTGCCATTGTCGAGATTTGCAATGAGCTCGGCAAAGACAGCCCTTTTTAATCGAAAAACTGGCACGGAAGCCTCCTCAACTCGCCCCTCTTTTTGCACATTCTTCTATACAACGTGCGTGAAAGCCATCACAGTCCATATTCCGATGTCTCTGTAACATCAGACCAATCTATCGCTAGTATTGAAACGGGATCGCATGCTTTCAATCGAAGACACTAAAACTAAGTGGGAGTTTTTCCAGAAACACCACTGGGTATCTCCAGAATTTTCCCGCACTCCCGTCCTCGAGTCGTGGGAGCGTTGCATAAAGCAATGCAGCCCTTATACCTGGTCAAAACCACATATTGCCTCTGGTTTTACCTTCTCATCTCTGATGAAACGCAACGAGCACCTCATCGAATGCGCCACTACCGTACTTGAAGACACTTACGATATGCTAGGAGACGAAGACCTGCTATTGATGGTGACTGATGGCAACGGCTGTATTCTCTCCACCGTCGGGCACGACTCTATGCGACAAGAGATGCAAGCACTCGGTATTAAACAAGGCTGCTTTCTGTCTGAAGGGAAAATTGGCACAAATGCAGTCAATCTCTGTATCAACACTCACATCCCATGTGAAGTTTTTGCTGCAGAACATTTCAATCGCCACTTGCACTCTTATGCCTCTGTAGCGGCGCCTGTTTTCGACCAATTTGGCAAATTACGCGGTACAACATGCCTTTTCAAAAAAACGGAAAGCTATAAGAAAGAAGACTTAGTCATCATCGCGTCGAGCGCGAAAGAAGTCAGTTTGCAAATCCACATTCAGTCGGAACAAGAAAACATGAACCGCCTTACTTGTGCGCACAACGCAACGTTAGAATGCATGGATGACGGCCTTCTGGCCTGGGATGAAGAAAGCCGTATAACCATGGTAAATCACCAGTCCGAGCGTTTGTTAAACATTGAAGCCAGTCAGGTCTTGGATAAAGAAGTCTTTGCTGTTTTACGCTTCCCGCCAAATGTCCTCAATAGTATTGAGTCGGGTGCAAGCATCAACCGAAAACTCACAACGGTAGAGGTTCGTGGCGAGTTTGTTGAGGCGATCATCACCTTGCGTCCACTCAACGACGGCACACACTTATTGTTCTTGCACCCTATCGATAAAATTCGCGAACTTGCTCAACAACAAATAGGTGGCAGTGCGCGCTATACGTTCAGCACTTTGCCTGTCATTTCACGAAAAATGAAGCATGTCATTACCGTTGCAAAACGGGCCATAAAGTCCAAATCACCGATTCTAATTACAGGTGAAGAAGGTGTAGGAAAAGCCACTCTCGCCATGGCGATCCATAACGAAAGCACTTACAAAGAAGGGCCGTTCATTACGCTCAACTGCCGCTCCATCAATACAGAGCAACTGGTCAAAGAAACCCTAGGCTACGACGAAGGGCAAGGCATGCCTTCTAAGTTTGAACTCGCCCATGGCGGTACGCTCTTTTTAGAGAAGGTGGAATATCTGTCGCCCGATTTACAAGCCGTGTTACTTAAGTTGTTAAAAACTGGGCTCGTCAGCCGCAGCGACAGTTTGCGATTGATCCCCGTAGACTTTCAACTTATTACGAGCACCGCTTCAGAGATCAGCGAGTATGTCACTCAGCGCTCATTTGGTCGGCAACTTTATTATGAAATCTCCTCGAACGAGCTGCATATTCCGCCACTACGAAAGCGTAAAGAAGACATTGAATTTCTCGTCCAGCAGCTTATCAGCCATTATGAACGCCGCCACAATGTGACGATCTCGATAGAGCCAGTCGCACTGGAAGCGTTGATGAATTTTCGTTGGTCAGGCAACAACTCTGAATTAAGAAACCGAACTGAGCGAATTTTGCTGAACCGCAGTTCCAACTTAATCAAGCTGAACGATATTCCTGAAGACATTAAACTGAATTCTCGCCATACCGCAGAAAATACGCCAGTAATCACGTTAGAAGAAGCCGAGAGAAGAGCTATCGTTCAGGCTTGGAATCAGTGTGATGGCAAAATGCATGATATGGCGAAAGCATTGCAAATTGGCCGCACGACCTTATGGAGAAAAATTAATAAGTTTGGGCTGCAGGAGCAAATGAAGCTGTATTAAGCCAAGAAGTGGCGTTCCTATAACAAAAGTAAGACCGGCGTAAGCACGCCGGTATAGATGTACTAACGACAAGATGTCGATTAAACATCAACAGACAACTGACGAATCTGCGCTTTTAGTCCCGGTAGCAGACTCGAACTGGCGCTGAATTTTCGCAACCCCACGCGAAGCAATGTTTCTGTGGCATTTGGATCGCCAGCCATCTCACCACACATACTAACCGGTATGCCCGCGCGATCGCCTGCTGCACACGTGAGCTCAATGGCTTTTAGTACCGATGGTTCAAAGTAGTTCACCAATTCAGCAACAGCAGCGTTACCTCGATCGGCGGCCATAACATATTGAGTCAAATCATTGGTGCCGATAGAGAAAAAGTCGACTTCTTGGGCTAACGCATCAGCATTTAATACCGCGGCTGGCACCTCAATCATAATACCAACGGGCAAATGAGTCGCATCCAAGCCGAGTTGGTTTGCTTGATGCGCCAACAGCGCTTTTACTTTTCTCACTTCTTCAACCTGAGCCACCATCGGTATCATCAATTGAATATTCGGTTGCTCGTGAAAGGCTCTCAGAATGGCTCGAAGTTGAGCGGTAAACAATGACTCATGTTGAAGGCACAACCGCACCCCTCTCAAACCTAAAAATGGATTATCTTCTGCTGGCATAGGATAAGCGGCTAAAGGCTTATCACCGCCAACATCTAGACTACGAATCGTAAGTGGCTTATCACCAAGTGCGGCAGCAATATCACGATACACTTGGTATTGCGCTTCCTCAGTCGGCAACTCATCACTGTTTTGAAATAGAAACTCAGTCCGGAATAGACCAACGCCCTCAGCTCCTGATGTTAGTGCATCATCAATATCTTTCGGTCCACCAATATTGGCGAATACTGGAATATGGACACGATCACAGGTGACTGCGACTTGCTGAGCACTCGCTAGTGCACTCTGTCGGGAGTTTTGCCACTCAATTTGCTGAGCTTCTAATTCCTGCTGTACGGCATCTGAAGGAGAGAACCATAAATGCCCTCGGAAGCCATCAATAGTCACCACTTGACCAGCACGCACAGCATCAAGGCAGCCCTGAGCTTTAACGATGGCAGGAATACCCATCGCACGAGCAAGAATCGCACTGTGAGAGGTTTTCCCTCCCTCACTCAAACAGATACCAAGCACTTTCGATTTATCAAGCCCAGCCACATCAGAAGGCATCAGGTCGCGGCCCAACAAAATACTCGGTTCCTGAATGTCGATGGCATTAGGCGTTACGCCTGTCATTTCGACCATAACTTGGCGTGCGATATCATGGACATCTGCTTCGCGTTCCCGCATGTACTGACTTTCTGCCTGGCGAAACTCTTCGGCCAACCTTTGCAGTGATTCTACCCAAGCTTGCTCGGCTATCATGCCCGTTTGAATTCGCGACTCGACCGATGCCCATAATTCTGGGTCACTGAGCATCATGCTATGAGCAGCAAATATTTCCCCTTTCGGCTGCTTCGCTTGCTCCTGCAAATGTTGAACAACCACGCCTATCGCACGCTTAACCCGTTCAATTTCATCTTGTTCACTTTGGAAATCACGTTCAGGCACAGCTGGCATTTCATGAGTAAAAAGGACAGCAGGAGCAGTAGCGATACCGTCATTGACTCGAATACCAACAACAGCACCTTCAATCTGACTTGAGGCCATGCCATCGAGCAGAGTATCCGAGCTTTCTTCAGGTTCGACAATGCCTTGCTCAACCGCCTCTTTTTCTCCGAAGTGCTCATAAGCTAAGGCTTCAAATGCCTTGATTGCTTCACTGGATTGAGAGCCGAGTGCGCACAGCGTGATCGTCTCTTGACTACGAACGCCAAGTTTCGCAATGCTGTTTAAGCTTTTCGCGTTCACACGGCGCTCGCCTTTTTTCAACCATAATTGGCAGTCAAAAGGCGCGAGTGCACCAACAATGGCCGCAGCGGGACGAGCATGTAATCCATGCGGATTTTGCACCACCCAATCAAATGTCCGTTCTTGCTCAAAGTTCTCTGATACTGGCGCTATCTCAGCGGATGTTAGTGGCTGATCACCAAGGTGCTCTTGTTTTACGCTTAACGCATTCTGTGCCTCTTCGACTACCGTCGATAAAGGCAGTCCGGCGGCGGCAGCCACCGACGCCGCCATGGTTCCTTCAACAATAGGTGCCGAGATAAGGGTGACATTTTCCCTCACATGATCATCAATCAGATCCAGAGCCATTTCCGTGCTAAGCAACGCGCTGCCAAGATCCATCAACACAACAACCCCTTGTTGATCTTGTGCCTGCTCAATCGCTTCCATCACGGCAATGGCATCGGTTCCGATCGGGTTCTCTGGATCATCAATCCCAGCAGCAATCGCAAGCTTGGCTTTGCCTTGCGTCATTTGGGTGGCAAGTTCTGCCACCCCTTCGGCAAGTCGACGACTATGAGATACAACTACAATTCCCACCATCTTAATTACCTGCTATTGCCTGCTGTAGTGCTTTAATCATTAACAAAGAAGAGGTTGCACCGGGATCTTGGTGACCAATACTACGTTCCCCCAGATAGCTTGCTCGCCCTTTTTTCGCCAACATTTCAATCGTGGCAACCGCGTTCGTTTCTGCTAGCTCAACCATTTCATTCAGTAAGTGATCGGCGCTCATGCCATTTTCTAACGACGCCTTCACGCTAACTAAAACGGGTAACCAAACATCACACATGGTTTTATCACCCAGCTCTGCTTTACCACGAGACACCACGCCATCCACACCGCTTTTTAGTGCATCCACTAACTCTTCAAACGTTAATTGCTCTCGAGTTCCGACAGCGGCAGCCGTACGAATAAACAGCGTGCCATACAGCGGGCCACTTGCCCCACCGACACTAGAAAGCAAGGTCATACCCGTATTCTTGAGAATGCTGCCGATATTTTGGTCCGCAAATTGCGGCAGTTTTTCAGCAACTTTTTTAAAGCCACGGTTCATATTGAGACCGTGGTCGGCGTCACCAATATCACGATCAAGGTCGGTCAGAAAATCTTGATTCTCTTGATACGTTTTTGCACATAACTCTAGCCAGTGAACGATATGTTGTTTTTCAATTTGCATGTTTGCTCTCCCCTGTTACCACTTGATCGCGGCCGTATCGACAGGAGCATCAAACAGCTCCAACATCTCTTTGTCTGCCTTTAGCAACGTAATCGAAACGCCTTCCATATCGAGTGACGTACAGAAGTTACCAACCATATTACGCACGATACGGAACCCTGCTTGCTCGCAGTTATGAGCCAGACGACGGTACACTCCGTAAAGCTCTGAAGTTGGCGTACCACCCATACCATTCACCATCACGATGTAGTCGTGTTCAGCGGCGAAAGGCTCAATGCTGGATTCCACTTCATCCCATTCACCTTCGTCACGATTCCAAATACGCAATGTGCGCTGATAAGGTGTGTTTTCAGCAACTTCAGCAAACATTTCATCCACTAACGTATCGACATCGGTGTATTTCACTCGCTTGATACCTGGTTCACCATGGATACCAACACCAAACTCCACTTCATCATCTTCCAGAACAAAAGATGGTTTACCTGCTGCGGGTACAACACAAGCATTAAGCGCCACGCCAAATGAACGACAGTGGTTATTAACGCGACGAGCCAGTGCTTCACATTGCTCCAACGAATAACCTTTGCTCGCGGCAGCCCCAACTAACTTTTCAACCAATACCGTTCCAGCGACGCCACGGCGACCAGCGGTATACAGGCTGTCTTTAACTGCAACATCATCATCCACCAACACCGACCCAACTTTGATACCATCGGTATGAAGGAGCTCCACGGCCGTTTCAAAGTTCAACACATCACCAGTGTAGTTTTTAATGATAAACAGCACGCCCTCACCGGTATTCACTTGGTTGCCACATTCGTACATTTGATCAGGCGTAGGTGAAGTAAATACCTCTCCTGGGCAGGCGCCTGTCAGCATGCCTTTACCAATAAAACCAGCGTGCAAAGGTTCATGACCACAGCCACCACCAGAAACCAGTGCCACTTGCCCCGGTGTTTCCTCGTGCCACATGTAACGAGGTTCGTAGTTCGCTTTTAGCTCAGAGCGGGACAATGCCAGGCCTTCCATTTGCTGCAATACAACATCATCAACTTGGTTAATTAATTTTTTCATCGTTCTATCTCATTCCATTTATATTTTTATGTAGGGTATGAATTCATCTTAAACAGAGAAAAAGCGTGCTCAACAAAAATCAATCCGTTTCATATTGAAACGAAATCTTCGGCATTTTTGTTTCAATATGAAACGTAAAACGACAAATTTTCCTGAATAGTGATCGTCGCCATAAAGCATGCTGATGCTTATTACTTCTGACAGTCGGTTTGACACAGAGGTCATAAAAGCATGGAACAAAACCAGAGATATCCTTCACCACTTACCACACCAAACCTAATATAAACCTTATCCCTACAATGGATATTCATTGCAGTCCAAAACACACATAAAAAAGGTTAAAGGTTTGAATTATGGACAAAATTATTATCAGCCCAAGCAAATACGTCCAAGGTGAACAAGTACTTACATCTATCGCTCACTATGTGAAAACATTGGGTGAACGTCCGTTAGTAATTGCCGATGAGTTCGTGACTAACCTGGTTGGTGATGACGTCAAGCAAAGTTTTGCTGACGAAAAGCTTCCACTCACTATGAACATTTTTGGTGGCGAATGTTCGCGCGTTGAGATTGAACGCATCACGGACATTTGTGCCACTCAGAAACACGATGTCATTGTCGGTATTGGTGGTGGTAAAACGTTAGATACAGCAAAGGCTGTTGCGTTTTACACCAAAATTCCTGTCGTGGTGGTTCCTACGATTGCCTCGACTGATGCGCCAACCTCAGCGCTTGCGGTGATATACACACCTGAAGGTGAATTTGCAGAATATTTGATGATCCCTAAAAACCCAGACATGGTCATCATGGATACGTCAGTCATCGCCAAAGCCCCTGTTCGCTTACTTGTATCGGGGATGGGCGACGCGCTTTCCACCTACTTTGAAGCTCGTGCCAACATGACTTCTGGTAAGGCAACAATGGCTGGTGGGTTAGCGACGCGTTCAGCACAAGCGCTTGCGAAACTTTGCTATGAAACCTTGCTTGAAGATGGTGTAAAAGCAAAAGCTGCGGTAGAAAATGGTGTGAGCACCAAAGCGGTAGAAAACATTATTGAAGCCAATACATACCTAAGCGGTATCGGTTTTGAAAGCAGTGGTCTAGCGGGTGCTCACGCTATTCATAACGGCCTAACTAAGCTTGAAGAGTGTCATCATCTCTATCATGGTGAGAAAGTCGCGTTCGGCACACTTGTTCAGCTGGTACTAGAAAACGCAGCGATGGAAGAGATTAATACGGTTCTTGCATTCTGCCGCTCTGTAGGTCTACCAACCAACTTATTTGATATGGGCGTTAAAGAGCTTAACCACGCTAAGTTGCGCGAGGTCGCCGAAGCCTCAACGGCCGAGGGAGAAACCATCCACAATATGCCATTCCCAGTGACGGCAGAAAATGTCTACTCTGCAATTCTAACCGCTCACCAGTTGGGTCAATAACTCACCCCCTTAAAGTGGGCTTAAATAAAAAAGCGGCACATACTCTCGCATGTGCCGCTTGGATTTTTGCTGTTAAGCGTAATTACTCAACCGTTACCGCTTTCGCCAGGTTACGTGGTTGGTCTACGTCCGTACCTTTGATCAGTGCTACGTAGTAAGACAGCAACTGCATAGGGATGGTGTAGTAGATCGCCGCCGTGATTTCACTAACGTGAGGCATCGTGATGATCTTCATTGTCTCATCGCCTTCGAAGCCTGCGTCTGCATCTGCGAATACATACAGAAGACCGCCACGCGCACGTACTTCCTCAACGTTTGATTTTAGCTTTTCAAGTAGGTCGTTGCTTGGTGCAACCACAACAACAGGCATGTCAGCATCAATCAGCGCAAGAGGGCCGTGTTTTAGTTCACCCGCCGCGTACGCTTCTGCGTGGATGTAAGAGATCTCTTTCAGTTTTAGAGACGCTTCCATCGCGATTGGGTAGAACTCGCCACGGCCTAGGAACAATGTGTGGTGCTTGTCTGCAAAATCCGTTGCTAGTGCTTCAATTTCTTTCTCGAAAGAAAGTGCCGCGTTGATTTGCTTAGGAAGTGCGTGTAGCGCTTCAACAATCTCTTTTTCTTTCTCTTTGCTAATGCGACCTTGCTCTTTACCCAGTGCCGTTACCAACATAAGTAGTGCAGAAAGTTGAGTCGTGAACGCTTTGGTTGAAGCCACACCGATTTCAACACCAGCGCGAGTCATGAATGCAAAATCTGATTCACGAACCAAAGAGGAACCCGCTACGTTACAGATGGTCATCGCCGCCATGTAACCTTTCTCTTTTGCTAGGCGAAGTGCTGCTAGGGTATCAGCGGTTTCACCAGACTGAGACAACGTGATCAATAGGCTGTTTGGACGAGTCACAAACTTGCGGTAACGGAATTCAGACGCAATTTCTACATCACAGCTAACGCCTGCAATGTCTTCAAACCAGTAACGTGCCGTCATACCTGCGTTGTAAGACGTACCACACGCCACGATTTGTACGTGTTCTACTTTGCTTAGAATGTCTGCCGCGTGCACACCGATCGCGTCTGTCACAACAGAGTCTGCCGTGATACGACCTTCCATTGTGTTGATCAACGCTTTAGGTTGCTCATAGATTTCTTTTTGCATGAAGTGACGGTATTGGCCTTTATCACCTGCATCATGCTCTGCGTTAGATTCAACAATTTCACGCTCAACTGGCTCACCCGTTGCATCAAACACAGTGACTTCACGGCGAGTAATTTCTGCTACGTCACCTTCTTCTAGGTACATGAAACGGCGCGTAACGTTAAGTAATGCAAGTTGGTCAGACGCTAGGAAGTTTTCACCTACACCAAAACCGATCACGATCGGGCTGCCTGAACGCGCTACTACGATGCGTGAAGGATCTTTGCGATCCAACGCTACCGTGCCGTATGCGCCTTCAAGTTGTTTTGCTGTTTTTTGTACCGCTTCTAATAGCGTTTCTGAAGTACGAAGTTCCCACTCAACCATATGTGCGATAACTTCTGTATCCGTTTGCGATTCAAACACGTAGCCACGAGATTGAAGCAGCTCACGCAGCTCTTCATGGTTTTCGATGATGCCGTTATGGACCACTGCGATATCACCAGACATGTGTGGGTGAGCGTTGATTTCAGAAGGTTCACCGTGCGTCGCCCAACGAGTGTGCGCAATACCAGTTCCGCCGATCACTTTTGCTTCTTCTACTGCATCAGCCAATTCTTGTACTTTACCCAAGCGACGAACGCGCGTTAGGTTTGATTCGCCATCAACAACCGCAACGCCAGCAGAGTCGTAACCGCGGTACTCTAAGCGGCGTAGACCTTCAACCAAAATTTCTGCAACATCTCGTTGTGCTACTGCACCTACGATTCCACACATGTGTTTATCTCCGTTTGTAGTTTTGTTCTTCCCTAGCCATGATTTCAAATAGAGGCAGCAAGCAAAGGCCTTTATCCAGAGGGAAGTAAAATATGAAACTGATTACATTATTAGGCGCAAATGACTTTCACGCCATGTTGTTCAATCTGTACTTTATGCTCTGCTTGGATATCTGCATCGGTCACCAACACATCAACTTGATGCCAAGCGAGCTCTAAGTTTGGGATCTTACGGCCGATTTTTTCGGACTCGATCATTACGATCACTTCACGTGACGCTTCTGCCATTACCTTACTTAAGCCAACCAACTCATTAAATGTGGTGGTTCCACGCTCGAGATCGATGCCATCCGCACCGATGAATAGTTGGTCAAAGTCGTAAGCTCGTAATACAGATTCGGCCACTTTGCCTTGAAAGGACTCTGAGTGCGTATCCCAAGTACCACCAGTCATCAGCAGTGTCGGTTCGCTCTCTAATTCATTTAGGGCGTTAGCAACATGCAACGAGTTGGTCATGACCACTAAGCCACGTTTGTCATTCAACTGTTGAATCAGCGCGGCAGTCGTGCTGCCACTGTCGATCACGATGCGATTATGATCGCGAATCAATGATGCAGCTGCTTTTGCTAAGCTTAACTTTCGAGTCGAAACATTAGCGCCCAATTCTTCGTGAATGACTTCCTTTGGGATAGCAATCGCACCGCCATAGCGGCGTAGAAGTTGGCCGTTTTTCTCTAAAGAAGCTAAATCCTTTCTAATCGTGACCTCTGAGGTTTCGAATTTCTGAGCAAGTTCATCAACGCTAACTTCTCCTAGTTCAGAAACCAAGTTAGAAATGGCGTGTCTTCTTAATTGAGTATTTCGTTTCGACATTTAAGTTTTGATTTTAAGTTTCGGTGTGAAACTTATTATAGTCAAACCGAAACTTTTAAGTCCATTTATTTCGATCCAAAAAATTAATATTTCTCGATAAAACCTTGTCCTAAGACAATTCTTAAACAGTGATATTGGATTCATTCAGTGGTAGAATTCGCCACCGAAAAGAAAAAAAATTACAGAATTGAAGGCTATTTTTTTGCAACTTTCTGCATATAAAGTGGGATTAGTCACAAAAAGGTAACCAAAATCGCCGATCTTTTAGTCATAAAATGACTAAACTTGGTGAAAGACTTTCAGAATCTGAAGTTCTAATAATGAGACGAAAAATCGGTGGGTGACAGGTACTAAATGTCATCAAAAACGTCCTGACTTCAGAGTAAATAACCGACTTTCAAATTGTAACTATACTTACCGGAGAGTATCTTCCATGAAAAAGACCAAAATCGTATGTACGATTGGCCCTAAAACAGAATCTGTAGAGAAGCTAACTGAACTAGTTAACGCAGGCATGAACGTAATGCGCCTTAACTTCTCTCACGGTGACTACGAAGAACACGGCACTCGTATCGCGAACTTCCGTAAAGTAATGGAAGCTACTGGCAAACCACTAGCAATTCTTCTAGATACTAAAGGTCCAGAAATCCGCACTATCAAGCTAGAAGGCGGTAACGATGTTGATCTAGTAGCAGGTCAAGAATTCACTTTCACAACTGACACTTCAGTTGTAGGTAACAAAGATAAAGTTGCAGTAACTTACGCTGGTTTCGCAGCAGACCTAAACGTAGGTAACACTATCCTAGTAGACGACGGTCTAATCGAGATGGAAGTTATCTCTAAGACTGAAACTGAAGTTAAATGTAAAGTTCTTAACAACGGTGCACTAGGCGAAAACAAAGGTGTTAACCTTCCTGGCGTTTCTGTAAACCTACCTGCACTATCTGAAAAAGATAAGAACGACCTTAAATTTGGTTGTGAGCAAGGCGTTGACTTCGTAGCAGCTTCTTTCATCCGTAAAGCGTCTGACGTTCAAGAAATCCGTGAAGTACTTGCTGCAAACGGCGGCGAGAACATCCACATCATCTCTAAGATCGAAAACCAAGAAGGTGTTGATAACTTCGACGAGATCCTAGAGCTTTCTGACGGCATCATGGTTGCTCGTGGTGACCTAGGTGTTGAAATCCCAGCTGAAGAAGTAATCTTCGCTCAGAAAATGATGATCGAGAAGTGTAACCGTGCACGTAAGATGGTTATCACTGCAACTCAAATGCTTGATTCTATGATCAACAACCCACGTCCTACTCGTGCGGAAGCAGGCGACGTTGCTAACGCGGTAATGGACGGTACTGACGCAGTAATGCTTTCTGGTGAAACGGCGAAAGGTAAATACCCTGTTGAAGCGGTAACTATCATGGCTCAAATCGCGAACCGTACTGACTCAGCGCTAAAAGCTGAACTAGGTTCTCGTCTAGACAGCCCACGCCTACGTATCACTGAAGCAGTATGTAAAGGTGCAGTAGACACAGCTGAGAAACTAGCTGCTCCACTTATCGTTGTTGCAACTGAAGGTGGTAAGTCTGCACGTTCAGTACGTAAGTACTTCCCAACTGCAAACATCCTAGCGCTAACAACTAACAAGAAAACTGCTGCACAGCTAGTTCTAACTAAAGGTGTTACTCCAGTAGTTGTTGATTCAATCGAAAGCACTGACGCATTCTACGTAGCGGGTAAAGAACTTGCTCTAGAATCAGGTCTAGGTAACAAAGGCGATATCGTTGTTATGGTTTCTGGCGCTCTAGTTGCTTCAGGTACTACGAACACAGCTTCTGTACACGTACTATAAGACTGAACTTTTAACACTTCAGTTTCTTGAGAAGGAGGGCTTATGCCCTCCTTTTTTATATGGCTTTCTTGCTCTCATAATAGGCTAATTGTATTATTTACCTCTATCAGAATTTCGTACTGTTTAATTTTATCGTCACGATTAAAGTTTCTATGAGGTGTATGTGTCTAGTCCCACTCTTACCGACAAAGTATTAAGAATGATCCGTCAGGATATTCTCGATGGCGAGCTTAAACCAGGTCAAAAACTCGTGGTTGCCGAACTCAAAGAGAAGTACAACGTAGGAGCGTCACCCATTCGAGAAGCATTGGTGCAATTATCTTGGAGCAAATACGTCAAACTCGAGCCGCAAAAAGGCTGCTGGGTTGCACCTGTATGTAAAGATGAGTTACATGACTTGTACGAAAGCCTGCAAATGGTCTCCGCATGCTTACTCAGTAAGGCAATTATGATTGGCGATGAAAAATGGGAACTGGATGTACTAACTGCTTATCACAAGTTATCCCGAGTAAAACCTGGCGAAAGCTTTTGTTGGAGGGAATGGGAAGAGCGCCAAAATCAGTTTCTTACTGCGCTGTTTGAAGGTGCTGGCTCTGTCAATATGTTTGGTTTTTTCCGCGATCTACTCACGCAAATTAAACGCTACCAATACTTCGCGATGCAGATTTTAGGCACAGGGAACCCTGGGCACTGTAATCTCGATGAGCAAGAAATACTGATGAAGGCATCGCTAGACAAAAAGAGTCAGGATGCTTTAGGTTATCTAGAGCGTTATTTGAGACAGTCAATACAGTGTATCGAAGCCGCCATCGACAACCAATGTCGCATACTGGCTAGCGAATAACGCTCAGACTGAAAAAGCGGGGGCTATCCCCGTTTATTCATTTTTGCAAAAGCGCTAAGCAATATCATCATAACTATGACACAGCGATACGCAGTTACGCCCTGCACTTTTTGACTCATACAAAGCAATATCAGCACATTTATACGTTCTTGTACGATCAGAGGTTAAATCACTATATCCAGCACTTACAGTAATACCTCTATCACTACGCATTTGAACCGCGACACGTAGCCTGTTCAATACAATTTCAGCCTCTTCTAGTGTTGTATGCGGCATAATCACTGCAAATTCCTCACCACCGACACGAGATACAAAGTCTGTGCTGCGGACTTCTTCTAGGAGGGTTTCTGCGACACTACAAATCACCTTGTCTCCTTCGTCGTGGCCAAGCTCGTCATTAATACGTTTAAAGTGGTCAATATCAAACAACGCCAAACAAGCAGGAGGGCTATCAGGATAGCGTTCAATAATCCCCGCATATTGCGCCAATTGCTCTTCAAATTTTCGGCGGTTCCACAACCCCGTCAAGCCATCTTTTTCGCTTAGGTTTCGTAATTTTTCTTCTAACTCTTTTTGCCCAGAGATATCCACCAGCGACGTAATGTAATAACTCACTTTACCTGATTTGGTTAAATTCGCCTGAATACGCATTATTGCGGTAAAGACTTGATTAAACTTAGTTCGACAACGAATCTCCCCTTCCCATACGTGTTCACTCTTCAGTGTTTTCCAGATACTCAGGTTTGCTTCGAGCTCTTCAGGTAAGAGAATTAAATGATGTGCACTCCAACCTTGGGCATGCTTGGTTGAGTAACCCATCATGTTTTCAAACTCTTGATTAACCATGATGATTCTATGTGAAGCATCCGAGATCATCACCGCAGTCATACCATCAAGAGCAGCTCGAGCCAACTTCGATTCCATACTATGACGCCGATAATGCAGAGCAAGGGCTGCCGTCGGCAAAGTGAAGCCGAGCACCAAACTTAGAACAAAAAACGCTTCTTGGATTAAGTCATCAATATCCCTCTGAGCTCGGGATAATAACTGCTCATTGGTAAGATCAATAACCAGATGAAGAGGTTCGCTAGAAACAAACTGGATGGTGCGATACGCGACCAAATTCGAACCATTGTAAGCATAGCCCGAATCTTTTGAATTTAAACTACGCCAAATGTTTGGGTACATCCGGCCAAAATTAAATTGAGAGCGAGCGGGAATTATATGGCCATACAAACGAGCTGATTTAGGGCTATCAATGTAAAATCCGTCACTCTTAATCAGCTCAATATGGAAATCAAGCACTGACGAATAGTTGAGTCGAGAGGATAAATAGTCAATATCAACATTAAGCACAAGATACCCTTCGCGCTTTCCGTTAAGCGAAATAGGCATCAAAATACGCAGTGACGGGCTATAGGGATAGACTAACTCGCCATACTCTCGTTCTAAACCTATCCCCCACGAAGCGATTTCGCCATCGTCTAAGTTCTTAGCGAATTGAAAGTAATCTCGCTCTGACTTATTTTGCAATTTGATCGCGGGCAACGCAGCGCCTGTTTCAATCTCATAATTAATCCTCACTTTTTCTCGACCAGAAACATCAAGAAAGCGAATTTGCTTATACAACTTTTGATTGATTGCGACCGAGATCCACATGTCTTCTAAGATGGAACGGTTCACCCGGTTAGGTTGGCGCAGATATTCATACAGACTTTGGCTGTGACCAAGTAGGTCACTGATCGTTTCGATTTGATCCTGAATATTGCTGTATTCACGGCCAGTATAGGCCAATTGATGTAACGCTTCTTGAGCGGTGTTCTCAACATTGTTTTCTAACAACGTCAGATATTTCTGATAGTAGTAAGCGGCAGTGAGTGCACTAAAAAATAGTGCTGTCGCCAATAAGGTGCCGACTCGCTTAGGTACTTTCACACGTCTAATGCCTATCATGCTTACTAAAACGACAATTATATCATTAATTGTTATTTTCTAAACAAAAAAGCCACTTAGATTAAGTGGCTTTTCTATATGCAATCAGAGAGTTAAGGTTTGAGAGCTCGCTCTCCTCGCGCAATGCCAACGACACCACTACGAGCAACTTCGACAACTTCGGTAACTTCGGATATCGCTTGAATGAAGGCATCTAGCTTTTCACTCGTACCCGCAAGTTGTACGGTGTATTGGGAAGCCGTGACATCCACGATCTGGCCACGAAAGATGTCTGCCGTACGCTTCACTTCTGCTCGCGCAAAACCACTGGCTTTCACTTTCACCATCATCAGTTCACGCTCAATGTGATCATACTCGGTGACTTCTTGCACTTTCAGCACATCGATCAATTTGTGTAACTGCTTCTGAATTTGTTCCAACTGCATCTCATCAGATGTCGTGGTAATGTTCATTCGCGACAGGGTTTCATCATCAGTCGGTGATACCGTCAAAGATTCAATGTTGTAACCACGTTGAGAGAACAAACCAACAACACGAGACAACGCACCCGGTTGGTTTTCCAATAGCAATGAAATAATGTGTCTCATATTAAGTTCTCTCCGTTTTGCTTAGCCACATTTTATCCATACCCTCACCTTTGATTTGCATCGGGTATACGTGTTCGGTTTCGTCTACGTTGATGTCCACAAACACCAGACGATCTTTCATATCCAACGCTTTTTGTAGCCCTTCTTCGAGCTGATCAGGCGTTTCGATACGAATACCGACGTGACCATAAGCTTCTGCAATCGCTGCAAAGTCAGGAACAGAACTCATGTAAGAATTAGAGTGACGACCTTGATAAATAATGTCTTGCCACTGTTTTACCATGCCTAAGAATCGGTTGTTCAGGTTGATGATCTTCACTGGAATGTCGTATTGCATGGCTGTCGACAATTCTTGAATATTCATCTGAATACTGCCGTCACCAGTCACAACCACGACCTCTTCTTGTGGCATGGCAAACTTCACGCCCATGCCAGCCGGAAGACCAAATCCCATGGTGCCAAGACCACCAGAGTTTATCCAACGGCGCGGCTTATTGAATGGGTAGTACAGCGCCGCAAACATCTGATGCTGGCCCACATCAGACGCCACATATGCGTCACCATTAGTTAGCTTGTGCAGCGTTTCAATTACTTGCTGTGGCTTGATTCGTTCTGGAGACGTTTCATAAGACAAGCAGTTGCGGTCACGCCATACTTGAATGTCATCCCACCATGCAGTGATAGCATCTTGATCATTTCCACTACCTTGCTCTGCAAGCAGCCCGAGCATGGTTGTCAGCACTTTTTCCGCAGAACCTACGATCGGCAAATCCACTTTCACGTTTTTCGAGATCGATGACGGATCGATATCAATATGCATCACTTTTGCGTTTGGGCAGTACTTTTCAAGGTTGTTGGTTGTACGGTCATCAAAACGCACACCGATACCAAAAATAAGATCCGCTTCATGCATTGCCATATTAGCTTCGTAAGTGCCGTGCATACCCAACATGCCCAGTGAGTTTTTATGTGTACCCGGGAATGCCCCCAAGCCCATCAAAGTACTCACAACGGGTAGGTTCAGTTTGTCGGAAAGCTCTAAAATATGTTCATGGGCGCCAGAAATCACCGCACCACCACCGATATAAAGCACTGGTTTTTTCGCTTCTAATAGCGATTTAAGCGCTTTTTTAATCTGGCCTTTATGGCCCGAAGTTGTCGGCTTGTAAGAACGCATTGAAAGCGTTTCTGGATATTGATAAGGCAGTTTGATTTGCGGGTTCATTACATCTTTTGGCAAATCAATCACAACTGGACCAGGTCGACCTGTAGTCGCGATATAAAACGCTTTTTTGATTGTTTCAGGAATATCTTCCGCTTTTTTTACTAAAAAGCTGTGTTTGACCACTGGGCGGGAGACACCGACGATGTCACACTCTTGGAAAGCATCATTACCAATTAGGCTATTCGGTACGTTACCCGAGATAACGATCATTGGGATAGAGTCCATATACGCTGTTGCAATACCCGTAATGGTATTGGTCGCGCCCGGCCCCGAGCACACAAGTACGACACCCGGTTTACCGGTAGCTCGAGCGTAACCATCTGCCATATGAGTGGCGGCTTGCTCATGCCTTACAAGTACGTGTTTGATTTGATCGGTTTTGGCATGCAGTGCATCGTAGATATCCAAAACAGAGCCACCTGGGTAGCCAAAGATCTGCTCTACGTGCTCTTCTATCAGAGATTGAACCACCATCTCTGCGCCTGACAACATTGCTGTCATAATTGCTCTCCTTAGCCAGTTTCCTCACCGTAAGGTCAACGGATTGGTCTGGTTTTACATAGTCTAGGTCTTATTCGTAGCCTAATCGAAATACTTCCACGTTTTCGGCTATGTCTTGCGTTCGTCATAACATCCCGCAAGGTTACCCAACAAATGTAACGTTTTATTATCAAAGGGTCTAATGAGAGATTGGTCTACTTTTTAAACAAGATACTAGTAATTAGAATGTTAGTAGGAATAGCAGCCACACATCTCCTATTTCACAGTACAACCTAAAAAATTAACGCTCAAAAAAAGAACATTATTTCATAAGCTTTTAGCTATAGGGTGCGAAATAGCGTTATTTGACGAGCAAAACAGAAAAAATCAATACAAACAAAAATCCCCAGCAATGCGCAATCACATCACTGGGGATTTTTTCATCAATATAAAACCTAAGTCAGCTTAAGTTACTTTTTATCCGACTTTTCCTTATACATTTCTTCAATTTCATCTTGGTATTTGTCATTGATGACTTTACGACGAAGTTTTTGAGTTGGCGTTAACTCACCATCATCCATAGAGAAAGCTCTTGGTAACAATTTAAACTTCTTCACTTGTTCAAACTTTGCCAACTCTTTTTGAAGATCGTTCACACGCTTCTCAAGCATTTCGACCACCTGGTGGTGCTTAATCAACTCAACGCGATCGTGATATTTGATATTCAGCTCTTTCGCGTACTCTTCTAGCGAGTCATAACAAGGCACGATAAGCGCAGAAACAAACTTACGAGTATCCGCAATGACTGCGATTTGCTCGATGAAGTGGTCTTTACCAATCGCACCTTCAATCATTTGTGGAGCGATGTATTTACCACCTGAAGTTTTCATCAACTCTTTGATACGATCGGTGATGAACAAGTTGCCATTTTCATCAATGTAACCAGCGTCGCCCGTTTTTAGGAAACCGTGCTCATCAAAGGTCTTTTCCGTCTCTTCTGGCATTTTGTAATAGCCACGCATCACCATTGGACCACGAACCAGAATCTCGTTGTTTTCGCCGATCTTGACCTGTGCGCCAGGCATCGACATACCAATAGAGTCGGGGTTAAAACATTTATCATCCCAACACGATACTGTCGCCGTGGTTTCAGTCATGCCGTAGCCCAACTTAACGTTGATACCAATCGCATGGAAGAATCGACCGATGGTTTCATCCAGCTTTGCACCACCACAAGGCATAAAGTTGATTTGCCCGCCAAGTAGCGCACGCAGTTTGCTCAGAACCAACTTATCCGCCAAAGTGTATGACTTACGCAGCAAGAGCGATGGCTGACGTTTTTCTTGATGACAAGCGGCCATTTTTGCGCCCATGTTGACTGCCCAAGTAAACATGATCTTACGATGAATCGGCGCGCGAGACACTTTCTCATGAATCGCAGAGAAGATCTTCTCATAGAAACGCGGTACGGCACACATCACGGTAGGTCGCACCTGGCTCAGTGCATCACGTACTTGCATGGTGTCTTGCAAATAGCAGTTGGTCGCCCCTTTGTACAATACATAAAAGGTCCAAGCGCGCTCAAATACGTGTGACAACGGCAGGAAACATAATGACACGTCACTTTGAGAAAGGCTCAAGCGCTGATCGTGCCCTTCCAATTGCGCCGCAATGTTTGCGTAGTCCAACATAACGCCTTTTGGCTGTCCTGTTGTACCCGAGGTGTAGATGAGCGTGAGTAGATCATCTTCTTTTGCCTGATCTAAACGCGCGTCCAATTCAACTTGATATGTAGTGTCGCCTTTGGCAACAAATGCTTGCCAAGAGATAACGAAATCATGATCGCCAAGTTCTATATCATCAGACATCGCAACAATGAGCTCTAACTGTTCGCACTGGTCGAAAATGCTCACTGCTGCATCAAATTGAGGCTGTTCACCAACAAACAGAACTTTGACGTCTGCATTGTTGATGATGTACGCCGACTGAGTGGCAGTATTGGTTGGGTAAATAGGTACTGTCACGCTGCGTAATTGCAGTGCTGCGATATCAGCGATCGTCCATTGCGGCATGTTGTTCGAGAAAATGCCGATCTTATCTTGGACTCCTAATCCCTGAGCCAAAAGTGCAAGTGATAAAGCATCAACTTGCTGACCAAATTGCGTCCACGTAATACCTTGCCACTCCTCACCCACTTTATGCTTGAGTGCAACGCGTGTACCACCGTTCGCAATTTGTTCACGAATACGTTTAACGATATGAAAATCTAACTTGGCCATTCTTTTACTTACCTTTTGGCTTACAGGCGTAAGCTAATTGAGCGAACAAGTGTACTCACGGCTTGCTAAAACGCAACTGACCAGTATCAAACTTATCACTAATAAGAGACAACTATCACTTATACGTCGCGAACGTACCTCAAATTGCTGAATGATTACTCTATTTAACTTACTGTTTCGATTGTTGATTACGAAAACAAAAAGCCCCGAGAGACAAAAATCGCTCGGGGACCAATGAATTGTAAAAATTGATGATTACCAATATGGTCTAATCGAGAAGACCAAACGTCATCTTATTTTGCGGCAACGACTTCACCACAAGTGATCATCAGTTGATCGCGTAGCCAAATGTGGCCTTTATCTTTTTCACTTGATTCATGCCAGCTTAAGAAACCGCTGATTTCTTTGTTCGCAAATGGAAAATCAAGAATTTGCAGTTGATCGCTGTTTACCGCATTTTCCGCCATCCAACGTGGTGCAATAGTCACAAGCTCAGATTGACCCACCACGTATAGTAGGTTGCTTAAACTAGAACCTTCATACGCCGCTTGGCAATCCAGTTCACGGTACGCTTGCTCTGAGAAACTACGTTGGCCATGCACTTTCGATAACTTCGCATGCTTTTCGTTAAGCAGTTGCTCAGCCGTCACACCACCTTGAATGCGTGGGTGTGTTTTTGATGCGATAACCACTAATTCATCTTTGAAGATTTCAGTACTTGAGAAACCTTGCTCATCAAAACGAGCGTAGTCGATCACGAAATCAATTTCTTGGTAGCGCATACGCTCAGACAACAAACGGTCAAATTCTGCATCTAGGTGAAGCTGAACGTTTGGTGCTTGTTGATTCACTTTTGCCATGATCTTCGGAGCAAAACGCATGTCGCAAGGGCTGCAAATCGCAAGCTTGAATAAGCGAGTCGAAGATTCTGGCTGGAATACGGAGCTAGGAAGTTCATTGCGAATCAGCTGCAGTGCTTGGCGAATAGGACCAAACAGTTGACGTGCTCGTTGCGTAGGCTGAATACCACGGCCTTGGCGCATGAATAGCTCGTCGTTAAACATCACTTTTAAGCGTGCCACGGCGTTACTTACCGCCGGTTGAGACATGCCTAGGTTATGTGCTGCACGAGTAATATTTTGCTCTTGCATTACAGCATCAAATACAGTCAGTAGGTTTAAATCTACACCACGCAAAGTGCTTTCCATACGGTAGCTAGCAATTGCGCTCATCGCGTCTTTCTTCTCTAACATTGAGTGCGCCTCTTTTGTAATCGTCAACTTTGTTCATTAAATTCATAACGAATAGAATCCCATCTCGCACAAAAGACGGCGGCTGGATTCGAATCATTTTACGAATAGATAACCTAACTTTTTATTATATTTATCGTCAGGATACTTCCGGCTCGAACTGTACTATCAACTAATCGATTGCGGTTTCGCAACTAGATTGATATTTAATCAGTAAATTTTAGCCAATTAGGTATTTATTTGTTAAATAACAAATACTTGATAAAAATATAAAAAACTATAAAACACGTAAAAATGCATTCTTTGAGGACGTATTTAGCAAATTGATAGGACAGGCGGTTAACACAAGCATGCATTTAGCTCAGTTATTGGTTGGGATGAGAACAACATATAGCAGCTATATCTCTGATTGAATTTTGCACTTATCAGTCAAATTATCAGCAAATACACACTGAATAGAAATGAGAGAGGAAGAATAAAAATGCAGCCTTCCAAACAGAAAGGCTGCAACAAAATCGTGTCAAAAATGGAAGGAACAATGTACTGAACAACGTACTTAAATGTTCGACACGTAACTTGGAAAATCAACCTGCTCCCACAGCTGTCTGGATAACTCTGCTTTTGAATCCCATGCACCTTGCAATACCCAATGAACAATAGCCTGAGCAACATCTGGGTATTTCACACTTTCGGCTTGTTGCTCCTTCAGCCACTGGCGTACTGCGGAAATGTCTAAGCTCTCCATCGACATCGCAAGCCCTAAATCTTCTAAGGTCGCAACATTGCTCTGCTGCTCGAATTGACCCGCGAGTGGCTTTAGTAACAATTTTTTCCCCAAAGACAAGGCTTCTGAAGGAAGCTCAAACCCACCATTAGCAATGACACCACTACAGCGATGCAAATGATGCTGGAAGTTGCTGTGGCATAAAGGGCGCAGTTCTATGTTTTCTACCTGCTCACATTCGATCACATCCGGGTGATAACAGATAAACGCTTGTTGATTAAAGTGGAACAATAAGTCTGAGATATCTTCAATCGATTCGAACGGTAGATACACCAACACGAAGTCGTCGTTTTCTGCTTGGCTATCGACGGTATGCACTATCGGTGGTAACAAAGGTTGATCAAAATGATGCCAATGCAAACCAAGGTGATGTTGAGAAGGCGCAAAGTATTCAATGACGGATTTATCTAACCAACTTGCTCCCTTTAGTGGCACCGGATAACGGAAAGCATTTTGGTGGCTGATACCAATAGAAGGCTTATTTTGTTGTCTCGCTGCCCACGCAGTCACAGGTTCGAAATCATTAATGATAAGATCGTAGGACGACAGATCGAGTTGCTTAACTTCTTTGAAAAACTGCACCAAATTGTTATTCAATGCTGTTTTCGCGTAGTTTACAGAGCCTTTTTCGGTAATAAAGGTGAAGCCTCGGCGAGTCTGGTAATCGCCAAATGCTTCCATTGAAAAGTATTTTTCCGGCGCTCGCCCAGAAAACAAAAAGTCGACCTCAACATTGTGCTCTTTAAACGCATGACTCATCGCCCTTGCGCGTGCAATATGTCCGTTTCCTGTCCCTTGAACACCGTACAAGATTTTCATCAATTAGCCTCCTAACATCGCAATCGCTAATCCACCACAAAGACTGCCAAGCAGTGCACCAATGATGACATCGGTAAAAAAGTGCACACCCAATAAGATTCGCGCGGTTCCGATTAAACTTGCCCAAAAGAATGCAGCAACGCCTAGGCTCGGATAGAAATGGTCAATCAGCGTCGCCATGACAAACGCAGCGGCAGTGTGTCCTGAAGGAAGACTGTAGCGATCAGAGGGGGTAATAAAAGCAGGAAGGAGTGCACTAAGCTCTTCAGGGCGACGACGCTTAAAACTATTTTTCAGCGTCCAATAAATTGGTAGCTCGATAGCAAAAGCAAGTAAACCCGCCAGTAAAAACCAGACTCCTTGCTCCTTATCTAAATACCAAGCTAATAACCCCAACACCAAGTAAAGATGCCCGTCACCACTGTGGGAAACTCCTTTACTGATATTGGCGACTTGTTGATTAAAACGGTGCTTAAGACAAACACTAGAGAGCGCTAAATCAAACTTAGCAATGGTTGCAATTGGCTGTGTAATTGTCTCTATGGTTCGCATGTGACCTTTCCTTACTTTGACAACGCCTTTGTGTGAAAAGTAGGAGGTTTAGGTGACAACAGCATGACGGGAGTTTGGACAATTAATGACAAAGGCCAAATTAAGGTGTGCCCAACGATTTATCTATTGGGCATAACCATAAAAATAGAACATTAAGAAGGGTTTGATGGTTGCGGTTGAGGGGTGTCTATATACCAGACTTTTCTCTTCTTGCGGCAGGCGCGCAAAGAGCCCGTCGTCATGTCGCCATCTTTTGTAAGCTCATAGCTCAGTGAGCGGCAAGTATAGTTTCCCGACAGTTCATGCTCTATACTCGTTTGCTCCGTTTTACACGAGTTAGGCTCTAGTAGAGGGTTAGGCTGAGTAGATAAAATGTCACGATTTATCACATTGCTGCGCGCATAATCCTTATGGACATAACCTTTTATCACTCCTTTCTGTTCAACGAGAAACCAAGGTTGATCAACCACTTTTGCTAGCACATTAAAGACTTCCCCTTTCGATAATACGCCAAGCTTTGCCCCTTCAAGACTCGGTTTGGAGCGTAGGTTTAATGTGGTCTTAGAGCGGTAAGAGACATCCATAAACTCTACTGGGTTTGAGGTATCGACACCTTCAGTGGTTGGTCGGAAAACTTCCGCTTGCTGTTTCTCACTAGGCTGGACACGGATCTTCCACCAAGAATACGTTTCCGGATCTTTACCTTTAAACTTATTTCGGCTGTCAGACTCAAGGGCAACAAGCATCTGATTCAAGAACGATTCGCGTCCTTCATAACTCAAAAATCGATCCATTTGATCATTGATGACCATGACGCTCTGTGAGTGATTATTCATAACAACGGGGGAAGCCACTTCCACATAGGTCTGCGATTGAAACAGCTGACAACCCGACAAGCTGACCAGAGTAAATACTATGGCTGAACGTCCAAATTGTTTTGTTAACCTCATTCTTTCCCTAACCCTTATATTTCTTTTACCTAGTGCAACTGCACTACTATAAATGGTCATTCAAAACTTTTGCCAAACAATTCGGACCTTTGTGTGACAAGTCGCAATCCCGATGCTTGTTTTGGTAATGAAACGTCGCAAACTTGATGAGAACTTACTTCTTCTAGCACGTTTCTATCGCATCATGCCGTTTCACTTAGTGCATCATTTTTCTCAAGCAAACGAAAAGACTCATCCGATATGAATAAAAAATCGACTTTAGGGTTGACGCGCTTCATGGAGTGCGGTACTAATTTGTTAACTTAATTATGTGGAAAGCTTAACAACTATGTCAGCTCATTTTTCTATCCTGCTTAGCCTCCTCCTGATCGTGACCAGTTCGCGCGGGTAGGCTGTGGAAGAAAAATAACCACACCAATTTCTAAGAACCCGCATGAGAATGCGGGTTTTTTTATATCTAAATACTGGAAGTAAACGATTCACTTGCGCGAAAGTGCAGAAATCAGGAAGGAAGCAAACATGAACGATCAGGTCATTATATTCGACACCACATTGCGTGATGGCGAGCAAGCGTTGTCAGCAAGCTTGACGGTTAAAGAAAAACTGCAGATTGCCTATGCGCTGGAAAGACTCGGCGTTGATGTTATCGAAGCTGGCTTCCCAATCTCTTCACCAGGTGATTTCGAGTCTGTACAAACCATCGCAAAAAACATAAAAAACAGTCGAGTTTGTGCCCTTTCGCGTGCCGTTGCGAAAGACATTGATGCTGCCGCTGAAGCCTTAAAAGTGGCTGACCAATTCCGTATCCACACGTTTTTAGCCACTTCCACCATTCACGTAGAAGACAAACTACGCCGCAGCTACGACGATGTACTAGAAATGGCAGTCAACGCCGTTAAACATGCACGTAACTACACTGATGATGTCGAGTTTTCTTGTGAAGATGCTGGTCGTACTCCAATCGACAACCTATGTCGCATGGTAGAAGCCGCCATCAATGCAGGTGCGAGTACAATCAACATTCCAGATACCGTTGGCTACACCGTACCAAGTGAGTTTGGTGGGATTATTGAAACCCTATTTAACCGCGTTCCGAACATTGATAAAGCGATCATCTCCGTTCACTGTCACGACGATTTGGGGATGTCAGTTGCCAACTCTATTGCCGCCGTTCAAGCTGGCGCACGTCAGATAGAAGGCACGATCAATGGCATTGGAGAGCGAGCGGGTAACTGTTCACTTGAAGAGATCGCAATGATCATCAAGACTCGTCAAGAGTTTTTGGGCGTTCACACTGGCATTAAGCATGATGAAATTCACCGCACCAGTAAGTTGGTTAGCCAGCTATGCAATATGCCTATTCAAAGCAACAAAGCAATTGTGGGTGCAAATGCGTTTAGCCACTCTTCAGGCATCCACCAAGATGGCATGTTGAAGAATAAGAATACCTACGAAATCATGACCCCTGAGTCTATTGGCCTAAAAAACCAAGCTCTGAACCTAACCAGCCGCAGCGGTCGCGCTGCCGTGAAGAGCCATATGGATACCATGGGTTACAACGAAGACGAGTACAACCTAGACGCGCTGTATGCGGATTTCTTGAAACTTGCTGATCGCAAAGGCCAAGTGTTCGATTACGACCTAGAAGCCCTAATGCACTTCTCGAACTTGCGTGAAGAAGATGACTTCTACAAATTGAGCTACCTAAGCGTGCAGTCTGGCAGCGTAATGGCTACCACCAGCATCAAAATGCAATGCGGTGATGAAGAAATGTGTGAAGCAGCGGTCGGTAATGGCCCAGTTGATGCGCTATACCAATGTATCTACCGCGTGACAGGCTACGACATCGTTCTGGATAAATTCGACCTAACCGCGAAAGGTGAAGGTGAAGATGGTTTGGGTCAAGCAGACATCATTGCCAACTACAAAGGTCGCAAATACCACGGTACGGGTGTTTCCACCGACATCGTTGAGGCTTCCGGCCAAGCATTATTGCACGTTATTAACAGCATTCATCGTGCAGATAAAATCGAAGAAATGAAGCAGAAAAAGATTGCGACTGTGTAATAACAACCGGGCTACACGGCTCAGGAAAGAACACGCTCGTTGAAATAATTAAGCTCAAAATTAGAAAACTTAAAGGATTAACATGACAGACAAATCGTACAAAATTGCCGTCCTACCCGGTGACGGCATTGGCCCGGAAGTAATGGCGCAGGCACATAAAGTATTGGATGCAATCGAAAAGAAACATGGTATTGCGTTTGAGCGTGACGAGCATGATGTCGGTGGTATCGCGATCGACAACCACGGTTGCCCACTTCCAGAGAGCACAATAAAAGCATGTGAAGAGTCTGATGCAGTCCTATTCGGCTCGGTTGGCGGCCCTAAGTGGGAGCACTTACCACCAAACGACCAACCTGAACGTGGTGCCCTACTTCCACTACGCAAACACTTCCAACTGTTCTGTAACTTACGTCCAGCGCGAATTCACTCAGGTCTTGAAGCTTTCTCACCGCTACGTGCAGACATCTCGGGTCGCGGCTTTGACATCGTGGTAGTCCGTGAACTGACGGGTGGTATCTACTTCGGCCAACCGAAAGGTCGTGAAGGTGAAGGCGCAACAGAAAAAGCATTTGATACTGAGGTGTACCACCGCTTTGAGATCGAACGTATTGCAAAAATCGCTTTTGACTCTGCTCGTCTACGTCGCAAGAAAGTGTGCTCTATCGACAAAGCGAACGTTCTACAAAGCTCTATCTTATGGCGTGAAGTAGTCGAAGAAATCGCAAAAGACTACCCAGATGTCGAGTTGTCACACATGTACATTGATAACGCGACTATGCAGCTTATCAAAGACCCTGCTCAGTTCGACGTAATGCTGTGTTCAAACATCTTCGGCGACATCATTTCTGATGAATGTGCGATGATCACAGGCTCTATGGGTATGTTGCCATCAGCAAGTCTAAACGAAAGCAAATTCGGTCTGTACGAGCCAGCAGGTGGCAGTGCACCAGATATCGCAGGTAAGAACATCGCTAACCCTGTGGCACAAATCCTGTCTGCGGCACTGATGCTACGTTATAGCCTAGGTGAGGAAATGGCGGCACAAGACATCGAAACGGCAGTTTCAAAAGCGCTATCAGCGGGGGAACTAACGGGTGACCTTGCTGGTGACAACCCAGCACTTTCGACGTCTGAGATGGGCGATAAGATCGCTGAGTACGTCTTAAACTCTTAATACAAAACAGATTCATAATAAATACTAAATCCTCGGTCAACCAATGGCTTTCCTCTAAGTCATTGGTGCAATAGCAAGGCAGCAAGCCCATTTATATTAAGGCGTTTAGTTCGCTAAATAAGCTAAATAACTGGATAAACGGGTGTCGCTAACGCAGTTATTGCGGCAACGGCGATGAGGAAAGGAAGCAAACAATGGGCAAAACACTATACGAAAAAGTCTACGACGCACACGTTGCCGTCGCAGCAGAAGGGGAAAACCCAATCTTGTACATCGACCGTCACTTGGTACATGAAGTGACGTCTCCGCAAGCATTTGACGGCTTGCGTGAAAAAGGTCGTAAGGTGCGTCAGGTCAGCAAAACTTTTGCCACCATGGACCACAACGTTTCAACAACCACCAAAGACATCAACGCATCCGGTGAGATGGCTCGTATCCAGATGGAAACGCTATCGAAAAACTGTGAAGAGTTTGGTGTTACGCTTTACGACATTAACCATAAATATCAAGGTATTGTGCACGTTATGGGCCCAGAGCTTGGTATTACCCTACCGGGCATGACCATTGTTTGTGGTGACTCGCACACTGCTACACACGGTGCGTTCGGCTCGCTAGCTTTTGGTATTGGAACATCTGAAGTTGAGCACGTATTAGCAACTCAAACGCTAAAACAAGCGCGCGCTAAAACGATGAAGATCGAAGTAAAAGGCAAAGTGGCTCCGGGTATCACGGCGAAAGATATCGTGCTAGCAATCATCGGTGAAACGACAGCAGCAGGCGGTACAGGCTACGTAGTTGAATTCTGTGGTGAAGCGATCACTGACCTTTCAATGGAAGGCCGCATGACCGTATGTAACATGGCGATAGAGCTAGGTGCGAAAGCCGGTTTGATTGCGCCAGATGAAACCACGTTCGAATACATCAAAGGCCGTAAATTCTCACCTCAAGGTGCCGACTTTGATGCAGCAGTAGAATACTGGAAGACATTAAAAACTGACGATGATGCTCAGTTTGATGCAGTCGTGACACTAAACGCAGCGGATATCAGACCACAAGTCACTTGGGGTACTAACCCAGGCCAAGTGATCGCAGTAGATCAACCTATCCCAGCACCAGAAAGCTTTGCCGACCCAGTAGAAAAAGCATCGGCAGAAAAAGCATTGGCTTACATGGGCCTAGAGGCAGGCAAGTCATTGTCTGATTACAACGTCGATAAAGTCTTCGTTGGTTCTTGTACTAACTCACGTATCGAAGACATGCGCGCAGCCGCTGAAGTAGCGAAAGGTCGCAAAGTCGCGCCTCACGTTCAAGCGCTGATCGTTCCTGGCTCTGAGCAAGTAAAAGCGCAAGCAGAAGCGGAAGGCTTGGACGTTATCTTTAAAGAAGCGGGCTTTGAGTGGCGCCTACCAGGTTGCTCGATGTGTCTAGCAATGAACAATGACCGTTTGGGCCCACATGAACGTTGTGCGTCTACTTCAAACCGTAACTTTGAAGGCCGCCAAGGTCGTGATGGCCGTACCCACCTAGTGAGCCCTGCGATGGCAGCGGCAGCAGCAATTGCTGGTCACTTTGTAGATATTCGTGAACTAGACTAAGGAGCAAACCAATGTCAGGCTTTAAACAACACACAGGCTTAGTTGTTCCTCTAGATGCAGCGAACGTTGATACTGATGCCATCATTCCAAAGCAGTTCCTACAAAAGGTCTCCCGCCTAGGGTTTGGTAAGCACCTATTCCATGACTGGCGCTTCCTAGACGATGCTGGCGAACAGCCAAATCCAGAGTTCGTGATGAACGCACCTCGCTACCAA
The DNA here is from genome assembly GCF_033337375.1 of Vibrio sp. YT-17. NCBI lineage: Bacteria > Pseudomonadati > Pseudomonadota > Gammaproteobacteria > Vibrionales > Vibrionaceae > Vibrio > Vibrio sp. YT-17. The sequence goes on from NZ_JAWOQP010000001.1 coordinate 219,043, forward strand.
GGCGCGTCTATCTTGCTGGCTCGTGAAAACTTCGGCTGTGGCTCATCTCGTGAGCACGCACCGTGGGCACTAGCGGATTACGGCATCAAAGCGATGATCGCACCAAGCTTTGCCGATATTTTTTACGGCAACTCGATCAACAACCAAATGGTGCCAGTTCGTTTGACTGAACAAGAAGTGGATGAAATCTTCCAGTTTGTTGAGGCAAATGAAGGTGCAGAAGTCGAGGTCGACCTAGAAGCGAATGTCGTTCGTGCCAACGGCAAAGAATATGGTTTTGAAATCGATTCGTTCCGTCGTCATTGCTTGCTAAACGGTTTGGACAACATTGGCCTAACCCTTCAACACGAAGATAAGATTGCTGAGTACGAAGCGAATATTCCAAGCTTCTTGCGTTAAGACGCGTTAGTAAATACACAAATCAAGGGCTGGCAATTGTCGGCCCTTGATTTGTTTTGGGTGACTGATCTCATATCGCTTTGCTTACAGAATACCGAACGCCTCTGTTGAAATTCGTCATCCTGAACAGCGACGAAGGAACGTGATTCAGGATCGACTACCAGAGCGCACTGTACAGATTCATACTGTCTTTACTCAAGAGTTTGTGGGTATTAGATTCCTGATATCGCTTATGCTCCTCGGAATGACAGCGAATAAAGGCCACTGATTACTGAAAGAAAACAAGCACTAAACTGGTCTACACTATCAACAATATCTCATTCAAAGGTATCTCTATGAAGCGTCTGTTATTGCTGTTGTGTGCTCTGGTTTCTTTCTCGACATTGTCCGCGCCTAAATCCGACTTATGGCCATATTGGAAACAATCGAATCAAGCCAACCAAACCCAAATTTCTCATCAAGAATGGCAACAACTGCTCGATACTTATTTAGTTGAACAAGGCGAGAATACCTTGTTTCGTTATAGCCAAGTCTCCTCTGTCGATAAAACTAAGCTGAAACAATACATCCAGCGTTTGGCAAATCTAGACCCTCTACAATACAACCAAGCAGAGCAATATGCCTATTGGGTAAACCTTTACAACGCCATCACGGTAGATCTTATTTTGGATAACTATCCAGTCGAATCAATCACCAAGCTAGGTGGTTTATTTAGCTTTGGTCCTTGGGGAGACGATGTGGTCGTGGTCAATGGGAAGGATCTAACTTTAAACGATATTGAACATCGAATTTTGCGTCCAATTTGGAATGACCCAAGAACGCATTACGCGGTTAACTGTGCCAGCCTAGGATGCCCTAATCTGCAATCTCAAGCATTCACTGCTGACAACACGCAAGCTCTACTGGATAGTGCCGCCAAAACATTTATCAACAGCAGCAAAGGCGTATCTATCCAAGGTAACACGGCACAGCTGTCTTCTATTTATGATTGGTTTGCAACGGACTTTGGTGGAGAAAAACAAATCTTCAAACACATCGCAAAGTATGCTCCGCAATACAAAAACTTCTCTGGCAAAGTGAAATACGAATACGATTGGGACTTGAATCAAGCCAACTAAACTGGGGGGATGTGAGGTCAATTAGCATTAGGGACATGATAGGCCAAAAGCTAAAGACACAGGCAACTCAAAGACTAAGACATGAAAAAGGGCACTGAGTGCCCTTTTTTACATCCAAATGTTTGATAGAAAACGTCCGACTACTTAAAGCCTTTAACCTTCTTAATAAGATCGTAAGCGTTTTGAATCTCTTGAGATTTCTCTTTCGCGACGTTCATCATCTCTGGTGGTAAACCTTTAGCCATCAATTTGTCCGGGTGATGCTCGTTCATCAGTTTACGATAAGCACGCTTAACGGTTTTACTGTCTGCATCTGAAGACACATCCAGAATTTTGTACGCGTCGGCCAACTGATCCGCTTGTGAAGCTTGTTGCCAGCTACCACCTGAAGATTGGCCTTGATGCTGACCATGAAAACCGCCCTGGCTTTGGAAACGAAATGCGGCTTCTTGCATTTGCAAACGACGCTCTAATTGCTCAGAAGAGAAACCCAAACCACGTGCAATCTTGTGTAGTACATTTCGTTCACTCGGGTGGATCGAGCCATCTGCAAAGGCCGCCGAGATTTGCAGCTCTAAGAAAAATTGCAACAAGTCAAAGCGACCAGCTGTCGAAATTTTCACACGAACAAGAACATCTTCTAACGGAAAGTCGCTGTCTTTACCTTCACGAAACGCGTCTTGCGCTGCGCGACGCTGTTCGCCATGCAAATTCATGCGGTCCATCATGGCTGAAGCCAGTTGGATTTCCTCTTTGGTGACTTGGCCTTTCGCTTTTGCCACATGTCCCATTACCGCAAACGCCGCTTTAAAAAACTCTTCTTGGCGCTGAGCTTGACTTGGCCCTTTTCCAAAGCCGCCAGTAGAGAACCCGGCTTGACTCAAGCGACGTGCTTTATCGAATTGATGGCCAATAAATAAGCCAAAGAGTAAACCTAGCGGCCCGCCAAGTAACAAGCCAAAAAAGGCACCCAGAATTTTGCCAAAAATATGCATTATGTGTTCTCTATCAATGAATTTTTATCGACGACGGCGGTCTTATAGTGCCGGATGCAACGATTTCCTTTATGATAATGGAATTAGTTTTATTTCGGCTAGGCCATTTCGCCTGCTTATCTTTGCAGCTATTTTGTCGTCATTATGCCACAGTGAATCAATACGCTGGGATAAATGCGACTATAGTTGATTCATTTGGCTATTACGCTAGGGTACAACAAGCCCTATAGCCATCGAGTAGTAGTGACACAGGAAAGTTCAATTCAATGCAACATTTCTCCCGCACATTTTTAGCGGCCTCTATCAGCACCGCCTTGTTTGTACCCACCACTCAAGCTGAAGCGAATATCCATGATAGTGTGCAGGAAATGCCCGCCACAGATCAATGTTTGGTCGATACAAGTGGCGAGGAGGACGCTCTTAATACCCCAGTAGTGGTAGAAGCTGACACCCTGCAAGCCATCAATGGTGACAAAGCTCAGTACTCAGGTAATGTACAAGTCACCCAAGGCCAGAAGAAAATTACCGCAGATAGCGTAACGCTGCACCAACAAGACAACGTCGTGGTTGCCGAAGGCAACGTGACTTTCAATGACGGCCAAGTCAAAGCTCGATCTGATCGTGTTACTAACGACATTAATCAAGATACGTTTTCGCTTGAGAACACCGATTATCAGTTCCTTTGCCAACAAGGCCGAGGCACTGCAGCCTATATCGCTCGCACAGGTCAGTCGGTTTATGAACTCGAAGACGGCTCTATCACATCGTGCCCTCAAGGCGATAATTCATGGCGATTGGTTGCGTCAGGCATCGATGTTGACCAAGATGAAGAGACAGCGACGCTGCACCATCCTCGATTTGAAGTGTTAGATGTGCCTGTTTTCTATGTGCCGTATCTAACCATGCCAATTGGAGATACGCGTAAAACGGGTTTCCTCTTCCCTTCTTTATCGTACGGTTCTAGTGATGGTATGGAAGTCGAGGTGCCATTCTATTGGAACATCGCGCCTCAATATGACATGACACTCACCACGCTCTATATGCAGCAACGTGGTACAAAACTCGATACTGACTTCCGCTACCTAACAGATGGTTGGGGAAATGGAGAAATCAAAGGCGAATACCTCAATAGTGATCGCAAATATCAGGACGAGTCTCGTTGGGGCTACCAAGTTAAACACGACGGTATTATCAATAAACAGTGGATAGTCAAAGTCGATTACTCAAAAGTGAGTGATATTGATTACTTCCTCGATCTCGACTCCGACATTGGTAACCGTGAAGATGGTCAACTGGTTCAAGAAGGACAAGTACAATATCGTTCTGACTTCTGGGATGCCTCGTTAACCGTTCGTGACTTCCAAATCTTATTGAAAGAAGAGAACCGCCCTTATCGCCTGCTTCCTCAGTTAGACTTGAACTACTACACGCCGTTGTGGGGAGACTACCTTAACTTTGACGTGAAGAGCCAAGTCAGCCGCTTCGATACCAGCGATGCTGCGCGACCAAATGCGACCCGTGTTCACATTGAACCAGGGCTTACATTACCACTCTCAAACTCATGGGCAACGTGGACAACAGAAGCGCGTGTGCTCTCTACGTATTACTCTCAAGACTTAACGGGTTTGACTGATGTAAACTTGCAAAACCAGTTGGATGATGAAGTTTCTCGTGTTATTCCTGAGTTCCGTACGCATGCGCAACTTTACTTAGAGCGAGATACAAGCTGGATCAAGGGCTACACACAAACACTGGAGCCTCAACTGCAGTACTTGTACGTACCTGAAGAAGATCAAACCAACATCTACAACTACGATACCACCTTGCTACAAACCGACTACTACGGGCTATTCCGCAGTCGTAAGTACAGTGGCATTGATAAAATCGCCTCGGCGAACCAGTTAAGCTACGGTGCGAGTACTCGCTTCTTTGATGATGACTATAAAGAGCGTCTTAACGTTTCATTTGGTCAGATTTACTACTTCGATAAAAAGACCAAACTGAGCAACAGCCCAAATCTTCCGGATGAGACAACCAATTACTCATCATGGGCAATTGAAGCTGATTTCAACTACAACGATTACTTGTTCTATCACGGTGGAATTCAATACGATATTGATTTGAGCTCCATGCAGTTGGCAAACAGTACCTTGGAATACCAATTCAACGGCGGCTTTATTCAGGGTAACTATCGCTACGTTACGCGTGAATACATCGAAGATACGATCATTCTCGAAAACCTAGACACAATTACTCGTAAAGGTATTTCTCAAGCAGGTATTGTAGCGGCCTACGAGTTCAACCCGAACTGGTCTGCGAGTGGTCAATACTACTACGACCTCAATGAAAATGCGGACCTAGAATGGTTAGCGAGCCTACGTTACCAATCTGACTGTTGGTACATTGGCGTCACTTACTCAAACCAATTGCTTGGTTGGGAAGACCAAGCTATCGGCAGCACCGGGGCATCACCTGAATACGAAAATAACTTCAGCGTTAACTTCGGTATTCAAGGCTTTGCGACCAACCAGCGTGAAGACACTGCTGTCAAAGAACTGGATGGTTCTGACAACGCGATTAAGTACGGCCGCCCATTCTATCTGAACAATTAATCAAAATAGGCGTCTTAAATGAATAAGACGCCTATTCAAAAATACTGACGGAATTTTAAATGAAAATTTGGAAATCAATCTTATTCACGACCCTACTCTCTTGCGGAGCGGTTGCAGCACCAGTAGAGATCGATAAGGTTGCGGTCATCGTGAACGACGGTGTAGTTCTACAAAGCGACATCGAAACAGCGATGAAAACGCTGCAAGCCAACGCACGTCAAAGTGGAAAGAGCTTACCTTCCACCAGCGTGTTAAAAGAACAAGTCGTTGAAAAACTTATCATTGATACGTTGCAAGGCCAAGAAGCAGACCGTATTGGTGTGCGTATTGACGACAACCGTTTAAACCAAGCGATTGCAGAGATCGCACGTAATAATGAGCAATCGGTAGAACAACTCGCCGCTTCTGTAGAAAGTGAAGGTTTAAGTTACCCAGAATTCCGCGAACAAATTCGTAAGGAAATCGCCGCATCAGAAGCTCGCAATGCACTGGTTCGTCGCCGTATTAATATCCTTCCAGCAGAGGTCGATAGCCTTGCTGAGCAACTATCACAAGAAACCAATGCGACTGTTCAATACAAAATTGGACACATTCAACTGCGCTTCTCTGACGATAAAGAAAAGTCAGCTGTAGAAGCAGAAGCTAAAGCGCTCGCGAAAAAGCTAAACGAAGGTGCAGACTTTACGGAGATGGCCTACACCTACTCAAAAGGTCCTAAAGCTTTACAGGGTGGTGATTGGGGCTGGATGCGTAAAGAAGAGATGCCAACCATCTTTGCTGATCAGATCAAGATGCAAAACAAAGGCAGCATTATTGGTCCATTCCGTAGTGGCGTTGGTTTCCACATCCTAAAAATAGAGGATGTAAAAGGCCTAGAAACGGTTGCGGTAACGGAAGTAAATGCGCGTCATATTTTGATTAAACCAACAGTGATTCTGAGCGACGAAGGGGCGAAGAAGCAACTGAATGAATTTGTACGCCGCATCAAAGCCGGTGAAGCAACGTTCGCTCAATTGGCAACACAATACAGTCAAGATCCTGGCTCGGCAGCACAAGACGGTGAACTAGGTTATCAAACACCAGATCTTTACGTGCCAGAATTCAAGCACCAAGTAGAAACTCTGCCAGTTGGCTCAATGAGCGAACCGTTCAAAACCGTTCACGGCTGGCATATCGTTGAAGTGTTGGATCGTCGCCAAGTTGACCGTACTGACTCAGCGATGAAGAACAAAGCTTACCGTATTCTATTTAACCGTAAATTTAATGAAGAAGCGGGCGCATGGATGCAAGAGCTACGCGCAAGTGCGTTTGTTGAAATCGTGGATGACAACAATGACAACTAATACAATTCGTAGAATTGTCGTAACCGCAGGGGAACCTGCGGGTATCGGCCCAGACTTAGTGCTTGCCCTATCGAAAGAAGATTGGGCGCACCAAATTGTCGTCTGTGCCGATAAGAATATGCTGACGGAGCGAGCCAAGCAGCTTGGCATCGAAGTCCAACTGTCTGATTACAATCCAGAAGAAGCACCTAAAGCACAAAAAGCGGGCACGCTTATCGTTGACCATATCCAAATATCGGAACCTGCGGTCGCAGGCGAGCTCAATGAAGCGAATGGCCACTATGTACTAAAAACGCTAGAAAGAGCGGCTTTAGGCTGTATGAATGATGAATTTGATGCTATTGTCACCGGCCCTGTTCATAAGGGGGTGATTAATCGCGCAGGTGTTGCATTCAGTGGTCATACTGAATTTTTCGCCGAGAAGTCACAAACGCCGCTAGTCGTAATGATGCTAGCAACGGAAGGACTACGCGTGGCGCTGGTTACAACACATATTCCTTTAGCTTATGTGTCCAAAGCTGTCACCGAAGAGCGATTAGAAAAAATCATCGATATTCTTCATAAAGACCTTGTAGAAAAGTTTGCTATCGCACAACCAAACATCTACGTTTGCGGGCTTAACCCTCATGCTGGCGAAGATGGCTGCTTAGGTCGTGAAGAGATCGAGACCATCACTCCGACACTGGAAAAAATTCGACAAGAAAAAGGTATCAACCTGATCGGCCCTCTGCCGGCTGATACCATTTTCAATGAAAAATATTTAAATGATGCTGATGCTGTTTTAGGCATGTACCATGATCAAGTATTGCCAGTATTAAAATACAAAGGCTTTGGTCGTTCAGTAAATATTACTCTTGGTCTACCTTTTATTAGAACATCGGTGGACCACGGTACTGCATTAGATCTGGCAGGGACAGGTCAAGCGGATACAGGGAGTTTCCGAACAGCGCTCACGCATGCGATAGATTTGGTAGAGAAGAAACAATGAGAAATGATGTCCATTTAGGACACAAAGCGCGTAAACGTTTTGGTCAAAACTTCCTGAACGATCCATACATTATTGATGGAATCGTATCAGCGATTAACCCAAAACCAGGTCAAAACCTGGTTGAAATCGGTCCTGGTCTTGGTGCAATCACTGAGCCAGTAGGTCGTGAAGTGGATAAGTTCACAGTTATCGAATTAGACCGCGATCTGGCGGAACGCCTACGTACTCACCCTGAACTGGCAGATAAGTTGACCATCCATGAGGGTGACGCTATGCGTTTTGACTTCACTCAACTAGTGAAGCCAAACAACAAGCTGCGCATTTTTGGTAACTTGCCATACAACATCTCTACACCATTGATGTTCCACCTTTTTGAGTTCCATAAAGACATTCAAGACATGCACTTTATGCTGCAAAAAGAAGTGGTAAACCGCTTAGCCGCCGGCCCTGGCAGCAAAGCTTACGGCCGTTTAACGGTAATGGCTCAGTACTACTGTAAAGTGGTACCAGTACTGGAAGTACCGCCAACGGCATTCGTTCCACCACCGAAAGTGGATTCTGCCGTTGTTCGTTTAGTGCCTTACGAAGAGCTGCCATGCCCGGCGAAAGATCTGCGTTTGCTCGATCGCGTTTGTCGTGAAGGCTTTAACCAACGTCGTAAAACAGTTCGTAACTGCTACAAATCGTTGTTAAGCACAGAAGTACTAGAAGAGCTAGGTGTTAATCCAAGCATGCGTCCAGAGAACCTGACGCTAGAACAATTCGTCGCAATGGCGAACTGGCTTGCGGATAACCCGCAGCACTAAGAACTCAAACAATGAGCCAAACCCTTGTAGGTTTGGCTTATTATTATTGGGATATTACGTTTCTGAGGAGTGCACATGGACGTCATTCAACCTTGCATCAAAATTCAAGTTCACACCAAATACATCGAAGAACAGTCCAACCCAGAGCTACAACGCTACGTTTTCGCTTATATCATCACCATCAAAAACCTTAGCCAACAAACCGTACAGTTAGTGAGCCGCCGCTGGCTAATCACAGACTCGAATGGCAAGCAAATGACGGTTGAAGGTGACGGAGTGGTAGGCCAGCAGCCCTTTATTCCAAGCAATGATGAATACACGTACAGTAGCGGAACAGCGTTAGAAACCCCTGTCGGCGTTATGCAAGGACACTACAAAATGCTGGATGAAAAAGGGCAAAAGTTCATCACCGAAATTGAACCATTTCGCTTGGCTGTTCCAAATGTTTTAAATTAGTAAATTGGAGATTCAGTGGCTACCTATATTGTTGGTGACATCCAAGGCTGTTTTGATGAATTGCAGCGACTACTAGAAAAAGTATCTTTCTCTGCGAAAAAAGACCAACTTTGGCTTGCTGGTGATTTGGTCGCCAGAGGGCCTAAATCACTAGAAACGTTACGCTTTGTGAAGTCACTTGGCGCAAACGCAATCGTGGTGCTTGGTAATCACGACCTTCACCTTCTCGCAGTGGCTCACGGGATAAAAAAGGTCAAAGACAAAGATAAAACCGCACCTATTTTCACGGCCCCTGACAAAGAGGAACTACTGACATGGCTAGCTCAGCAACCTCTATTGACCGAGCATGACGAGTTCGTGATGTGTCACGCTGGCATATCACCGCAATGGAATCTAAAAACAGCGAGAAAGTGTGCCCGTGAAGTTGAGCGCATCATCCAAAGTGAAGAGCTGCCTTGGCTATTAAAAAACATGTACAGCAATCAACCTGATTCCTGGGATGACTCTCTACAGGGTTTGGACCGATACCGTTATATTATCAATGCTTTTACGCGGATGCGCTTTTGTTTCCCTGATGGTCGTTTGGATATGGATTGTAAATTGCCACCGCAACAAGTTTCCGGTAACGAACTTATTCCATGGTTTGATGTGCCTAAACGTATCCACTTAAACAAAGCGGTGCTCTTTGGGCACTGGGCTGCACTACAAGGCTATATGAACAACGAAGTCATCGGGCTAGATACTGGCTGCGTTTGGGGAGGAAGCCTGACCATGATCCGTTGGGAAGATAAGAAAATTTTTACTCAGGATGCACTCAGTTAACGGCTCTGATTGCCGGACTAGAAAACAAAAAGCACCGCATTTGCGGTGCTTTTCTTATTCGGCTCAATTTGATTATTTTTCTAAAATCGTAAAACGCATGTTATAAGCGTTTTTCTCATCAGCTTGATATTCTCTAGTGTACGTTTCTTGGAATTCATCATCCCATTGAGGAAATTGAGTATCTCCCTCAACATCAGCATCAATAAAAGTTAGATACAACTTATCAGCTTTATCAAGAAATGCTTCATAGATACTACCACCGCCGATAATCATAACCTCATTATGACCTTTGGCAGCTTCTAGCGCCTCTAAAGTAGAGCTCACTACTATTACGTCTTCTGCTGCATAAGATCGGTCTCTGGTAATGACTATATTGAGTCTATTTGGTAGAGCTTTACCAATTGACTCAAAAGTCTTACGCCCCATGACCACAGGCTTACCTAGTGTATGTTCTTTGAACCAAGCAAAGTCTGCAGGAAGGTGCCAAGGCATTGAGTTATTGTTACCGATGATCATTGGCTTTTCTTTATCAATAGCACCGTTATGTGCCATTGCCGCAATCATGCTAATCATAGAAATACTTTACCTTGAAGAAATTTGAGCGCAAATTATACCTAAATAACACTTTAGAACAAACGATCGCCTAAACAATTGGTCTTCTTCGATAAAAAAGTAACCCAGGAACCGCAAGACCAACTGCTAAACCTGCAATAATAAACATGGCCTTAAGAAAGTTTTCCATACAGGTTGCGACAAGCTCGGGTGAGTAGCCAACATGATTGATTTCTACCATAGCGATCATTGCTTTGTACGCAAACACACCCGGCACCATCGGGATCAAAGCAGCCACAGTAAACACTTTTGGATGCGCGAGAAAACGGTGAGACCAGTACACACCAATCATCCCAACTAACGTCGCAGCAAAAAAGGTTGCCCACTCAATAGGAATGCCAAACTGCATCATCAAGTAGCGGCTACCATGACCAATCGCGCCACCAACAGCGCAATACACTAAAGCTCTTTGTGGCACGTTAAAAACCAATGCAAATCCTACGGCGGGAATCGCCGCAAAAAACATGTCATTCAACAGGCCAAACATCAAATCAAATAAACTCATTAGATTGCCCACCCCCAAATTCCAGTTACACTCATCGCAGCAACGATCCCCAAACATGTCGCCAACGTTAGTAAACTAGCCATCACAAATCGAGCAATCCCCATATTAATGTGGCCTTTCAACATATCTGCGACAGAGTTAATGAGTGGGAAACCAGGTACAAGCATTAATACCGACGATGCCATTGCTACGGTAGGTAGATTACCGATTTGGTAAATTTCCGCCTGTGCTGAAATTAAGGTAGTCACAAAAGCGGTCGCAGCAAAGTTCAATAGAGGGTTGAAATGACGATGACCAATTTCTTGGCGAACGATCATGCCACCAGCTGAAGCTAAAAAGGTCATGATGAAGACTCCCCAATCACCACCAGCTAGATGACTGAATGCCGCACAAGACAAGCCAATCATAAACACCACCAACCAGCGGTTATAACGCTCTGGACTGATAGCGTTCAGCTTTTTCTGCGCCATGGTTGAATCGAGCAAACCACGTTCCATCATGATACAGATTCGTTGAATTTGCGTAATAACGCGCATATTGATGCCACGATCAGCGCAGCTTCGGGTGGTGGTGATGCAATGCCCATCCATTACCGTCGTCACAACCAATGCATTAGCTGATAGTGCTACCGCAACTTCATTCACCCCACAAGCAAGGCCAATACGACGCATAATATCGCTCACAAGAGTACTTTCAGCACCATGAGCAAGTAGCATTTGTCCGGCTTGGGCGACAAGACGAGAAATCGATCGTTGAGTAGATACCGCCAACTCTCTAGGCGGTATGGTTTCTAGAGTCATAAATAAGTCTAATTCCTTTTAGGGTGTTACTCATTCATACGCGCGAAGGCCAAACTAACCCTCAAAAAACACGACGTATCGGTTATTGTGCCGTAAATCACATCACCTAAATATGATTTAGATACAAAAAAAGCCGCAATAAATAATTGCGGCTTAATGAATTATAGGCAAACAGGCATTGTTTGACCGTTCTGATTAGTCACGAACGTAGACAACGTGACCGTCATCTTCTTCATCGTCCCAGTCATCCCAATCGTCGTCATCTTCAGTGATAACGTCTTTACCCGCCATCGCATCTTTATGGTAATCATCCCACATGAAGTTAACTTTATCTTCTTCAGCCACTTCTTCCTCTTCGCGAGGTAGGTTATCCATAAAGTCAGCCAGTTTGTAACAAAGCTCTTTAGTACCGTTACGATTGATCGCCGAGATCTTAAAGTACTCGTCTTCCCAACCTAGTGCGTCTAAGATTTCTTGGATCTTCTCATTCGCTTCTTCTTCAGGCATTAGATCAACTTTGTTGAACACTAACCAGCGCGGCTTACTTGCCAGTTTTTCGCTGTATTGTTCTAATTCATCAATGATCGTCAATGCATTTTGCACCGGATCGGACTGATCAATTGGCATAATATCGATCATGTGCAGCAACACTCGACAACGCTCTAAGTGCTTCAAGAATCGAATACCAAGGCCAGCGCCATCTGCTGCACCCTCGATCAAACCAGGAATGTCTGCAACAACAAAACTTTTCTCTGGTACGACACTTACGACACCCAAGCTTGGGATCAACGTCGTGAATGGGTAATCAGCGACTTTCGGTTTTGCTGCTGATACTGCGCGGATAAAGGTTGATTTACCAGCATTAGGTAGACCAAGCATACCCACATCAGCAAGAAGCAATAGCTCAAGGCGAATTTCGCGTACTTCACCTTTTGTACCCAATGTTCTCTGACGAGGCGCGCGATTTACTGAAGATTTGAAACGCGTGTTACCTAGACCGTGCCAACCGCCTTTTGCGATCATCACTTTCTTACCGTGTTCAGCAACTTCCGCCACGATTTCATTTGTGTGGATATCCACAGCGCGCGTACCCACAGGTACACGAAGAACGATGTCTTTACCACGCTTACCTGTACAGTTACCACCGCGACCGTTTTCACCACGCTCAGCTTCGTAGAAGCGCTGGAAACGGTAATCAATCAGGGTATTTAGGTTTTCATCGGCTTGGATATAAACATCACCACCGTCACCGCCATCACCGCCATCAGGGCCACCTTTAGTGATGAATTTTTCACGCCAGAAACTGACAACGCCACTACCGCCATCACCAGCCTGAACTTTTACTACCGCTTCATCTACGAACTTCATCTTTTACTCCGACTACTTCGTGCGTGGATTAAATCTTACTATGTCATCCGACAATTTTAGCAGATGACAGATCTAAGCTCCCAGATTCAAATCGCTTAGGATCTTAGCGAGAAACTTCGATATGTCGACTGCCACAAATAAAAAACCCCGCCGATTCGGCAGGGCTTTTGAATTCAGCTTAAAGCTATTAAGTAATTTGGTTAAAAACCTAATTACTCAGCTTCGATGCTTACAAACTTACGGTTCTTAGGACCTTTCACTTCGAACTTCACTTTACCTTCAGTAAGAGCGAATAGAGTGTGGTCTTTACCGATACCTACGTTGTTACCAGCGTGGAACTTAGTACCACGTTGACGAACGATGATGTTACCTGCAAGTACAGATTCACCACCGAAACGCTTAACACCTAGACGTTTGCTTTCTGAATCGCGGCCGTTACGAGTAGAACCACCAGCTTTTTTGTGTGCCATTGTTAAACTCTCCTAATAGATTAAGCGTTGATACCAGTGATCTTCACTTCAGTGAACCACTGACGGTGACCCTGTTGCTTACGAGAGTGCTTACGACGACGGAACTTAACGATTTTAACTTTATCGCCACGACCGTGTTGTACAACTTCAGCAACAATTTTGCCGCCCTCTACAAGAGGAGCACCAACTTTGATGTCTTCGCCGTTAGCAACAAGAAGAACTTTATCAAATTCTACAGTTGCACCAGTTTCAACGTCTAATTTCTCTAAACGAAGAGTTTGACCTTCGCTTACACGGTGTTGTTTACCACCAGATTGGAAAACAGCGTACATATTTTACTCCGCTTTTTCCGCACAGCCTTTCTTGAGGGTGTGCGCTAAACTAATCATCAATAGGGCGCAGATTCTACAGAATAGATGCTCCTATGACAAGCCATATTTTGAAAAAATTGGCGAAAAGCTAATCGCCAAAGAAAAGTGCGGCAATCATGCCCTTTAGTAATGTATTAATCAACGTTTTTTAGTGTATTATTCGACAATTATATAAATCGAATAAGCCTTGCAGGGTCTAACTTCAGCCGGATATACGATGGATTTTAAAACTATCCAAGCGCTTACTGCCGATGACATGGCAAAAGTGAATGAAACAATTCAAGCCCAACTTAATTCTGATGTCTCTTTAATCAACCAGCTCGGTTTTTATATCGTGAGTGGTGGAGGCAAACGTCTAAGACCGCTTTTAGCGATACTGTCAGCCCGTGCACTTGGTTACCAAGGCAATGGTCATACAATGGCAGCTGCGTTTATTGAGTTCATCCATACAGCGACTTTGCTGCATGATGACGTGGTAGATGAATCAGACATGCGCCGTGGTAAAGCCACTGCGAATGCAGCATTTGGCAATGCGGCTAGCGTATTAGTTGGGGACTTTATCTATACACGCTCATTTCAGATGATGACGGAACTAGGATCCATGAAGATCCTTAAACTAATGAGCAATGCCGTAAACGTGATCGCCGAAGGTGAAGTACAGCAGTTGATGAACTGTAACGACCCTGACACGACAGAAGAAAGCTACATGCAAGTCATCTACTCTAAGACTGCGCGCTTATTTGAATCCGCAACTCAAATCGGTGCAATCTTAAATGATGCTCCTGAGCATGTGGAAATCGCAATGCAAAATTACGGTAAGTATCTAGGCACTGCGTTTCAGCTCATTGATGACGTCATGGATTACACTTCTGATGGCGAAGACATGGGTAAAAATGTGGGTGATGACTTGGCCGAAGGCAAGCCAACTTTACCTCTGCTCCATGCTATGCGTAATACCACACCAGAAAACGCCATCATGATTCGTGAAGCGATTGAGAAAGCGAATGGCATGGATCGCTTAGAAGAAATTCTTGCGGTCATGAAAGAAGCAGGCTCTCTGGAATACACAACGCAAAAAGCTCTAGAAGAAGCAGACAAAGCAATCGCAGAACTATCAGTGTTGCCAGAGTCTGAATACAAACAAGCGCTTGTTACTCTGGCTCATGTCGCAGTACAACGCACGAAGTAATCAATAGCTACCCATAACGCAAGACTTATAGCAAAAAGGAAGAGCATGCTCTTCCTTTTTTACGTTTGATACCTAATGACGACGCCGGAGGCGCTAGTAATATCTGTCACTACCGCCATGCAGTTGTGGATCATCTTCTATTTCATCAAAGCTAACGGCGAGCTGCTGTTCAGTCCCTTGTTTGGACAACAGTACCGTCTCTGCTTCATGGTCAACCACTAATATCGTACCGACGCCTTGTTGGCACTCAACAACCATGCCTTTACGGATTCGACTCGCTTCCATCATCTTCTCCTTCACTACGTGGTTTTATTCGACCATTTTTACGAAGTTGAGAAATCAAGGATCAAAAAAGCCGATCAAAATGATCGGCTTTCTTCTTATATAGGCTTTCTAGATTACTTTGCGAATTCAACACCAATGTTGATGTCGCCATTTAGTGTTTCTAGCATACCGTCTAATGCAGACTTTTCGTAATCGCTGAGTTTGCCGTAGCTTAGTACTTCTTCAACGCCTTCTTTACCCAGTTTCACAGGTTGCGCGAAGTAAGTCGCGTGTTCGCCGTCGCCTTCAACGTAAGCGCACTCAACTACGCCTTCTTCACCTTGAAGAGCACGAACCAGAGACAGACCAAAGCGACATGCAGCTTGGCCCATTGATAGTGTTGCACTACCACCACCCGCTTTAGCTTCTACAACTTCAGTACCTGCATTTTGAATACGTTTCGTTAATGCTTCTACTTCTTCAGCTGTAAACTCAACACCTTCTACTTGAGACAGTAGAGGTAAGATCGTTACGCCAGAGTGACCACCAATAACTGGCACGCGAACGTCACCTGGATCTTTGTCTTTAAGCTCAGCAACAAACGTTTCTGAACGGATAACATCCAACGTTGTTACACCAAATAGACGACGCTTATCATAAACACCCGCTTTTTTAAGAACTTCAGCAGCAATTGGCACTGTTGTATTTACAGGGTTTGTGATGATACCAACACAAGCTTTCGGACAAACAACCGCAATCTTCTCCGCTAGCGATTTAACGATACCAGCGTTTACATTAAATAGATCCGCACGATCCATACCTGGCTTACGCGCAACACCAGCAGAAATTAGCACAACATCCGCGCCTTCTAGTGCTGGAGTAGGATCTTCACCAGCGTAACCTTTGATAGAAACTGGCGTAGGGATGTGGCTAAGATCAGCGGCCACACCAGGAGTTACTGGAGCAATATCATATAGGGCTAGATCAGAACCAGCAGGAAGACGGTTCTTAAGTAGAAGGGCCAGGGCTTGACCGATGCCACCAGCGGCACCAATAACGGCTACTTTCATGTAGTTCTCCTTGAGAGTATTTCTCTTATAAACGTATTCGTAGGGTAGTTTGTAACCAACTTAAATAAAGCTATCGGAATCACAACTTGATTACAATCAATTAACGCTAGCTTTGCGACCTCGCGCAACTCGCTGTTACCGTGCTACAAATGGGGCTTGGATTATTCTTTTATTCTGTTGAAATGACAAGGAATTCAAGAAAACAGATACAGCCCTACTTCAGCGCGCTAAAGAATTCTATGTGGTATATAGTTTACAGTGACGCATCTAACATAATCCTGGGACTCTTTGGCACCGCCTGAATATATATGCGAGAATATGCAAAATTGCTGACCCGTAATAAGAGATTTGTAATGACTATGCGCAATTCAGAAAAACAAGACAACTTAGTTCGCGCCTTTAAAGCCCTGTTAAAAGAAGAAAGCTTTGGCTCACAGGGCGAGATTGTTGACGCACTCAAACAGCAAGGGTTTGAGAGTATCAACCAATCTAAAGTCTCACGTATGCTGACTAAATTTGGCGCCGTCCGTACGCGCAATGCAAAAATGGAAATGGTTTACTGTCTTCCTGCTGAGCTAGGTGTCCCAACAGTCAGCAGTTCTCTGCGTGAACTAGTACTAGACATCGATCGTAACGCAGCGTTAGTAGTAATTCACACTGGCCCAGGTGCAGCACAGTTGATTGCTCGCTTGCTTGATTCACTCGGTAAATCCGAAGGTATTCTTGGTGTTGTCGCAGGTGACGATACCATTTTCATTACGCCAACCATGGCAATTACGACTGAGCAACTCTTCAAATCAGTGTGCGAGCTGTTCGAATATACTGGTTAAGTTCTATAAAGCTTCAATCAGCTAACTCATTGTGGGTTATAAAAGAAGTCTCATTTTGTAGCCCATAATTTATGTAAATTTTTTGCTTACTCCGCTCATTCTTTAACCATCCATTTTGTGATTAACATCACGCAATTGATCTTTTTCATTTCAGTCACTAAACGTTAATTAAGCAATTGTTTTAAAAAGAATTAAATCACAAATTGAATCCTATCCCCTGATACAAAATTCAGACTTATCAACTATAACATTTAACAATTGGATAATTTTCTGCCAATTTTTTGTTATGATTCGCTCGCTTTTTCAAACGATTGGATTGAAAAAGGTGCCGTTTCCAAATAGGAAACTCCAGAAGTGATTTATGGTTATTTCCGGGTAAATAATGAATATAAGGAAGGGAAATTCATGGCATTTAACAAACTTCTCAAAGTAGGCGCTATCGCTGCAGCCGTAATGGGCGCAGGCGCAGTTAACGCTCAAGAGTTTATTACCATCGGTACTGGCTCTGTGACAGGTGTTTACTACCCAACTGGTGGTGCTATCTGTAAGTTGGTAAATAAAGGTCGTAAAGACCACAACATCCGTTGTTCAGTAGAATCGACTGGTGGCTCAATTTACAACGTTAACACTATCCGTGCAGGCGAATTAGATTTTGGTATCGTGCAATCGGATTGGCAGTACCACGGCTACAACGGTACGAGCAAGTTTGAAGAACAAGGCCCGTACAAGAAGCTACGCGCAATGTTCTCTCTTCATACAGAACCTTTCAACATCATTGCGCGTGCAGATTCAGGTATTGAAAACGTTGAAGACCTGAAAGGTAAGCGAGTAAACATCGGTAACCCAGGCTCTGGTGACCGTGCAACGATGGGCGTTGTCATGGAAGCGATGGGTTGGACAAACGACAGCTTCAAATTGGCGTCTGAGCTAAAAGGCTCTGAACGCTCTCAGGCACTTTGTGATAACAAAATTGACGCCTTCATTTACATGGTCGGCCACCCGAACGGTTCAATCAAAGAAGCAACCACATCATGTGATGCGAAGCTAGTTTCAGCAACAGGCCCTAAAATCGATAAAATTGTTGCCGACAACCCATACTACGCCTTTAGCTCAGTACCGGCTGGTATGTACCGCGGTACAGACAAAGACGTAAACAGCTTTGGTGTTGCAGCAACAATGGTAACGACCTCTGATGTTTCAGACGATGTCGCTTACAACGTTGCAAAAGCGGTATTCGAAAACTTCGATACGTTCAAGCGTCTACACCCTGCATTTGCAAACCTGAAGAAAGAAGACATGGTGAAAGCTGGTCTTTCTATTCCTCTTCACCCAGGTGCAGAAAAATACTACAAAGAAATGGGTCTAATTAAGTAATTTCCTCAGACTCTACATACAGGCAGGAAAGAATATTTTCTGCCTGTTTGAGCATACAGGTTGTAGCACGTTCTAACTGTATGCTTCATTCGCCAGTTTTCTTCTGAAAACTGCGAGCTCATACCCAAGAAAACTTAAACGCCGCCTAACAGAGTATCCAACAATCAACACTTTGAGTTCAGGCAGCAAAATACTCGAAAGCAAACTTCGCTCCATTCACTACACTGATAGAGGCGAAGTGTGGTTCTCGATAAAAATCAGACAGGACCATCAATAATAAGGAAAAAGTACATGGCGACGAATCAAGCTCCGTCACAAGATGTGCAAGAAATGGTGGCTCAGGCAGACACAGGTGCACGTAGCCCTTCGGGAATGCAAGGACGAATCCTTTGGTTTGTTCCTCTGTGTTGGTCACTATTTCAATTATGGTACGCATCCCCGCTACCATTTATTTTCAATTTTGGCGTACTGAACGACACGGAAGCGCGATCTATCCACCTTACTTTCGCGATCTTTTTGGCTTTCACTGCTTATCCAGCGATGAAGAATTCTCCTCGCGATCATATCCCTCTTGTTGATTGGATACTCGCGTTGGCAGGCAGCTTTTCAGCAGCCTATATATACCTTTTTTATACTGAGCTAGCAGGACGCTCAGGCGCACCGACAACAGTTGATATCGTTGTTGCTGTTATCGGTATGCTCCTCCTTTTAGAAGCAACACGCCGAGCACTTGGTCCACCATTAATGGTCGTGGCTGCTGTTTTCCTTACTTACACCTTTGCAGGCCCTTACATGCCTGACGTTATCGCGCACAAAGGGGCAAGCTTGAACAAGGCCATGTCTCACTTGTGGCTAACAACTGAAGGCGTATTTGGAGTTGCGCTAGGTGTTTCTACCTCTTTTGTCTTCTTGTTTGTATTGTTTGGAGCAATGCTGGAACGCGCTGGTGCTGGTGCTTACTTCATTAAAGTTGCCTTCTCGTTGCTTGGCCATATGAAAGGTGGTCCAGCTAAAGCGGCCGTTGTTGCATCAGGTTTATCTGGTCTGGTTTCTGGTTCTTCAATCGCAAACGTAGTAACAACTGGCACCTTTACGATTCCACTGATGAAGCGTGTTGGCTTTCCCGGCACAAAAGCGGGGGCGGTAGAGGTAGCGGCTTCAACCAATGGTCAGTTAACACCGCCAATCATGGGTGCAGCAGCATTTTTGATGGTGGAATACGTCGGTATCTCCTACGTTGAAGTGATTAAAGCCGCCCTACTTCCAGCGCTAATCTCTTATATTGCTTTAATTTACATTGTTCACCTTGAAGCATGTAAAGCAGGCATGACAGGCCTTCCTCGTCGCCACAACCCAACACTAGTACAAAGTCTGCTGTCCTTTACTGGCACAATCTTAGGATTGTGTGTGATCAGCGCATTGGTTTACTACGGAGTGGGTTGGACAAAGGACGTCTTTGGCGATGCCGCGACACCAATTGTTACCGTCGCACTATTAATCGCGTACGTTGGGTTGGTGAAAGTCTCAGCAAATCACGTGCAAGATGGCGCAATTGAGATTGATGCAGAATTAACAGAAGTACCTGATCCTGGCCCAACCGTTAAGTCAGGCTTGCACTACCTACTCCCTATCGTCGTATTGGTTTGGTGTTTGACTGTCGAACGTTTCTCACCTGGCCTTTCGGCATTCTGGGCAACGGTGTTCATGATTTTCATTTTGCTTACTCAACGTCCGTTGATTGCACTGCTGTCAAAGCAAGGTGACATGCTTCAGCAAACCAAAGATGGCTTTGTCGATCTTGCCGAGAGCTTAGTTTCTGGTGCGCGCAATATGATTGGTATCGGCGTTGCAACCGCGGCAGCGGGCACCGTTGTTGGTGTTGTTACACTAACGGGTATCGGCCTAGTGATGACCGACTTCGTCGAGTTTATCTCTGGTGGCAGTATCATTCTTATGCTGCTGTTTACCGCCATCATTAGCTTGGTTCTGGGGATGGGTCTGCCAACAACGGCGAACTACATCGTGGTCTCTACGCTAATGGCGCCGGTCATTGTTACGCTCGGCGCAGCGCATGGCTTGATTATTCCGTTGATAGCGGTGCACTTGTTCGTTTTCTACTTTGGTATTTTGGCCGACGATACCCCACCTGTAGGTCTTGCGGCTTTTGCAGCAGCCGCAATTGCGAAATCAGATCCAATTCGTACCGGTATCCAAGGTTTTACTTACGATATTCGAACCGCTATTTTGCCGTTCATGTTTGTGTTCAATACCCAGCTATTGTTAATGGGGATCGACTCTTGGTGGCATTTGGCACTCACGGTCATCTCATCGATCATTGCAATGCTGATTTTCTCTGCGGCAACTCAAGGGTGGTGGTTCACGCGTAACAAGTGGTGGGAAACAGTCCTATTATTAGTACTGACGTTTTCGTTTTTCCGTCCAGGTTTTTGGTGGGACATGCTGTACCCAGCGAAAGTTCTTTCTCCTGGCGTTGAGGTAGCTCAAATCACGGAAACACTAAATGTAGGAGAATCATTGGAGTTACGTGTTGCCGGTGAAAACCTTGAGGGCGACTACATTGAGAAAACGGTTCGTCTTCCATTCGAAGACAGTGCGACAACAGCAGACGCACGTATTTCATCTATGGGTCTGATGCTGACCGAAAGTGACAACAAAATGATTGTCGATATGGTTGAATTTGGTAGTCCAGCAGAGTCCGCAGGTATCGACTTTGATTGGGAAATCAAGTGGGTTATCCAGGATGCAGACCGTCCGATGAAAGAGTGGGTGTTTGTACCTTGCTTGATTCTTCTGCTGGTGCTTGCCATGAACCAAAAACGTCGTGCTCGTAAGGAACAATTGAGCGCATAACCGATTTGGCCCCGAGGATAAAGGGGCCTTAATGAGAGACATTGAATGTACAAACAAATTCTTGTTCCGGTTGATCTAAATGACCAAGGCTTTTCAGACCGAGCAGTTGAACTAGCGGTTTGGCAGGCAAAGCAAGCAAATGCTCAAATCCATCTTCTGACGGTACTACCTGGTATTCACATGTCGATGGTTGCCACATACTTTCCGAAAGATGCTGCAGCCAAAATGAAGCAAGACGTGAAGCAGCAACTAAAAGCTTTCGCTAATGAGCATATTGCTGAAGATGTGGTTTACCAAGTGCATGTTGCTGAAGGCAAGGCCTACGCGACCATTCTTGATTATGCAGAACGTTTAGGCGCAGATCTCATCATTATGCCAAGCCACAAGCGCTCTAAAATCAATAAAGTAATGCTTGGCTCTGTCGCGAGTAAGGTTGTGGAATATTCTCCAATCAATGTGATGGTCGTAAAACCGCAAGGCTAAGTAAATACAGAAACGAAAAAGGACGCTAACATTAGCGTCCTTTTTATATTAAACAAGTAAGGGTTATGCCATCACTGGGTAATCGGTATAACCTTCTGCTCCACCCAAATAAAAGTGTTCTGGTTTCGCCTCATTAAGAGGTGCATTTTTCTTAAATCGCTCAACTAAATCTGGGTTTGCGATAAAGGGAACGCCAAATGCGACCACATCAACTTTGTTTTCTGCAATTGCTGTTGCCGCTTCTTGTGCACTGTAGCCCACGTTCGCCATTAAGTGACCTTTATAGTTTTCGCGTGCTGGCTTGAGAACATCTGCTTTTTGTACGCCTTTCAGATCCGCACGCATCACGTGCCAATAAGCAAGATCGAAAGAATTAAGTTGCTCTGCTAAGTAACGCACCAAGCCAACTGGATCACTGTCTTTCATGTCATTAAATCCATTTAGCGGAGATGTACGCAGACCGACTCTTCCGGGTCCCCACACCTCAACGACTTCTTTCACTATCTCAAGTAAAAATCGAGCACGATTTTCAACCGAGCCACCGTATTCATCGGTACGTAAATTTGAGCCGTCACGAAGGAAGTTATCAATAAGATAACCATTGGCGCCATGTATCTCGACCCCATCAAAGCCGGCTTTCTTGGCGTTTTCTGCACCTTGTTTAAACGCCGCAACAATGGAAGCTATCTCATCCACTTCGAGTGCTCGTGGTACCGTATATGCTTGCTTACCCGAAGGGGTATGGACTAATTCATCACGAATGGCCAATGCGCTCGCCGCTACAGGTGTTTTTCCTTCATTCAGATCAGGATGACAAGCTCGTCCCGCATGCCAAATTTGCAGTACAATCTTACCGCCTCTCTCATGAACCGCATCCGTTACCTTTTTCCAAGCTGCGATTTGCTCTTCGTTGTAAATGCCCGGCTCTGCCATGAAAGCAGACGTACCTTCCATCACCATGGTGCATTCAGCAATGATAAGTCCGGCACTCGCACGTTGAGCGTAGTATTCAACCATAAGGTCATTAGGAATATGGTCTGCGCCAGCACGAGCTCGCGTTAAAGGCGCCATAATGGCACGGTTATCTAATGCTAATTGACCGAGTTCGATAGGAGAAAATAAGTCTACAGAGTTGGACATGTTGTTTACCTCAAATGACAATAACTTGATGGCTAAGGATGAGGTGCCAGACTATAATCAGATTAATATTGAAACAATATGGATAATTGAAAGTGATTGTTCGCAATTTAGAAACAATTGACTTTAGAACGCTTTCTATCTTTGTCACAAGCTGTCGACTACTGAGCTTAACCAAGTGCGCGCTGGAGTTAAACCTACCAAAATCTACTGTTAGCAAAGCCATAACCAAACTCGAACAACACTTTGAAGCCAAACTGCTAGAGCGCACAACCCGAAAGTTAGTGATCACCGAAGCTGGCCAAATGGTTTTAGAGCGTGCTGCAAGCTTAGTTGAGGAATTCCACTCAATTGGCCATGACGTTCAGGAGATGGAACAACAGATCCAAGGCCGGCTGCGTATTTCCGCGCCACCAGCGTTGGATGCGTATATGGCGGAGCACATCTTTTTGCCATTTTTAAAACAATGGCCAAAAGTACAAATTGCGTTAGAAGCATCGAACGATTTTGTTGATCTGTTTTCACACGGCTTTGATATGGCAATTAGAGTCGGTCAGATAGTTGATGATCGATTGATCGCAAAAAAATTAGGCTATACCACTCGAGTTCTGGCTGCTAGCCCTGAGTATTTAGCTGAGTTCGGCGTACCTGAAACGCCAGAAGATCTGACAAAACACAACTGTTTGAGGTATCAATATGTTTCAGAAATAGGGCCTTGGACGCTGATCTCACACGATAATACCGTCAATGTTTCAATAACCAGTAACTTCTCAAGTACAACTGTAGAAGCAATATTGAAAGGTGCACTTAAAGGACTAGGCATCGCTAACTTACCTGTGCAAAACATGACGCAAGAGCTAGAAAGTGGCACCTTAGTCAGAGTGTTGCCGCAATGGCACACGGTACCAATGCCTATTTATCTAGTCTATCGTCCTGGAGCAAACCGCCCACGGCGCGTACAAGCAATGATTGACCATATCATGAGCTTAAGATCTCAATTTGAATTTGGCCCTAGGCATGGTTTGTGTTGCGGAGAAGCATAACCTAGCAACTATCAGGCACTAGCATGCGGCTCGGATAAATGCCGCAAGCTTCTCACTAGCATGCTGTTCACTCAATGCAGACATATCACCCGCGGCTTCCACTTTACCATCTGCCACAAACACAAAGTGGCTGGCAATCGCTTTGGCATCGCTTAAATGGTGCGTGACCATCAATACGGTTATTCCCCGCTCTGCTGCGAGTTTTTTTACCAAGCTCAGCATCTCTTCACGCAACACCGGATCAAGCGCCGAGAACGGCTCATCCAATAGCCACATGGGATGAGGCTGAACAAAACAACGCGCTAAGGCAACACGTTGACGCTGGCCACCAGAAAGATGCTCTGGCAAACGGTCGAGGTACTCTGCAACACCAACTTGCTGCGCGGCTTGTTCAATCTGACGATTTTGGTCCACCGTAAGCTTTAGCCCTGGGTGTAAGCCCAAACCGATGTTGTCACGCACCGATAAGTGAGCAAACAAATTGTGCTCTTGGAACAACATAGAGAACGGACGCAGATAAGGCTCTTTACGCACAATGGACTCACCATCAACACAAATATCACCACGGTCAGGATGGATGAATCCTGCCACCAACGCCAGCAAGGTTGACTTCCCTGCCCCACTTGGTCCCATCAGCGACACAATCTGTCCTTGCTCAATCGTTAAGTCAAAACGAAACAGTTCACGTTGGTAGGTGTACTGCACATCATCCAACACTAACATTACGCTCTCTCCTTCGTTTTCAATACTTTCTCAATCAAGGCAAAACAGCCCACACTCAACAACAATAGGGTCACCGATACCACCGCAGCTGCGTCCATCTGATAACTGCCAAGCAACTGGAACAAATACAGAGGTAAGGTACGAAACTCTTGTCCACCAAACAGTGCTATGGCACTTAAATCCCCTATTGCAAACATAAAGCTGATCGCAAACGCATGTGCAAACGGCTTGCGTAGCGCCTGCCACTCCACCACTTTAAACCGTTGCCAGCCACGCATGCCTAAGCTGGCACATACATACTGATACTGTTGTTCAATGTGCAGCATTGGCTGCGCTAGCGTTTTGATCACGTAAGGCAAAGCCATCAAACCGTTCACCAAAATCACGACAAAAAATGCCAAGCTAAAAACATCGGTAAATGCGCGCAGTAGTAAGAATAAACCGGTGCTAATCACCAGACCTGGAGTCACCAAAATAACGGTGCCGATTAACTCAATCTGATCGGCTCGCGTGTTTTTGTACTGCAACCGCCAACGGCGACTGGTCAATAGTATGGACACCCCTGCAGCGACCGCAAGCGCGCTAGCGACACAGGCGACTTTGAGGGAGTTCAATAGCGCAGACCAAAAACGCTCATCGGTTAATACTGTCCAAACTTGTTGGTTGATGCCACTCAGTAACACCATCAATAACGGCGGTATTACCAGTAAAAAGGCACCTATGATCCAAAAGCTATCCCAAGCTTTTGACCACCCATGATCCTTCGTTAAATATTGCTGTACCGATGTGCTTCCAGCACTGATAGAAACAGGCCTTGTTAACTTCTGCACTCCAATAGCAAGCAGTCCACATAACAGCATCTGCCACAGCGCCAATAACGCCCCAGCTTGTAAATCAAAATCAAACTTAATCGCTTGGTAAATGGCCAATTCAATGGTGGTGGATTTTGGCCCGCCCCCCAACGCCATTACAGTGGCAAAACTGGTAAAGCACAACATAAACACCAACCCACAAACGTGGGGAAGCTGCTGCCTTAAACGCGGCCATTCTACCCAACGAAACTTATCCCAATGGCTCATCCCAAGATGCGCGCAAAGCTTATGCTGCTCGGCAGGAATAGACTCCAAGGCTTGCAGAAGCAATCGTGCCGCGTAAGGTAAATTAAAGAACACATGGGCGAGTAAAATGCCGTTCAAACCGTAAATAGAGAATGGCAGTTTAGTGTCGAAACTTTGCAACCACTGCGCCAACAAACCACTGTTGCCATAAATCGCTAACAGCCCAAAAACACCAACCAAAACCGGCAAAACCAGTGTCGATGCAAACAGCTTAAGCAGTAATGATTTACCAATAAATTGGCGACGCGAAAGTGCGTGCGCTACTGGAATGGCAAAGCCAACACTGAGCAATGTGGAAAGAAACGCTTGGTAGAAACTGAACTTGGTGACATGTTGATAGTACGGGTCGCCCCATACCACAGACACATCAAGTGAAGGGGCTTGAACAATCAAAGCACCTAGGGCAGAAATAACAAAGGTCGCGATGATCATCGCGACCCCTAAACCTATTTTTGGAACAGAATTCAAAGGTAAAACCTATCTCATTCAGATGAGGGTGGAAACGTCAGCTAAAACGTCAATGCGCTTTGCCATTCGCGAATCCAAGACTTACGCATTTTTGCCACTTCATCAGCACTAAAGCTCAACGACTTGCTTGGAACACTCAAAGTTTCAAAACCTTTAGGTAACTCAACGTCAGTGACTGGGTACATCCAGTTACCCGTTGGCATCGCCGATTGGAACTCATCACTTAAAATGAAACTCATAAATTGATCAGCAAGTTCTGAATTTTTTGCCCCTTTCACTTTGGCGGCGACTTCAACTTGCATGTAGTGGCCTTCAGCAAAACTCGCCGTAGCAAACTTCGAATCGTTTTCCGCAATTAAGTGGTACGCAGGTGAAGTGGTGTAAGAAAGCACTAAATCGGACTCACCATTGAGGAACATAGAATACGCCTCAGACCAACCTTTCGTGACCGTTACGGTTTTGCTCGCTAGCTTCTGCCACGCTTGCGTCACATCGTCGCCATAAATAGATTTCATCCATAGCATTAAGCCTTGGCCCGGCGTTGAAGTCCGCGGATCTTGGTAAATCACTTTCAGATCGTCGCGCGTTTCCACCAGCTCTTTCATGCTTTTCGGCGGATTAGCCAGTTTCTCTTTGTTGTACACAAACGCGAAGTAGCCGTAATCGTACGGTACAAACGTCGTGTCACTCCAACCGTTTGGTAACACTGTGTTAGCCGTATCCACATTGTGCTCGGCAAGCAGACCGGTTTTCTTCGCTTCTGCCATCAGATTGTTATCCAAACCTAACACGATGTCGGCTTTGCTATTACCGCCTTCAAGACGAAGACGATTCAGGATCGACACACCATCGTCTAATGCCACGAAGTTAACGTCACAGCCACATTTTGCTTCAAAAGCTTGCTCGATTTTAGGACCCGGCCCCCAATCTGCGGCAAAAGAGTCGTAGGTATAGATGGTTAATGTGTTTTCAGCGGCAAACGCTGAAGTAGAGGTGATTGCAGCTAAGGCAATCAGATTTAGAGTGGTTTTCACTGCTCGCTCTCCATGAGTATTTCAGAGAAATAAGTTGAGCGGCACAGGGTTTGAGGCGGCTATTAAGGATTTCCAATATCCAGACTCAATTCCTACGCCAGCATTATCTGGTTCAGGTAATACGGGTCCCTAGTTAAACACTTAGGTCTCAGCGCCCCAATGCATTGATTGACTCAATGCTAAATGGGTTTGCTCCCCGATGAGTTGGATGGATTGTAAAGGTATTTGAGTGGTTACACAATCAGCTCACGAGCGCTGGTCATAACCCCAACGAGGCACCAAACCTTGCTCAATACCTAAGTGGTCAAGAATTCTCGCCACCATAAAATCCACTAAGTCTTCAATACTCTTTGGCTGATGATAGAAGCCTGGAGCTGCTGGCATGATGGTGACGCCCATTTGCGATAGCTTGTGCATGTTCTCCAGATGTAGCGTTGAAAATGGCGTTTCGCGAACCACGAGCAACAGCTGCCCGCGCTCTTTCATTACTACATCAGCGGCCCGTTCGATCAAGTTGTCCGACATACCGTGTGCTATGGCCGCAACGCTTCCCGCAGAGCATGGGCAAACCACCATTTGCTTAGGTGCAGCAGAACCAGACGCAACCGGCGAGAACCAATCGTCTTTACCGCAAACGGTGATGTTATTTGGATTGCAGTTCAGGTGCTCTACCAATGCTTGCTGCGCCGCTTCTGGGCCACTTGGCAACTTAAGATTATGCTCGGTTGCCATCACAACACGAGCCGCCGAAGAAATCAGAACGTAGACATGATAATCCGCCGCAACCAAGCATTCTAAAAGACGAAGGCCATAGGGAGCACCAGAAGCCCCCGTTAATGCCAACGTGATGGCTTTTTTATGAGAGGGTTGTGTTTTGTTTTGCATATCAATCAGGCTTTTTGTTTTAACTGCTCAAGAAGTTTTCCGTGAATACCACCAAAGCCACCGTTACTCATGACTAGAATTTGGTCACCTGGTCGCGCACGTTCGACGATCTTGGCTACAAAGTTATCTATATCCGCATCGACAAACGCTGGCTGTGTGCATTGGTCGGCAATGTCTTGCACAGACCACTCGATATTATCTGGCTGGAACAAGAAGACTTCATCTGCACTGTGTAGTGACTCTGCAAGTGTGTTTTTGTGTACGCCACGCTTCATGGTAGCAGAACGCGGCTCTAACACAGCAAGGATGCGTTTTTCACCTACCTTGTTACGCAAACCACCGACAGTAAGTTCAATTGCCGTTGGGTGATGAGCAAAATCATCGTAAACCGTCACACCTTGTTCTTCACCTTTCAGCTCTAAACGGCGCTTGGTATTGATGAAACGCCCTAATGCCTGGCAAGCAAGATCCGGAGTGACTCCAACATGTCGTGCAGCAGCGATTGCCATCAGCGCATTATCCACATTGTGGTCACCCACCAAATTCCATTCGACGGTACCAACCTTCTCGCCTTGCAACGCAACGTCAAATTTTGAGCCATCAAGCACTAATTTGTGCGCTTGCCAGTCACCATTCTCACCAGAGAACTGTTTTTCAGTCCAGCAGCCACGCTCTAATACATCCGCCAAAGCTTGGTCTTGCTTCGGAGCTAAGATTAAGCCATTGCCGGGAACCGTTCGCACTAAATGATGGAATTGGCGCTTGATCGCCTCTAGATCATCGAAGATATCAGCATGATCGAACTCAAGGTTATTCATGATTAAAGTGCGAGGATGGTAATGCACAAACTTAGAACGCTTATCGAAAAAAGCACTGTCATATTCGTCCGCTTCAACGACAAAAAACATGCTTTCACCCAAACGAGCAGACACTCCGAAGTTACCGAGTACCCCACCGACTAAGAAACCCGGTTGATAACCACAATCTTCAAGTATCCAGGCAAGCATGCTCGACGTGGTCGTTTTCCCATGTGTACCCGATACCGCCAATACCCACCGATCATGCAGCAAAAACTCGTTGAGCCACTGCGGACCAGAGGTGTAGCGCATGTTAGTGTTGAGCACATGCTCGACACAAGGGTTGCCACGGCTCATCGCATTACCAATCACCACAAGATCTGGTTGAGGGTCGAGTTGAGACGGGTCAAAGCCTTCAATAATTTCAATACCTTGAGACTCAAGCAGTGTGCTCATTGGCGGATAAACGTTGGCATCAGAACCAGTGACTTTATGTCCTAATTGGCGCGCTAGAATCGCTGCGCCGCCCATAAATGTGCCACAGATACCCAAGATATGAATGTGCATAAACTAAACCTTGTAATGCGTTTTTTAATGCTTTCATTATCGCGATTACCGCCTGAAAAGCGAGTGACTTTAGCCTTCTTCTTGCAGTCCCTTTCACAAATATGACAAGGTTGAACACAGACTGTACAACCTCTTGCTTACTGATGAATCCCTCAAACAAGTCTACAAATAAATTGAGATCTCAAACAGTTACTTCATTACCATTAAAAAGATCTGCGACTTAAACTTACATCCAGCGCAATCGTTTAACATCCATAAAGAGATGCTCACTTGCGCACTACCCCCAATGAAATGAAAATGTAAGGATTAACCATGTCAGGACTGCGCACCCTAGGCGAGTTCATTGTCGAAAAACAAGCGGATTTCCCCCACGCTAGCGGTGATCTATCATCCCTTTTAGCCTCCATTCGTTTAGCTGCAAAAATCGTTAACCGCGAAATCAACGCAGCGGGTCTCGGTGATATCACTGGTGCTGTAGGTACGGAAAATGTCCAAGGTGAAGATCAGCAAAAGCTCGATGTTTACGCGAACGATAAGTTCAAAGCCGCGCTCGAAGCTCGTGATCAAGTGTGTGGCGTTGCCAGTGAAGAAGAAGACGAAGCAGTTGCGTTCAATAAAGAACTCAACCAAAACGCCAAATATGTAGTACTGATGGACCCACTTGATGGCTCTTCTAACATCGATGTGAACGTCTCTGTTGGTACTATCTTCTCGATTTACCGTCGTGTTTCTCCAATCGGTACCCCACCAACTGAAGAAGACTTCCTACAACCTGGTCACAAACAAGTGGCTGCGGGCTACGTAATTTACGGCTCCTCCACCATGTTGGTATACACAACTGGTAACGGTGTAAACGGCTTTACTTACGACCCATCTATCGGCAGCTTCTGTCTTTCTCATGAAAACATGATGATTCCTGATGATGGTAAGATCTACTCCATCAACGAAGGTAATTACATTCGTTTCCCTCAAGGGGTGAAGAAGTACATCAAGTACTGCCAAGAAAACGTGCCAGAAGACGGTCGCCCATACACTTCTCGCTACATTGGCTCGCTGGTTGCTGATTTCCACCGCAACCTACTGAAAGGCGGTATCTACCTTTACCCAAGCACACAAAGCCACCCGCAAGGCAAGCTACGCCTGCTTTACGAATGTAACCCTATGGCATTCCTCATTGAGCAAGCTGGCGGCATTGCATCGGACGGCGTGAATCGCATTATGGACATCAAGCCTACTGAGTTGCACCAGCGTGTACCTTTCTTTGTGGGTTCGAAGAACATGGTTCGCAAAGTTGAAGAGTTCCTTGAACTGCACCGCGACGAAGAATAATTTCAGACCTTTGTCCAACGCGGCAGGTGTTTACCTGCCGCGTTTTTGTCGCTAAAGTGAAACGCGAATTTATCATCAGATGAAGCCGCTTTTGTGTGACTCATCGTTAATGAAAAGGAATATTCTAATGAGCTTAAACCATGTACCAGCAGGCAAGTCGCTGCCTGAAGATATCTATGTCGTGATCGAAATTCCTGCAAATGCAGATCCAATCAAGTACGAAGTAGATAAAGACTCTGGTGCTGTATTTGTCGACCGTTTCATGTCTGCACCAATGTTCTACCCATGCAACTATGGCTACGTGAACAATACCCTGTCTCTTGATGGCGACCCAGTCGACGTATTGGTACCAACACCATACCCACTCATGCCAGGTTCAGTCATTCGCTGCCGTCCTGTTGGCGTTTTGAAGATGACAGATGAATCGGGTGAAGATGCAAAAGTGTTTGCGGTTCCCCACTCAAAAATCTCGAAAGAGTACGAGCACATCCAAGATGTGGACGATATCCCAGAACTACTGAAAGCGCAGATCACGCAATTCTTTGAGCGTTACAAAGAGCTTGAAGCAGGCAAATGGGTGAAAGTGGATGGTTGGGCAGATGTTGCTGCCGCCAAAGCTGAAATCCTAGAATCTTACGAGCGAGCTCAGAAAAAATAAGCATCACTGCTGATACAAAATTAAAAAGAGCTGCTCTAGGGCAGCTCTTTTGCTTTCATCTTACCTGTGTCAACTAGATAGGTGCGCCTGCTGAAGACATTCGTCCAGCGTCGTAGTCATGTTGAAAGAAGGGGTCAACATCATCACAAATGCCAAAATACGGCCGCCCGATAACACCGAGCATATAAGCACTTTGATCGCAATACTCTTGCTTGCCTTGCTGGTAACCCGCTTGATAAGCCATTATCAGTTCTGCCGTCGCATGGTTAACATCATCCAGCTTCGCAATTCGCTCCTCAGATAACTCCCGTAATCCATCTAAAGCTGACTGCTTACCAAACACTTGCCAATCGGTCACATTATTCGAAGTCGGTAGTGTTGTTTGTGCGCATGCAGCAAGAAGCAACGCCATTGATCCAATTACGAATGTTTTCATCGTGACTCCTTAGTGTTTAGCTCGTTGCTATTGATAATGTCAGTATAGCTCACACCTTTTGACACCAATCTCCGGAAGCGATTTCTTCGGTTAATTGCTCAGTATCTTGATATAAGTAGATCCAAGCTTGGCCAAACGGCGTAACGATGCTCTCTCGGCGATATTCCACTGGCACATCTTCTAACCTATCTAGCTCGGATAAGGTTTCATCATCAATCAGATACACTTCACCTTGAATCGAGCGTTGCCCATCAGACAACGCTGGATAAGGGCCTAAGTCATACATTGCAAATTGAGCATCCGTTTCATGTAAACCAAGAAACTGCGCCGAGCGCAAATACTGATGGTTGTACTCTCCCTTGCGTAACGTGCCGTAGACAAAAATCAAATGCTGCATAACCACTCCTTAGTCATGACTGTGTATGCTTAGGTTAAAGCACTTTAATCGAACTCAAACTGATAGAGTAGGTCAACGGCGCTATCTACACCAGATACCGCTTCTAAATACAAGTCTTGCATCAATCGGTAACGCACAGTGAACTCACCTAGGGAGTTAAAGATGCCGACACCATATTTCACCTGCAAACCTGGCAGAATATAACCACTCACCGTCACTTGCGAATCATCGCCCGACCCAGCAGTGTCCAGCTGTAAATCCTGTACGCCAAAGGCTTCACCGATTTCACCAACCACACGACCACTCTTCGCCAAGCTTAAACCAATTAAGGTAGTCGTCATTGCATTACCACCGGCTTCACCATCAATATCTTGACCACGAAGTAGATAAGAAAGTGCATTGGCTTGGTTCATCGCGGGCTCTGAGAAAATTTCTATACTCGGATCAGATGCTGGGCCTGACACTTGTACCCCCGCAATGACATCATCTTGGGTATTGTCTGGATTACGAATCGCTTTGATAGACAAGTAAGGTTGATCTGGTGGACCATTCATCAGAATCTTACCTTCTTTAATCAATAAGTCCTGACCAAACGAACGATAAGAACCGTCGACAACATTCACTTCACCAACGATGAAAGGACCTTTGTCTTTTTGTGTCACGTTTAGGTTCCCTTTCAACCCACCTTTTAAACCAAAAGCGGCAAGTTGGAAGTCATCACCAATTTTAATGTTGATGTTCGTTTCCACATCAAACGGCATCGCAGCCACATCGTCCACTGGCTGCAAGTTTTTATCGAGAATAACGGTATCACTCGATACGCCTACCGCACTTGGTGGAAGCTCTTCGACGACAATTCTGCCCCATGGCAAATTAATATCACCCTCAATTTTCGCAAGCTGAGGAGTCACATCTATTGTCATGTCAGGCTCAACTTTGATTTTTACCATTGGGGGCAAATCAACATTGAGCTCTTTAGCAAATACACGCGCTTTAGTGCGCCAGTTCTGTAAGTCCTGCCAGTCGGCATCACCGGTAACGTTCAACTCACCATCCGGGGTTAAAATTCCAGCATCCAAGTCCGCTTGATGACCTTTAAAGTTGATGACGACCTGTCCTGAGTTTATATCTATCGGTGTGACTTCACCCTGTAGCTTCATTTGGTCAATCAAGAACTGACCGTTCACCTTCGGATGCATAACGTCACCTGATATCGCTAGGTCAGTATTCATGTTTGCTTTAAACAAGCTGTACTCACCAATCAACGGTGCCAAGAAGTCCAAGTGGAACGTAGAGAGTGAAACCTTACCATCAATAGTGGGCTTTTCAGACGAGACATTCAGTAAAGAAACCTTACCAGACAAGTCACCGTTATCTTTCACATCAAATAGCCACTCGGCATCAAGCTTGTCTTTCGCTAATGCCGCTTTAAAGTTGAAGCTTTCCCAACCGACTTTAATTGGCTGCTCAAGTGCTTGTTCAACTTGGCCTTTTGGCATATTGACACTTAAGGTTACTTCGGGCTTTTTCTCTGGTGCCCATTTAGCAAAAACCTGTGCATTAACCGAGCCTTGCAGCTTGGTTTCTGGCGGCAGGAATTGCTTGATTTGGTCAAAATCAAAATCATTGATGGCTAGCTTCGCCTGGCCACTCTTACCAACACTAATGTCTTCGGTTAGACATACGCTCGACTCCGCTTGCAACCAACAATGCGCTTGAACGTTCGCGATCTGTTTGTCGATATTGACCTTCACCGCGGTCGATTTTTGCAACGCCCACGGGCCTTGTTGCGAGCTCAGCGTCAAGCGGCGCAGCGCCCCATCCCAAATCATTTCTGGTTTCTGCTGGAATGTCCCTTCAATTTCTAAACTGGTCGACACCAGGTCAGACACTACATCGAGCGTCAGTTGATGCAGTTTTTCATCCCCAGAGACTTCAAGGTCAGCACTATCAACTTTTATGTCGTCATAGGTAATGTTGTTCGCAATAAGGCTTATGTTCGCTTTTGGTGCTGGCAGAGGCTTCACATCACCCTTTAAGGTGATCGTTTCTACGTTCGCCTGTTGCTGCCAGTTAATCTGATTTAAAGCGAGATCAAGATTGATGTCTGGTTCTTTCAAGCTACCACGTAGTGCGACTTTACCTTGCATCTTACCTGCAAGGTCCGGAACACTTTTCGCAAAATCAGGGAAGTTAACCTCAACATCCATCAGAATTTGCTTATCGATCTTACCCTTTGCACTCAGTTGGTTCGGGCCATGAGAAAGCGCTAAACCCTGAGTGGTAAGTTGGATGTCTTCGCCTTTGCCGTTCTTATCAGACGCTTCAAGTTGCCCTTCAACATTCAGCGGATAACCTCGCAAAATGCCGTCAATGTCTAACTTAGGCAAACTGACTTGCCAACCGCCTTGTTCTGTTAACGACCCCGAAGTCGAAAGATTACCGCTGATATCCCCTTCGGCTTCTTTCCATTGTAAACCTGGTTGAATGTTTTTCAGGTTTAAGTCAGCTTGCCAGTTGATTGGCGCGGCCCAATTGGCCATGACTTTCCCAGAGAGTTCGCCTCCCAGGGTTTTCACTACAAGGCTTTCGAGGTCAATTTGCTCTAACGTACCTTTGCCGTTTAGTGCGACATCAACGGCGGGAATATCTTTGCCCGAAGCTTTGGTTTCTAATGCGACTTCGTAGCCATCAAGTGAGCCTTTTGCCGCCAAGCTTGGTACAGAAACCTGGTAATCGCTTTGTCCAAATAGCGGCCATTGCGCCTGTACATTTTTAATCGCGACATCAAACGGCAACTGTGTTTTAAGCGGTTGAATATCACCTTTGATCTCCGCTTGTACAAGCTCAGAAAGCGTAGCATTTAGTGACAAATCACCAACCGAACCCGAGACCGAAAGCGACAGTTTTTGTCCCTTCGCATCCGCTTGCTTCACTAACGCGTCCAATTGCGCTTTGATAGGGTAATCAGAAGAAAGCGTCACTTGTGTGCTCAACTTGCCTTCCACTTCTGGCATGTCGAGCTCTAACGTTTTGACATCAACACGTTCACCGCCTGCTCTTGCAACCAAACCAAGATGATTGACGATCACTGGCGTTTCACCCGCCAGTTTGAAATTGTGAATATCAAGACGACGCGCTTCAACCGTCAGTGGAATCCATACTTCGGGTAACACAATATCTTGCGGCGTAACGTCAGTTTCTTTCGGCTCCTCGGCAGCCGCTTCAGGTTCAGCCTCACTTGGTGCTAAAGCCACATTAATGTCTTTCAACGCGGTAGGTGCGATCACCAAACGATCACCCTGCATCGACAAAGCGGTCGAGAATGTTTGCCAATCAATTTGATTGCCCAGCACATTGACATTGATGTCATTAAAGCGGACTTTATTAACAAAAATTGGCACTGGCGTACTGATAGAACGCAGTGGTGGTGTTTCCTCTTGCTCCTCGCTTGCTGGCGGTAGTTCTGGCATCTTAAAGTCAAGCCCCTGCAGTCTTAACTCATCGACACAGACCTTAGGGTCAAAGAAACAGCGGAAGTTCACTGCCAAAGCTAAACGCTCGACTTTGGCATCGATATTCAAAGACTCATCGACAAAACTGACGTTATGCAGTTCGAAGCGAGGAAACAATGAACCCTGCACTTTTTCAATCTGCAATTGTGGTAGTGCTTTTTCAGCTCCCCACAAGGCAAATTTGAGGCCTGGGTGGGTAAATAAAACTGTCGCGACAATAATGATGAGCAACAGCAATAGACCAATCAAACTGAGCGACAGCCATTTGGTCCACTTAAACATCATTTTGATCATAGCTCAGGCCCCAATGAGAAGTGGATACGAAACTCTCGTTCTGGTTTTGCATCCAACCCCCATGCAAAATCAAAACTAACAGGGCCCACCGGAGACGCCCAGCGGATACCAACACCAGCACCTGATTTCCAATCTGGTGTTTCATTAAACGCATCACCAATATCGTAAAACGTTGCAGCCCACCAGTTTCCATAAACACGATATTGGTATTCTAATGTACTGCTAACAATGTATTTACCACCCGTCAAAGCACCACTCTCATCCACAGGTGAAATAGATTCATAGCCGTAACCACGAATATTATTGTCACCACCAGCGAAGAAACGCAGCGACGGTGATAGTTTTTCAAGTTCATCGGTAATATTCGCACCACCTTCTAAGCGGAACAAACCACGATGATTCTCTCCAATACCACGAATCCAAGAAGTCGAGCCAATTAAGCGGAGCACTCTAGTTTCAGAAAGCATAGCGGTATCACCATACTCAATAGTGATGCTTTGCTTGTCTCCCCACATTGGCATATTGCCCCCTCGAACCCTAGTCCGAGAAAATGTCGCACCTGGAAGTACGAAGTTGAATTCATCATCTTGTAAACCTTGCGTAAAGCTCTCGTACAAATGACGAACATAAACGGTATTATGCCAACCACCGTCTGCTAACCAATGACGCTCAACTGCAAGGTTAGACTCGATACTCTGCGTGTCACGGTTGTCTAGGTTTTTAAGCCCATATTGAACTTGATAATAATCGTTAGCGACATCTTCTAAAGGAATTTTGTAAGAAGCAGTCACGGTTTGCTCTGGCTTAGATAGGGATAAAGCAGTGTTGAAACTGTGTCCTCGGGAGCTCACCCAAGGTTTCTTCCACTTCAACGTTCCTCGAACGCCAACATC
Source organism: Vibrio sp. YT-17 (assembly GCF_033337375.1). NCBI lineage: Bacteria > Pseudomonadati > Pseudomonadota > Gammaproteobacteria > Vibrionales > Vibrionaceae > Vibrio > Vibrio sp. YT-17. The sequence goes on from NZ_JAWOQP010000001.1 coordinate 256,083, forward strand.
CGTTGAGTAACCAATACCCGTCTCGATCTGATTCTTCGAAGCAGGAGATAAAGACACTTTAATTGGCAAGTCTCGGCCATCATCAAGCCTATCCAATTCAGGCTCAACAAAAACTGAGGAAAACCACTCCGTATTTGATAGCTTCTGGTTAAACTCGCCCAGCTTCGAAACGTTGTATGGGTCCCCTTCTTTAAAAGGTTGTAGTGATGCGACACGGTCTTCCCAGATGTGGTTGCCAATAAAAGAAACGTCGCCAAAATTGAAACGTATTCCACTGCTGTAGTGCAAACGGACATTAGCTTCGTTCAGATCAGGGATAACCTCTAATCGACTTAGCGTAAACTCACCATTGAAGTAACCACGCTGAAGCGCCAAGTTACGAATGCCTGACTTAAGGCTGTCGTATTGGCCTTGATTCAAAACTTGACCAACTTTTAGCGGAGAGCGCTCAATAAGTTTTGCAAACTCTTCATCGTCCTTAGCCTCTCCAGTGATGACCACATCCATGACTTTCACTTTCACTGGCAAGCCCGGCTTGATGAGCACAATTAACTCATCATTCGCTTCAGGAATAGAGTATGAAATTTTTGCATGATAATACCCAAGCGCGTTAAGCGCTTCAGTGATACTTTGATCTAATCTCGCTTGAAAACGCAGAGAAGTGGAGTAATCCTTCTCTGGAATAGATGATAGATACGCACTGACATTCTCTTCTAAAGCGCCATCAATGCCTTTCAAAGTCAAAGAAACATCGGCATAGGCACCATGAGAAAAGGCAAACAGGCCAACAATGGTGGGGAGAGCTTTTTTTATCATGCTTTTATGGCTGAATGAGGTTAAGTAAACGTAAATAATGATAACGCCAATTAGATTCTAAGTCTGTAATATTAATAGGTTTAACGCGGTCTATGTCATCACAGCATCAGATACAGACGAAATGAAAAAGTTCGCAAATTTAAGACACGTATTGAAGGACAAATACCATGCTCAACAAACAAACATTGATCAGTATAGAAGATGCCTTGCCAGGTAGAGATCAACCAATGCAGATTGACGATCATCATTTTGTAAATAAATCTAACCTAAAGGCGCCTCTGACGTCACACCAACAGCAGATCTTGCTCGGAATGGGCTGTTTTTGGGGCGCTGAGCGCGTATTTTGGCAACTCGACGGCGTTGTATCTACTTCAGTCGGTTACGCTGGGGGTTACACACCCAATCCCACGTATGAAGAAGTCTGTACGGGTAAAACGGGTCATACAGAAGTCGTACGAGTCGTTTTCGATGAACGCGTCATCTCATTAGAAAAGCTACTGGCTGTTTTTTGGGAAAAACACGACCCAACTCAGGGAATGCGTCAAGGTAACGACTTAGGTACTCAATATCGTTCTGCAATTTACACTTATTCGACGGAGCAACTCGAGAGCGCAGAGAAATCGAAACTCTTGTATCAGCAAGCACTGCAAGAAGAGCAGCGCGCGAACATCACCACCGAAATACAACCAGCAGGTCCGTATTACTTTGCGGAAACCTACCACCAGCAATATTTGGCGAAAAACCCTGATGGTTACTGTGGCATCGGAGGAACGGGAGTTTGCTTCCCACCAAGCCTCCAAGGATAAACCTAACCAGCAACAAAAAGAGCGACCGATATGGTCGCTCTTTTCTAAATCTAAGTGGGTACCAAGCTAACTAAGCCGATAATGATGCTATCACTTGGTTGACTTCTTTAAAGATGGTGAGCCTTTTATGATCGTTGACGTCAGGTAGTAACACTTTGCCATTGTCGAACTGAAAACAGCCAACCCCAACAATAAAAAATTGACCTTTGAACAACGTTTTAACAAAACGGGCCACTTGTAATGGTCGATATACAGCAAACTCACGTAGCATAACTCACCTCAATTCCTTTGAGAAAACACGGATTGCTTATTTTTCCTCTGCAATCTTAATGCGCAATTTGCGACGGAACTCATTTTAGCAAATTCTAAATATAACGCAAGATTACACCACTCCATACGTTAAATAAATGTTATCAACGGTCCTACAAATTTCTAGGATCTGGATATATACTGGAAGCTTCCAAACCTCGTACGGAATATAACAATATGAAAACTAAGACTCTCCTACCTCTATTACTGGCCTTAACGCCAAGCTTGACCTTTGCACACAACTTGTCAGTGGGAAAAAGCGTTCCTCCTGTCAATGTTGCCGCTTACGGCGAGATTGTTTTACAAGGCGAAGGCGTTGCATACCAACCCTGGGCAACTCAACATATGCAAGGCAAAGTTCGTGTCATTCAAGCCATTGCAGGCCGTAGCAGTTCAAAAGAAATGAATGCCCCATTAATGTCGGCAATAACTGCGGAAAACTTTCCACAAGAAAGCTACCAGACCACGACTATCATCAACCAAGATGATGCAATTTGGGGGACAGGCTCTTTCGTGAAGTCTTCAGCTCAAGACAGCAAAAAAGAGTTTCCATGGTCATCCATGGTTCTTGATGAAAATGGCGTAGTTGCCAATACTTGGGACCTGAAAGAAGAAAGTTCGGCCATTATTGTTCAAGACAAAACGGGCAAAATTCTGTTCGTCAAAGAGGGCGCACTTGAGCAAGATGAGATAACAAAAGTCATTGAGCTTATTAAACAGAACATCTAGCTTCATTGAATGGCTCCTTGTTCTTGTTGTAAGGAGCTATATGAATTTGATTAGAAGCATGGGCAGTGATAACTCTGCTCTTTATAAGTGCGACACTTCCATCAGAGAGTATTACCAATATTTTTCGGCACGTATGTGTTGAGTTAAATTTTTCTGCTAGCCAACAAAAGAGTGAACTTTTATTCATTATGGGTGTTATATTATAACAGTCGGTAAGAGGAGCTCAGATGTACCACCACCAGCAAAAAATACTAAGATATTGGTATCGCACTGCTTTATTTTTCAGTGTTGCGTTGCTGATCGCTTGGAACTTTGCGGTTGTACTTCATCAAGTCGATCTGACGCCCGACCATCATACCCATCATCATTGCCAATTATTTTCTGGTGTTCAGCACGGTATAGCAAAGGTACAACCTACCCTCTCTACACCGACTTTTACGCGCGCCCAGCATCATCATGTTTTTTTGCATCTCGTGTACGGCGAAGAAGTTCTTGGCGCTGCTCGTGCCCCTCCTTATTTTGCTTAATTTCCAAACTATTCCACACTCAAAATTATTGAGTTCATTTCCGCACCTAGTGTGTCAGGGAACAATAACTTAGTGAAACTCGAATCTGAGCAATACCGCCTTTGGTTAATGCCAGTAAAATTAGGAAAAATACAATGTCATCAAAACACGTTTTAGCCCTTGCTATTGGCCTCACTTTATCGACAGCAGCGAATGCAAACGAATACCGCCAGCATGGTGCTCATGTGCATGGTCACGTCGAGTTTAATATCGCCCAAGATGGCAAAGATCTGTTAGTAGAGATCACAGCTCCTGGAGCTGATGTTGTGGGTTTCGAACATGCTCCAGAAAACGCGCAACAAGAGCAAGCGCTTAAACAAGCCGTCGCTACACTCGAAGACAGCAACGCATTGTTCGCTATTAACTCACAAGCTGATTGTAATATTGAAGAAGCTTACGTGAGCCACAACCTAAGCGAAACTCATGAGGAACATGATCATAGTGAGCACGACCATGATGACCATGCACATCACGATCATGAAGGGCACGAACACCATGATCATAATGAACATCATGATAAACATGACCACCATGACGCTCATGATGAGGCGCACGATCATGGCGGTCACGGTGAATTTTCGGTGCAATATCGCTTCAATTGCGAACAAGTTAATCAGCTTAGCCAAATCCAAACCGATTGGTTCAACCAATTCCCAACTACAGAGTCCATCAGCGTCAATATATTCACTGATACCATGCAATCAGCAATTAAATTAAGCAAAGATAACACCCAAATCGTAATCAAATAACACGAGTGGCGTGTAAGTACCCACTTACACGCCACAGCTTTGGTGATTTAATATGACTGAAACCACACCAAATGTTGTCGAGCTAGAGGATGCCCAATTTTTCTGGCCCGGTTCAACCAACGCAACCATCCACATCCCCAAATTACACATTACACAAGGCGAGCATGTGTTTATCAAAGGTCCAAGTGGCTGCGGTAAATCGACCTTGCTCGCTTTGTTGACGGGGATTAACACATTAACTTCAGGCTCTCTATCTGTACTCGATACTGACCTTGCTAGTTTAAGTGCCAGTCAGAGAGACCGCTTTCGCGCCAATCATATTGGCTACATCTTTCAACAGTTCAATTTATTGCCGTACCTTAACGTACTTGAAAACGTATTATTGCCATGTCAGTTCAGTAAAATACGACGTGACCGTGCCCATTTAGGTGCCTCATCTCAAACGTTAAATGAACAGGCTCAGGCCCTACTAGAACGACTGCACTTGCCAAACGAGCTTCATACACGCCCTGTCTCTGAATTGAGTATTGGTCAACAACAACGTGTGGCTGCGGCTCGAGCTCTGATAGGACATCCAGAGTTAGTGATCGCTGACGAACCAACCTCAGCTTTAGACTATGACAATCGTAAAGCATTTATTGAGCTCCTTATGGAGCAAGCGAATCAAGCCAATGCCACACTGGTATTCGTTAGCCACGACCCAACACTCGAACCCTTATTCGATCGCACGCTCAATCTACCCGACATTAATCAAGTATCTAGCCTAGGAGCCATATCATGAGTGCTGTTGTAAAGCTCGCCTGGAAAAGCTTGATGAACCGCAAAGCGACGGCAATTCTAACCATCATGACCGTTGCGATTTCAGTGGTACTCCTCTTGGGCGTCGAGCGTATCCGAACTCAAGCCAAGGATAGCTTCTCCAATACAATTTCAGGCACTGACCTCATTATTGGTGGACGCTCTGGGCAAGTGAACCTATTGCTCTATTCTGTGTTTCGTATTGGTAATGCGACCAACAACATCGATTGGAAAAGCTACCAAGAGTTTGTCAATCATCGTTCAGTCGATTGGGCTATTCCAATCTCGCTTGGCGACTCGCATAAAGGCTTCCGAGTTATGGGAACCAATCACAGTTACTTTGAGCATTACAAGTTTGGAAGTAAGCAACCACTAACATTTAGCAAGGGCAGAGAATTCAATGGTTTATTTGAAACCGTGCTAGGTTCTGATGTCGCTAAACAACTTGGTTATGATATCGGTAGCGAAATCATCATTGCCCACGGCATTAGCGACGTTGGCTTTAGCCGTCATGACAATCTGCCATTTAAAGTTGTCGGTATCCTTGCACCTACAGGAACACCAGTCGACAAAACTGTCCATGTATCATTGGAAGCCATCGAAGCCATTCACGTCGGATGGGAAAGTGGTGCGCGTTTGGGCCCGACACCCAAGGCACAAGATCTCAAAAACAGAGACTTTCAGCCCAAACAAATTACCGCTATGCTCGTTGGTTTGAAATCTCGTATTCAAACTTTCGCCCTGCAAAGACAAATTAACACCTACCCCAAAGAGCCGCTCAGCGCCATTATGCCCGGCGTTGCGTTGCATGAGTTATGGGGAATGATGTCGGTTGCAGAGCAAGCCCTAATGGCAGTATCTGGTTTTGTCGTGATCGCAGGGTTGTTAGGTATGTTAAGCAGTCTATTAACTAGCCTACAGGAACGCCGCCGTGAAATGGCGATTTTGCGAGCCATGGGAGCAAGGCCTCGTCATGTTTTCTCACTATTAATTAGTGAAGCCAGCTTGCTCACTGCTGCTGGTATTATTACTGGCGTTACTGGGCTGTATGCCATTCTGGCTATCGCGCAGCCGATCATCCAACAGCACTATGGAATACATCTCACCTTAAGCATCTTATCTACTTATGAGTGGATGCTATTAGGTTTCGTACAATGCGCTGGTATTGTGATTGGTTTCATTCCCGCACTCCGCGCCTACCGACAGTCACTGAGTGACGGAATGACAATAAGGATTTAATAAAATGTGGAAAAAAATACTCGCAAGTTGCTTGCTGGTCGTCGCATTCACAGCGCCTGTTATGGCCAGCGAAGAACCATTAAAGCTTGACTGGATTGACCTTGTTCCAGAAAAAGAGCGTAAATTGTTCGACAGTATAGGCATGCCCGCATCTGATCACAGTGGTGGCGCAGCCCAGCAGTCCAAGATTGGTAACGTTCGACCAGAACTGAACGGAAGCCAAGTTAAAATTCCGGGGTTTGTTATCCCACTTGAAGGTGATGCCGATACCGTCACCGAATTTTTATTGGTGCCATATTTTGGAGCTTGTATTCACGTGCCACCACCGCCTCCAAACCAGATCATTTACGTGAAGTTTCCGAAAGGCGCGCCTGTTCAAGAGTTGTGGGATGTTATATATGTGGTTGGAACGTTGAAAACCGAGACGATAAACCACGAACTGGCAGAAACGGCTTACGTTATTGAGGGATCAGAAATAGAAGCCTACGACGATATGTAATTTAAGTCGTCGATAAGCCTCGCTACACCTAAGGCGTCACACTGGCGCCTTTTTTAGCTTTGTGCTACACGATATAACGAGATAAATACGCTAATACGCCCACATAAATAACCAAAAGAAACGCTATCGACAGGTGCTTTTTGAGTTTACCTGCTTCTGAGAACTTCATAGCCCCTCCAAAATAACGATAACAATTTTAACAACTCATTATCATTTTGAATAGCCCTATTCGTTCAAAAACTGAGAACTCCTGTCTGGTCGCTTGGTCAGATAAGGTGTAAATTTAAACGTGCGAACCGCGCAGTTCTTGGTAGGAAAACGAATGGCAGACCCGACAAAGCAACCTGTTGTCATCGAACATCAGTCAGACACAAAAAAAAATACGCAACAAGAAAAGAAACAAGGCTACATAAAAGACAGTGCTAGTAAGGTAAAAACCATTGCCCAAATACACGGTCTTGACGCCTTACTGCAAACCGAACCGCCAGCCAAATCTGCGTTTGAAAGAGCCCAATTGCGAGAGCAAAGACGCCAAGAACAGCGACAAAAAAACTTAGAACAGATTTTAAAATTAGCGCACAGTTCATGCCGAGATGAGACAGCGGGAGAGCCAGACCAAGATTGGTTGCATCGATTTTTTGAGATGGCTCAAGACATCCATAACAGCGCGATGCAAAAGCTATGGGCTCAAGTGATGAAGCGTGAAGTGACCAATCCGGGTTCAACATCCATGAAAGCGTTGAAAACCCTCAAAGATATGTCACCAAAGGAAGCACAAACTCTGCAAAGAGCCGCCTCTTTAGCGTGCAGTTTTGGAGGGGATCACAGCAGAAAACTGCTGATTGGTTACAAAGCGCAAGGAGGCATATTTAGCTTCGGCAAGCGAGACGTCGCCAACAGCCTAAATATGGGAAGTTTTCAACTGCCGTATTCAAGCTTGTTGCTCTTAATTGAATTAGGGCTGCTGCACAGTGCCGAACTTGAATCTGGCGAAATTAGTATCGAGACACCGTTGGTCCTCACCTACCAAGGTAAAAACTTGTCGCTGAACGTAAACAGTAAAGGTGTCCGCCTTTTATATTACCGCTTCACACCCACAGGCAATGAGCTCTGTACCTTGCTCGGAAACAAACCACATGCCGAATACTACGATCAAATGCTTGCACTGTTAAATCATAGATTTAGTGTCCATAGTGAAGCTAAAAGTACGGTTCATCATACTGTCTAGCCAGTTGGAGAAGCATTTGACCACCTATGATCCAAATACTTCTCCAGCCGCTCAAAGAGCTTTAGGTCACCTATGATCTAAATGCTTTTTTATCGGATCACACCGCGTTGTTTAAGATCGATTAAGCACAAATCCACCAACTCCTCGACACTCTTTTCTCCTGCGGGCAAATCGATTTCAGGGTTCTCTGGCGCTTGATATTCCGAATCAATACCAGTGAAATTAGGAATCTCTCCCGCACGGGCTTTACGGTATAAACCCTTAGGATCTCGACCTTCGCAAACCTCTAGAGATGCATTGACATACACTTCAATAAACTCGCCTTCTGGCAATAAATCGCGCACTAACTTCCGCTCTGCACGATGCGGTGAAATAAACGCCGACAGAACAATTAAACCCGCATCTGCCATCAACTTCGCCAGTTCACCAATGCGACGAATGTTCTCGCGACGGTCCTGTTCAGAAAAACCTAAATCGCTACACAAACCATGCCGTACATTGTCACCATCCAATAAATAGGTGTGGTAACCCAATGCTGCAAGGCGATTTTCCAACGCCCCTGCTACGGTTGATTTACCCGCTCCAGATAAACCAGTGAACCACAATACGGCAGGTTTTTGCTTCTTTAATTCAGCACGAAACTGTTTATCAACCGAATGCTGGTGCCAAACAATGTTTTCATCTTTTACCGTCGTTTCGGCAGTCATAACGTATCCTTGTAAATATCGGAATTAAAACGGGAAAAAGACCGGGATCAAAGTAAGTACTAATACAGAGTACACAATCGAAATTGGCACTCCAATTCTCACGTAGTCGGTCAATTTGTAATTTCCTACGCTGTACACCAGCAGGTTAGTTTGGTAACCGTAGGGAGAGATAAAGCTCGCACTCGCGCCGAACAAAACCGCCATGATGAATGGCATCGGATCCACGCCATAACCCACCGCCATGCTATAGCCGATAGGAAAAGAAAGCGCAGCCGCGGCATTGTTTGTCACCAATTCAGTGAGTACCAATGTCATGATATAAGTCGCCACCAAGGCACCAAATACTCCCCAGCCATTAAACGCTTCAATAAACATCACTCCCATTCTTTCTGACAATCCAGAAGAGATCATCAGTTGAGCAATAGACAAAGCGGAACCGACAATCACGACGATATCGATCGGAAAACGGCGGCGCAGTTCTGAAATCTGCACAATACCAAACGCAATAAGCGCGATAAGGTACGCAGCTAGACCTTTAATAATCGGTACTAACTCTAATAGAGCACATCCAATTACGGCTGCAAAGCCCAGTAATACAATAGAAGACTTATTCGTATCAAGCCGAGCGCTAGAGTCCAAGTCATGCACTAAAACAAACTCTTTACGATGAGCTCGGCGTTCAGACTCAAAACGCTTTCCTGGAACCAGAACTAACGTGTCTCCTGGCGCTAAGGCAATACTACCCAAGCCACCTTCTAGGCGTTCGTGGCCTCGGCGAATCGCCACAACAACGGCATCGAATCGGTCGCGGAATCGGCTCTCTTTGAGGGTTTTGTAGCAAAATGTCGCCGACGAGCTCACCACAACTTCGATAAAGTTTTGCCCATTTAAGTGCTGCTGACCAAACAACTTGAGGCCCGGAATTTCTTGCAGGGTCGCGACGCTCTCAACATCGCCACAAAATAACAGGCGGTCTTTTGCATTGAGCACAAAATCCGGTCCCACAGAAGAAACAGTAACACCATCGCGCACCACTTCTGCAAGAAACAGTTTGCGCAGCGCACGTAAATTATTCTCGCTGATCGTACGCCCAACTAGCGGTGAGCCTGGCTCAACGCGAGACTCAAGAAAGTAAGGTAAATCTTCTTGATTTTGATCATCATAATTCGGTAGCAAGTAGCTCAGTGGGATAAGAATCAGCATCCCTCCCACCAGCACAGCCAAACCTATCATCGTAGGTGTAAAAAAGCTCAGGCTCGGTAAGCCTGCGTCTTCGACAAAGCTGTTGATGATTAAGTTAGTCGACGTACCAATCAAAGTTAACGTGCCACCAAAAATGGCGGCATAAGACAAGGGAATAAGTAATTTCGAAGGTGCATGCTGCTGATTACGCTTAATCGCCCCAATCAATGAGACAACCACAGCGGTATTATTCGTAAATGAAGAGAGCAAGGCTGTCGATACACCGAGCTTAGCAATCACGCTGCCTAACTGGCCCTCAGAGATACTTCGGCTCACCCAACTGATCAGCAGTGTTTTTTCTAGAGCACAGGATGCAAGAATCAATAGAACCAGGGTTAACAATGAAGAGTTGGTAAAATTGGATGCGATAGTGGCTGAATCCATCATCCCAGCCATGAATGCAATAAAAGCGGCACCCGCAAAGACATAACTAGGCTTAATTTTCGTGACAAGCAAGCAAGTGATAATGCCAAGCAAAATCGCTAACACAAACCCTTGTTCCCACATAGCCTTTCCTTACCAAATAGCCCTAAAGGGCACAACAACGACTCATTTATCCATGAATCACCGACAAACGAGCAAACAGACAAAAATCAGCGCAAGCGAAAAGAACATCAGAATGCTCGGTTTCTTGGGCTCCACCGAAGCACTCTGGTATTAGGAGAATACCTAACGACATTTCGCAATTCAGTTAGGTAGCGACACCCCAAGTACAACAGCAAACAGTGCCTGAAATTATCGTACTTGGGTGAGCCAGTTACTTTTTCAGAAACTGGCTGACGTCTTTTGCTTCCCAGTGTGGGAAGTGTTTACGGACAAGCGCATTAAGCTCAACTTCAAACGCAGAGATGTCCGTCAAATCGCGCTCAACCACGGCGAGGCTCTCTTTAACCATGCCAGCACCAACCGTCACGTTTGTCAGACGATCGATAATGATAAAGCCACCGGTATCTGCACAGTCTTGATAATTGTCCAGCGCGACTGACTCATTAAGAGACCATTCACACAAACCAATACCATTCAATGGCAGCTCTGCCGAGCTATGAGTCGAGAGATTATTAATGTCATATTGATGACGAATCGCTTCAACATGACCTACGGTTTTCTTACCTGCGATTTTGATGTCATAGTCACGACCCGGTTGCAGGGGTTGCTCTGTCATCCACACCACATCGGCAAGCAAATGGTTTGTGGTTTCCACTTGAGCATTATCTAGAACAATCAAATCGCCACGGCTAATATCGATCTCATCGCTTAGCGTCAGAGTGACAGCTAATCCGGCACGAGCTTCTTCGATATCACCATCAAAGGTCACAATACGTGCCACAGTTGACGTTTTACCCGATGGCAATGCTTTAATGGCATCACCGACTTTGATCGAACCAGAAGAAATGGTCCCCGCAAAACCACGGAAATCGAGGTTAGGACGATTAACGTATTGCACAGGGAAGCGGAATTCACCCGCGCCTTTTTCTTGATCCACATCGACCGTTTCAAGAAGCTCAAGCAGTGATGGGCCTTTAAACCAAGTCAGGTTTTGGCCTTTATCCACCACATTGTCCCCTTCAAGCGCTGAGATCGGGATGATTTGAATATCAATATCCCCTGTCAGATTCTCAGAGAACTTCAGATACTCATCGCGGATCTCTTCAAAGCGCTCTTGGGAGTAATCCACTAAGTCCATCTTGTTGATCGCCACAACAAAGTGCTTCAAACCCAACAGGTTGGAAATGAAAGAGTGACGACGAGTTTGATCGAGAATGCCCTTACGTGCATCAACCAGAATCACAGCTAAGTCACATGTCGATGCGCCTGTAGCCATGTTACGTGTGTACTGCTCGTGTCCAGGAGTATCTGCAATGATGAATTTACGTTTCTGCGTCGAGAAATAGCGGTAAGCCACATCAATCGTGATCCCCTGCTCTCGCTCAGCTTGTAAGCCATCGACCAACAACGCAAGGTCGGGCTTTTCACCCGTGGTACCCACACGTTGGCTGTCTGAATGCACTGCCGCTAGCTGATCTTCATAAATTTGTTTTGAGTCATGGAGTAAGCGACCGATTAATGTACTTTTACCGTCATCCACCGAGCCACAAGTCAAGAATCTAAGTAACGACTTGTACTGGTGTTGTGTTAAATAGCCTTCGATACCAAGCTCGGCTAATTGAGCTTCAACTGCACTGTTCATTATCTTTCCTTAGATCCTTTAGAAGTAACCTTGACGTTTCTTAAGCTCCATCGATCCTGACTGATCGTGGTCGATCGCTCGGCCTTGGCGCTCACTCGACGTTGCCACCAGCATCTCTTCGATAATGCCAGTTAAAGTGTTTGCTTCAGACTCGATGGCCCCGGTCAATGGATAACAACCAAGGGTACGGAAGCGCACACTCTTCTCTTCAATCACTTCACCCGGTTGAAGCTCCATACGATCATCATCAACCATGATCAGCATGCCATCGCGTTCAACAACTGGGCGTTTGTCCGCGAGGTAAAGCGGCACGATCTCGATGTTTTCTAAATAGATGTATTGCCAGATATCAAGCTCAGTCCAGTTAGACAGCGGGAATACACGAATGCTCTCACCCTTATTGACCTGGCCGTTGTACGTCTTCCATAGCTCAGGACGTTGGTTTTTAGGATCCCATGTATGGTTCTTATCGCGGAATGAATACACGCGCTCTTTCGCCCGTGATTTCTCTTCGTCGCGGCGCGCACCACCAAAGGCCGCATCAAAACCGTACTTGTTCAGCGCTTGTTTTAAGCCTTGAGTCTTCATGATGTCAGTGTGCTTAGAAGAACCATGAACAAACGGACTACAGCCCATGGCTAGACCTTCTGGATTCTTATGTACCAAAAGCTCAAAACCGTATTTGGCCGCGGTGCGATCACGAAATTCAATCATCTCGCGGAACTTCCAATCGGTGTCGACATGCAGCAATGGAAATGGAATCTTACCTGGGTAAAAAGCTTTACGCGCTAGGTGCAGCATCACTGATGAGTCTTTACCAATCGAATACATCATGACTGGGTTATCAAACTCAGCCGCAACTTCGCGGATAATATGGATACTCTCCGCTTCGAGTTGTTTAAGGTGAGTTAAACGTTGTTGGTCCATGTTTTGTATTTCCTTTTTAAGCTTGAAGGCGCATTACGTCTCTAATCTTTGGTCTGAAATTATATGGAGTTGGCAATAGCACTTTTGTTGAATTCAGTACTAGACAAAAACCAGTCTAACTTTTGAGACAGTCGCACTACCTCTCCGACAACAATCAAAGATGGCGATTGTGCTTCCTTCGATAAATCAGAGAGTTGGGAGAGTTCTCCCGTAAATACTTTTTGTTGAATCTGCGTGCCACGCTCAATAATGGCAATCGGAGTCGACGCTGAACGGCCATGCTTAATGAGTTGATTCTGAATATAGTGTGATTTCATCAGCCCCATGTAGATCACTAAAGTCTGATTCCCACGCGCCAACGTGGACCAATCCATCTCATCACTTTCTTCTTTCAAGTGGCCAGTCACAAAGATGGCCGATTGCGCATAATCACGATGAGTCAGTGGAATACCAGCATAAGCGGTTGCGCCAGCTGCTGCGGTAATGCCAGGGACAACTTGAAAACGAACGCCGGCATCAGCAAGCACTTCTAACTCTTCACCACCACGACCAAATACAAACGGATCCCCACCTTTAATGCGCACTACTTTGTAGCCCTGCTTGGCAAAATCCACCAAAAGCTGATTCGTCTTCTCCTGCGGCACACTGTGATGCCCAGCTCGCTTCCCAACGCACACCAAAATCGTATCGCTTGGAATCAATGCCATGATTTCTTCAGACACCAAGTAGTCGTACAAAACCACGTCAGCTTGCTGCAAGCAGTTCAGTGCTTTCACCGTCAGAAGTTCAGGATCGCCTGGTCCTGCACCTACTAAGGCGACTTCACCAGGCTGTAGCGATTGCTTTGCAAAACGAGTAACACCAGCGACTGGGTTGTCAGAAACTAACCGGGGCTTTGGTTTAGGAAAAGAAGTGACTGAATCGTTCGTTGCCATGTGCTTGCTCATCGTCCATTGATATCGTCATGCAAGCATTATGGCGGGGCGTTTATATTACCTGAAATTCTAAAATTTCATTTTTTATTCAAAAATCTGCTAAGAAGTTTTTGTTTGGTCTCATTCAAAAGCGTGAAAAAGTCGGCGGTTAATATGAATAAGGTTCAGTAAACTGATTAATGTTCACAGTTTTCTGTATCTTTATCATCGAGTTGCATCTGTGTTTGATACATTACGCAGTGCGATTTCCCCTTATCATTGAATTGGAGCACCAAATGAAAGTGGCAGTTCATCCTATATCCCTCGCAGTATTAAGTGGCATGCTAACGCTTGCTGGCCCAACAATGGCCGATACCATCAAGCTTCGTATTATCGAAACCACCGACATTCACACCAACGTGATGGATTACGATTACTACAAAGACCAACCATCACAGCAAATCGGTTTAAGTCGCGCAGCGACAATAGTGAAACAAGCTAAGTCCGAGACAGAAAACACGGTACTAGTAGATAACGGTGATTTAATTCAGGGCAGCCCAATGGGCGATTACATGGCGGCGAAAGGGATTAACGCTGGCGAAATCCACCCGGTATACAAAGCGATGAACCAGTTGGATTACGATGTGGGTAACATTGGTAACCACGAATTCAACTACGGCCTTGAGTTCCTGAAAAACTCTATCGACGGTGCGAACTTCCCTTATGTTAGTGCTAACGTTTTCGACAAGAAGACAGGCGAGCACTACTTCAAACCTTATCTAATTAAAACGCACACGTTCAAAGACACTGATGGTCAAAGCCACGAAATCAAAGTGGGTTACATCGGCTTCGTCCCGCCACAAATCATGGTATGGGATAAGAAGAATCTAGAAGGAAAAGTCTTCGCTGAAGACATCACTGAGACAGCGAAAAAGCTGGTTCCTCAGATGAAGAAAGAAGGCGCAGACGTTATTGTGGCGATTCCACACTCAGGCATTTCTACTGATCCATACAAACTAGGCGCTGAAAACTCTGTTTACTACCTCACAGAAGTTGAAGGTATTGATGCGATTGCTTTTGGCCACTCTCACGCCGTCTTCCCAGGGAAAGACTTCGCAAACCTACCTGGTGTTGATATAGATAAAGGGACCATCAATGGTGTAACGTCCGTGATGCCGGGCCGCTGGGGAAGTCACGTAGGTGTGATGGATTTGATGCTGAAAGAGAAAGACGGCAGATGGCAAGTCGTCGAAGGCCAAGCAGAAGCACGCCCTATCTTCGATAAAGTAAATAAGAAGTCATTAGCTAAAGCCGATGCAGATATTGTGAAAGCGTTAGAAGAAGATCACAAAGGCACTCGTGAATTTGTAAACCAACCAATCGGCAAAGCAAATGATGTCATGTACAGCTTCTTGGCATTAGTGCAGGACGACCCCACCATTCAAATCGTTAACCTTGCTCAGAAAGACTACGTAGAACGCTTTATTCAAGGCGACCCAGACCTTTCTGACATTCCAGTACTGAGTGCGGCAGCACCATTTAAAGTCGGCGGTCGTAAGAACGATCCGAATAACTTTACAGAAGTAGAATCCGGTCAGCTCACCTTCCGTAATGCGGCCGATCTTTACTTATATCCAAACACCTTGGTTGCGATGAAAGTGAAAGGTAAAGAAGTTCGCGAATGGCTAGAGTGCAGTGCGGGTCAATTCAACCACATCGACATCAACAATCCTAAACCGCAATCTTTGATTGATTGGGATAATTTCCGTACGTACAACTTCGATGTTATTGATGGGGTTAACTACCAAATCGACGTTACCCAACCGCCGAAGTACGATGCGGATTGTAAAGTGATTAATCCAGATTCTCAGCGCATTGTGAATCTGACGTTCAATGGTAAGCCTGTCAATCCGAAGCAAGATTTCATCATCGCAACCAATAACTACCGTGCTTATAGCAATACTTTCCCTGGTACAGGCCCAGATTTCATTGCATTTGACGCACCAGATGAAAACCGCTCTGTCGTCGCCACTTATATTTCTCGCGTGAGTGAAGAAAAAGGAGAAGTGACACCAAGCGCTGACAACAACTGGTCTTTCGCACCGATTAAGTCCGATAACAAGCTAGATATTCGTTTCGAAACCTCCCCTAGCGATAAAGCGGCGCAGTTCATCAAAGAGAAAGGACAATACCCAATGAAACGCGTGTCAACAGACGACATTGGTTTCGCAATTTATCAAATCGATCTGAATAAATAAGGTTGATTTGACAGCAACACTAAGCGGCTCTCATGAGCCGCTTTTTTGTTATCAATAAAACCCGTTAAAATAAAGAAAACCGTTTCCGAGTTATCACATGCACATCGATCTTTTTTCAGACTTAGTCAATCATGGCTTTTTAGAGACAGAAGCAAACCAACTTATTGAAAATGGTGAGTTGCTCGAACTGCCTACACGCCACATTCTTAATCACCAAGGGGAGTTGAGCTCACACCTTTACTTCATCATTGAGGGGTTATGCCACGCAAGCTATCTCACGGAGCACGGCAAAGAATTCAGTAAAGAATTTTACTGGGAGAAGGACTGGGTTATCGGGTTTGAGAGCATAATAAAGGACCAACCTTCGCCTTACTTATTGGAAACGCTGAGCGCTTGTCAGCTATTTTGCTTGCCAATTGAAACGTTGCATCACTGGCGAGCAGAAAAGCACGCCATTTACTTAAAGCTACTCGAAAACCAACTGGTTAATAAAGAGAATAAAGAACGCTTTATGTTGCTCTACTCTCCAGAGGAACGATATCAATTATTTTGCGCTCATTACCCAGATTTAAAGCAACGTATTACCGATAGTCAAATTGCGGCCTACCTGGGCATTACGCCAATCAGTTTGAGTCGAATCAAAGCACGCTTAACCAAAGATCACACTCTCAAATAAACTCAAAAAAGAAAAAAGCTCTTCAAACGAAGAGCTTTTTCTCTGCTATTTGAGCTATTTAAGAATTCGCGCCCGGAATTGGCGCCCTTTCATCTTGCCGTTACTAATGGTTTGTAGAGCCTTTTTAGCCACAGACTTTTCGACGGCAACATAAGCGCGCACAGGGAATAGGTGAATCTTTCCGACTTGAGAGCCTGGAATACCATTTTTTCCTGTCAAACAACCTAAAATATCACCCGGTCGTACTTTCTGTTTCTTACCGCCATCAATGTTAATCGTCACCATTTTCGCTTGGTATGGCTGCTGATTTGATTTGGCAGGCAATGTTGCTGGTACCACGTCCATCTCTAGGTATTCTTCAATACGAGCTACACGTAAACCGTCTTTCTCACCAAAAAAGCTAAACGCTAAACCTTTACTACCCGCACGACCTGTACGACCAATACGGTGCACATGAACCTCAGGATCGCGTGATAGCTCAAAGTTAAAGACAGCATCAAGATTATCAACGTCTAAGCCACGCGCCGCAACGTCTGTTGCAACAAGGATAGACACACTCTTGTTAGCAAACTGCACCAATGCTTGGTCGCGTTCACGCTGCTCTAAGTCCCCATGGATATCGATAACGCTGAATCCTTTGTGATGCAACTCATCTGCGACACTTTGCACTTCTTTTTTGGTATTACAAAAAACCACCGCGGACTCTGGCTGGTGAGTCAGCAGCAAATTCGCCAACGCTTCATCACGTGCTTCCGAGCCTTCAACTTTATAGAAGTACTGCGCAATGCTTGAGGTATCATGCGTCGATTCCACCTTAATCACTTCCGGTGTCTGCATTATACGCTGCGCAATTTGCTCAATTTTCTCTGGAAAAGTAGCACTGAAAAGTAGAGTTTGGCGCTGCTTTGGCGCTGCATCGATGATTGCATCTAATGCGTCTTGGAAACCCATGTCCAACATGCGATCAGCTTCATCTAGCACCAAGGTATTCAGTTCGCTAAGATCAATTCGGCCTTTCTCAAGGTGATCCAAAATACGACCAGGAGTACCAACTAGGATATGCGCACCATGCTCTAACGAACCAATTTGTGGCCCCATTGGCATCCCACCGCAGAGAGTAAGCACTTTAATATTATGAATGCCGCGACCTAAAGTACGAATTTCCTTCGCTACTTGATCTGCAAGCTCACGTGTTGGACACAATACTAATGACTGGACACGAAAGCGTTTGACGTTGAGGTTCGATAAAACCCCTAAACCAAATGCAGCGGTTTTACCTGAGCCCGTTTTACCCTGCCCGATGACATCACGATGTTTTAGGATTGCAGGCAAGCTCAAAGCTTGAATTGGCGTCATGTGGGTATAGTTCAGGGAATCAAGTGTGGCGAGTAACGCTGGGTTCAGCCCAACTTGATCGAATGTTTGTTTGCTCACGGGGATATCCTCAGGTGAGATGGAAAGAGGGCACATTATCACCAGGTTTGGTGGGAAAACCAGTGCTAATTAACCTTTGTTAATGAGTATGAGCTCAAAACAAAGTAAAGTCAGTCACTCTATTCTCATTACGGATAACAACATGCTCACTTGGATTACTTTGCCCTTTGCTCAGCTAACAACCACACAGCTGTATGAAATGATGAAATTGCGTGTGGATGTATTCGTTGTTGAACAAACCTGCCCTTACCCTGAACTTGATGGTAAGGACACACTGGAAGGCGTTTATCATCTAATAGGCTATCACGGTGATGAACTGGTTGCTTGCGCAAGATTACTGCCCGCAGGCACTACGTATGACAATGTGAGTATTGGTCGAGTGGTGACAAAGCAGACCGCGCGAGGCGGTGGCTTAGGTCATAAGTTATTGGACAAGGCCTTGGCACAATGCGAAACATTATGGCCAGGACAGACAATAGATATAGGTGCTCAAGAACACCTCATCCAGTTTTATGCTAGTCATGGATTCAAGGTTATCTCAGAGTGCTATCTTGAAGATGGTATCCCTCATGTGGATATGCGGAAAGAATCCGTAGCGCTATAAGTTTCAATTCGATTGGTTACTATGAAAACTAATCGAATTAAAAAACTAACTAAAAAGACGCGATATATTCGCGTCTTTTCATTTGAAGCGTTTACTTGTTACGCCCAAAGGTCCCATCCGACAAACGGAAAAACATAACGGACCGCCCGCTTTTTTCCAGCTGTAGCATATCTAACTCGCCTTCGTCACTAAGCTTAAAGCGAATCAACTGTCCCTGCTTTATTTGGCTTAGCGGCTTATCACTGCCTTCTATTTTGACCAGAGCGCTAAGATCCGCCATAGAGAGCTGATTACTTCTGAAAACCTGCGCTAATGTATCACCATTTTTAACCGTGTACTCTTTCCAATCTTCAGATTTCGGTCCAGAGTTCTGAGAGGTTCTCTGCTGGCTTAAACTCTGCGCGTTCAGCTCAATCGCTACGCGTGGATGATCGACCTCAGTCTGCTCAACTGGTTGATCTGTTTTATTTGGCAAAGGAATAACAAGGAGTACCAGAATCAATGGCACTAAGACCATCAAAGCACGCTGATGAAATTTAGGCAGACGCAACCAAAACTGCTTAACAGGCTGTATACGCTCCAACCATTGCTCTTTGTTGAACGGCTGCTTCCAGTCGATAGCAGCGAATTTTTGTTTAACCAATTCGACATAGTCGACTTGCTGCTTTTTCTTTCTGCGACGATTCATTGTAATGAGTCCCTTAATACTTCTACGGTCAGTATAAAAATACCGACGCGGAGAGTATATGTTTTTCACCAAACTAAAATGGAATTGGGATTAAATTAGCAGAAATTTCACTTGGAGTAAGAGATAAGTCACAACCTGGCCGCCTCAATTAAGCATTCAGTCGCAATCATTTAAACCTAAGCTCGAAACTGATATCCTGTTACCTTTATCACTTCTAATAAGAGCGACATTCATGTCTGAAATTAAATTTGAAACTGCAGAACAAAAAGCAAGCTACGGCATTGGTCTGCAAATGGGTCAGCAACTTGCAGGCTCTGGTCTTGAAGGTCTTAGCGTTGATGCTATCGCAGCAGGTATTGCAACAGCACTAACTGGTGACATGCCATCAATCGAAATTGATGAAATCAACAAAGCACTACAAGAACTTCACACTCGTGCAGAAACAGCTCGCCAAGAAGCAGCAAAAATTGCGGCAGCAGAAGGCGAAGCGTTCCTAAAAGACAACGCTCTACGACCTGAAGTTAACGTTCTAGACTCTGGTCTTCAGTACGAAATCATTTCTGAAGGTACTGGTGCAGTTCCTACAGCAGAAAGCTCAGTTCGCGTTCACTACCACGGTGAGCTAACTGACGGTACTGTATTCGATAGCTCTGTATCTCGCGGTCAACCTGCTGAATTCCCTGTTACAGGTGTAATCAAAGGTTGGGTAGAGGCACTACAACTAATGCCTGTTGGCTCTAAGTGGAAGCTATACGTACCACAAGATCTTGCGTACGGTGAGCGTGGCGCTGGTGCGGCTATCCCTCCATTTGCAGCTTTAGTTTTCGAAGTAGAACTATTAGATATTATCTAATTGAAACCATTTTCAATTATGATTAAATAAAACGGCGCACTAGCGCCGTTTTTTTGTCTAAACTGAATAGACTTTCTCACCTCTGAACCTTTCACTCTGATAGCCTTTAAAAATAAAATCACTTTTAAAAAACGCTCAACCTTTGGAGGTACTATGCGTAAAACACTCCTAACTCTAGCACTCCTATCAATCAACATTGGTAGTGCGCACGCATTCTTAGATTCAGTCACTCAAAAAAGTAAAGAAAGTGGCCTGATGGACATGGTCGGCAGCAGCTTGAACACCGAGTCGTCTCCATTAACAGACATGCTAACTAGCCAATTACCAGTATCCACTGAGCAAGCAGCCGGAGGCAGTGGTGCACTACTCGCTTTGGCTCAAAGCCAGCTTTCGCAAGAAAATAGTAGTGAGTTACAGTCTTTGATTCCTGGACTTTCAAACTTGCAAGGAGCACAAAGCTTACTAGGAAATATTGAGAATATCAGTGCAGTAAAAAGTGCATTCGATACGTTAGGTTTAGACCCATCTATGATCAGTCAGTTTGCTCCAGTAATCTTGGATTACTTGAACAAGCAAGGCGCTAGCGAAGGGCTTCTAAGTTCGTTGGGCGGGTTGTGGAATACTAGTAAATAAGCGCAAGTGATAGTCACTTTTTAAATTGCCAGTCTGCATGGGTTGAAATAAATGCAGGCTGGATATAAAGGTTTACTGAATTACAGATACAAAAAAGCCGAGCTAATGCTCGGCTTTCTCGTTCTTACGAACTGATTACTCAGCAGCTTCTTCAG
This sequence comes from Vibrio sp. YT-17, assembly GCF_033337375.1. NCBI lineage: Bacteria > Pseudomonadati > Pseudomonadota > Gammaproteobacteria > Vibrionales > Vibrionaceae > Vibrio > Vibrio sp. YT-17. The sequence continues at coordinate 277,101 of NZ_JAWOQP010000001.1, forward strand.
CAGCTGGGCGATCTACAAGCTCAATGTAAGCCATTGGAGCTTTATCACCAGCACGGAAGCCAGCTTTTAGGATACGAGTGTAACCGCCCTGACGAGCAGCAAAACGTGGACCTAGTTCGTTAAATAGTTTTGCAACTACTTCGTTGTCACGAGTACGTGCAAATGCTAGACGACGGTTAGCAACACTGTCAGTCTTAGCTAGTGTAATCAAAGGCTCAACTACGCGACGTAGCTCTTTTGCTTTTGGCAAAGTAGTCTTGATAACTTCATGACGTACTAGAGAGCTAGCCATGTTGCTGAACATCGCTTTGCGATGTGAGCTGTTGCGGTTGAGTTGACGACCACTCTTACGATGGCGCATGACCTAATCCTTCTAACTAGTATCGATTAATCTTCAGCGATTGATGCAGGTGGCCAGTTTTCTAGGCGCATGCCCAGAGACAGACCACGTGACGCAAGTACGTCTTTAATCTCAGTAAGAGATTTTTTACCAAGGTTAGGCGTTTTAAGTAGCTCAACCTCAGTACGTTGTACTAGATCACCGATGTAGTGAATCGCTTCTGCTTTCAAACAGTTAGCAGAGCGAACTGTTAGTTCAAGATCGTCTACAGGACGCAGTAGGATCGGATCGAATTCTGGCTTCTCTTCCTTCTCCTCAGGAACTCGTACATCACGAAGATCTACGAATGCATCCAATTGTTCAGCTAGGATTGTAGCTGCACGACGGATTGCTTCCTCAGGTTCTAGAGTACCGTTTGTTTCCATATCGATAACAAGCTTGTCTAGATCAGTACGCTGTTCTACACGAGCTGCTTCTACAGCGTAGGCAATTTTGTCTACTGGGCTGTAAGTAGCATCTACTAGTAGGCGACCGATAGGACGCTCGTCTTCTTCGTTATGGATACGCGCAGAAGCTGGAACATAACCACGACCACGTTCAACTTTGATACGCATTGCGATCTCAGCGTTGTCATCCGTCAGGTGACAAATTACGTGTTCAGGGTTAGCGATCTCTACATCACCATCATGGGTGATGTCACCTGCAACCACAGGGCCCGAGCCTGATTTGTTCAAAGTAATGAACACTTCATCTTTGCCTTCGGCAACGCGCACAGCCAAACCTTTAAGGTTTAGAAGAATTTCAAGAATATCTTCTTGAACGCCTTCTTTCGTGCTGTACTCATGAAGTACGCCTTCAATTTCTACTTCTGTTACAGCACAACCTGGCATAGAAGATAGAAGGATGCGGCGAAGTGCATTACCCAGAGTATGACCAAAGCCACGCTCTAATGGCTCAAGAGTTACTTTTGCGTGAGTCGAGCTGATTTGTTCGATGTCAACTAGACGTGGCTTAAGAAATTCTGTTACAGAACCCTGCATTGTGTCCTCTCTTTAGTTTAAACCTTACTTAGAGTAAAGCTCGACGATCAATTGTTCGTTGATGTCAGCTGATAGATCAGAACGTTCAGGCATACGCTTGAATGTACCTTCCATCTTGCCACCATCTACTTCAATCCAAGTTGGTTTTTCACGTTGTTCAGCAACTTCTAGAGCTGCTTTGATACGAGCTTGCTGTTTAGCTTTCTCGCGAATAGAAACAACGTCATTAGCCGCTACTTTGAAAGAAGGAACGTTTACAACTTTACCGTTTACTAGGATAGCTTTGTGGCTAACTAGCTGACGTGCTTCTGCGCGAGTTGCGCCAAAGCCCATGCGGTAAACTACGTTATCAAGACGACCTTCAAGAAGCTGAAGTAGGTTTTCACCAGTGTTGCCTTTTAGGCGAGCAGCTTCTTTGTAGTAGTTACGGAATTGTTTTTCTAGAACGCCGTACATACGACGTACTTTTTGCTTCTCACGAAGCTGAACGCCATACTCAGATAGACGACCGCGACGAGCGCCGTGTACACCTGGTGCGTTATCAATTTTACACTTGGTATCGATCGCGCGAACACCAGACTTAAGGAATAAGTCAGTGCCTTCACGACGGCTAAGCTTCAGCTTAGGACCCAAATATCTTGCCATGATTCTTCTCCAATTGTCCTAGAAACGTTATACGCGACGTTTCTTAGGTGGACGACAACCGTTATGAGGGATTGGTGTAGCATCAACGATGTTTGTGATGCGGAAACCAGCGGCGTTTAGTGCACGAACAGTAGATTCGCGACCTGGACCAGGACCCTTAACCATAACTTCCAAGTTCTTTAGGCCGTATTCTTTAGCCATTTCAGCACAACGCTCAGCAGCAACCTGTGCAGCGAACGGAGTAGACTTACGAGAACCACGGAAACCAGAACCACCTGCAGTAGCCCATGCAAGAGCGTTACCTTGACGGTCAGTAATGGTTACGATTGTGTTATTGAAAGAAGCATGGATGTGCGCAACGCCATCTGCAACTTGCTTGCGTACGCGCTTACGAGCGCGAGTTGGTTGTTTAGCCATTGTACTCTACCTTCCCGATTATTTCTTGATCGGCTTACGCGGACCCTTACGGGTGCGAGCGTTGGTTTTAGTACGCTGTCCACGTAGTGGTAGACTGCGACGATGACGAAGACCACGGTAACAGCCAAGGTCCATAAGACGCTTGATGTTCATAGATACTTCACGACGTAGATCACCTTCTACAGTGTACTTAGCTACACCATCACGCAGTTGATCGATCTGCTCTTCAGTTAGTTCACTGATCTTAACATTTTCAGCAATACCCACTTCAGCTAGGATAGCTTGAGAGCGAGTTTTACCGATGCCGTAGATCGCTGTTAGAGCGATTACTGCATGTTTCTGATCAGGAATGTTAATGCCTGCTATACGGGCCATTATTCACTCCTAAGTGTTTCTATAAAAGAATTAGCCGCAGCAAAGCCCGTTATGGATACGCTGCGGAATACTACTTCTTTTGCACGCAAAAGGTAGGCCGAGGAATATACTCGACCCAACCTTCATTTTCAAGTAAAAATTTCTGCTAATTAGCCTTGGCGCTGTTTGTGCTTTGGCTCACTGCAAATCACGCGAACGACACCGTTACGCTTGATTACTTTACAGTTACGGCAGATTTTTTTAACGGAAGCACGAACTTTCATTGCTAAACTCCGTAAATGAAACTGAGTCTACCGCCGGATTAACGGCCGTAGCCTTTCAGATTCGCTTTCTTCAACACAGAATCATACTGTTGAGACATCAGATGAGTCTGTACCTGTGCCATAAAGTCCATAATTACAACAACTACGATTAGTAGCGATGTACCGCCGAAGTAGAAACGTACGTTCCACGCGACCATCATGAACTCGGGAATCAGACAGATAAAGGTAATGTACAGTGCACCAGCAAGGGTTAAACGTGTCATTACTTTATCAATGTATTTCGCTGTCTGCTCACCTGGGCGGATACCGGGTACGAATGCACCAGACTTCTTCAAGTTATCTGCTGTTTCACGCGGGTTGAAAACCAACGCCGTGTAGAAGAAACAGAAGAAGATAATTGCTGCTGCATAAAGCATTACATACAACGGTTGACCTGGGCTAAGAGCCAAAGACACGTCAGTTAACCAACCGAACGCGCTGCTCTCACCGTTTTGACCAAACCACTGAGCCAATGTTCCTGGGAACAAGATAATACTTGATGCAAAAATCGCTGGAATTACACCTGCCATGTTAATTTTAAGAGGCAAGTGCGAGCTTTGCGCAGCAAATACTTTACGACCTTGTTGACGTTTCGCATAGTTAACGACGATTCGGCGTTGACCACGTTCCATGAAAACAACGAAGTAAATTACTGCAAAAGCTAATACCGCGATTAGCAACAGAAGAAGTACATGCAATTCACCTTGACGCGCTTGCTCGATTGTTTGACCGATTGCAGAAGGCAATCCAGCAACAATACCTGCAAAAATCAGTATCGAAATACCGTTACCAATTCCGCGCTCTGTAATTTGTTCACCTAACCACATCAAGAACATGGTACCGGTTACTAAACTTACGGTAGCAATTAGCGTAAACATGGTTTGGTTGATAACAACCAGATTGTCGACCATGTTTGGTAGGCCAGTTGCAATACCTATAGCTTGGAAGGTTGCAAGTACAAGCGTGCCGTAGCGTGTGTATTGGCTTATCTTACGACGGCCTGCTTCACCCTCTTTTTTGAGTTCAGCTAACGCTGGATGAACTACAGTTAGCAATTGGACAACAATAGATGCCGAAATATACGGCATGATGCCCAATGCTAATATAGATGCACGCTCAAGAGCACCACCGGAGAACATGTTAAACATTTCAACGATGGTACCTTTTTGCTGTTCGAACAAATCGGCAAGTACAGCAGCGTCAATACCAGGAATCGGCACAAAAGAGCCGGCTCGGAATACTAAAAGTGCACCAATTACGAATAACAAGCGCGACTTTAGTTCACTTAAGCCGCTCTGAGCACTACGAAAATCTTGTCCTGGTTTCTTAGCCATCTGTACCTCGTTCCTCGAGATTATTCCTCGATTTTACCGCCTGCAGCTTCGATTGCAGCTTTAGCGCCTTTAGTCACACGTAGACCTTTAACAGTCACTGCTTTGTTGATTTCACCAGAAAGAACAACTTTTACAAATTCGATGTTCTTAGTGATGATGTTAGCAGCTTTAAGACTGTTTAGATCAACTACGTCACCAGAAACTTTCGCTAGCTCAGCTAGACGAACTTCAGCAGACACTAGGCTCTTACGAGAAGTGAAACCGAATTTTGGTAGACGTTGTTTCAGAGGCATCTGACCGCCTTCGAAACCTGGACGAACACTGCCGCCAGAACGTGATTTTTGACCTTTGTGACCACGGCCACCAGTTTTACCTAGGCCTGAACCGATACCACGACCTACTCGCTTCGCAGAAGTTTTCGCGCCAGCAGCCGGTGCTAGAGTATTCAAACGCATTCTGATTACTCCTCAACTTTAACCATGTAGTAAACCTTGTTGATCATACCGCGAATACACGGAGTATCTTCAAGTTCTACTGTGTGGTTGATTTTACGAAGACCTAGACCGCGCAAAGTAGCTTTGTGCTTTGGCAGACGACCAATTGAGCTTTTAGTTTGAGTTACTTTAATAGTTGCCATGGTGTTCTTACTCCGAAATAGATTCAACAGTTAGACCACGTTTAGCAGCAACCATTTCTGGTGACTTCATGCTACCTAGTGCATCGATCGTTGCACGAACGATGTTGATAGGGTTCGTAGAACCGTACGCTTTAGATAGTACGTTGTGTACACCAGCAACTTCTAGTACTGCACGCATCGCACCACCTGCGATAACACCAGTACCTTCTGCAGCAGGCTGCATGTAAACTTTAGAGCCCGAATGGCGACCTTTCACTGGGTGGTGAAGAGTGCCTTCGTTTAGAGCGATCGTAGTCATGTTACGACGCGCTTTTTCCATTGCTTTTTGAATCGCTGCAGGTACTTCACGAGCTTTGCCGTAACCGAAACCTACACGACCGTTACCGTCACCAACTACTGTTAGTGCAGTGAAGCTCATGATTCGACCACCTTTAACCGTTTTAGAAACACGGTTAACTGCGATTAGCTTTTCTTGCAAATCATTCGCTTGAACTTGTTGTTCTTTAGCCATCTTCCAACCCTACCTTAGAATTTCAGACCAGCTTCGCGAGCAGATTCTGCTAGCGCCGCTACTCGACCGTGGTATTGGAAACCAGAACGATCAAATGCAACTGCAGTTACGCCCTTCTCTAGAGCGCGCTCAGCAATAGCTTTACCCACTGCTTTAGCTGCATCAACGTTACCAGTGTATTTCACTTGCTCACGGATCGCTTTTTCTACAGTAGAAGCTGCTGCGATAACCTCAGAGCCGTTAGCCGCGATAACCTGTGCGTACACGTGACGAGGAGTACGGTGTACAACTAGGCGAGTCGCACCCAGTTCTGCAATCTTACGACGTGCACGTGTAGCACGACGGATGCGAGATGCTTTCTTATCCATAGTGTTACCTTACTTCTTCTTAGCTTCTTTAGTACGCACATTTTCATCTGCGTAACGAACACCTTTGCCTTTGTATGGCTCAGGCTCACGGTAAGAACGAATGTCAGCCGCAACTTGACCAACTAGTTGCTTGTCAGCACCAGTGATCACGATTTCAGTTTGGCTTGGACATTCAGCTTTAATACCCGCTGGCAACTCGTGCTCAACTGGGTGTGAGAAGCCTAGTGTTAGACCTACAGCGTTGCCTTTGATAGCAGCACGGTAACCTACACCTTTAAGAGTTAGCTTCTTAGTAAAGCCTTCAGTAACACCAACAACCATGTTGTTAACTAGAGCGCGAGCAGTACCTGCTTGAGCCCATGCGTTAGCAACACCTTCTTTAGGACCGAAAGTCAGGTTATTTTCTTCCTGAGCGATTACAACTGCGTTGTTAAGAACGCGAGTTAGTTCGCCTTTCGCACCTTTTACAGTGATTTCTTGGCCGTTTAGTTTCACCTCTACGCCAGCTGGAATAGCGACAGGTGCTTTTGCAACACGAGACATAGTCTACTCCTTATTAAGCTACGTAAGCGATGATTTCACCACCAAGACCTGCTTTACGTGCAGCGCGGTCTGACATAAGACCCTTGGAAGTAGAAACGATAGCAATACCAAGACCACCCATTACAGAAGGAAGTTCATCTTTCTTCTTGTAAACACGTAGACCTGGACGAGAAACACGTTTAAGTTGCTCGATTACTGGTTTAGCTTGGAAGTACTTAAGTGTAACTTCTAGCTCAGGTTTTGCTTCGCCTTCAACAGCGAAGTCAACGATGTAACCTTCAGCTTTTAGTAGTGCAGCAATTGCAACTTTAAGCTTTGAAGAAGGCATTTTTACAGCAACTTTGTTTGCTGCCTGACCGTTACGAACGCGGGTCAGCATATCCGAAATCGGATCTTGCATGCTCATATGATTTACTCCAAATGATTAAGTGGCAATTACCAGCTAGCCTTACGAAGACCCGGAATCTCGCCTTTCATGCAAGCTTCACGAACCTTAATACGGCTTAGACCGAACTTACGTAGGTAACCGTGTGGACGACCAGTTTGGTTGCAACGGTTGCGCTGACGTGATGCACTTGAATCACGTGGAAGAGATTGCAGTGTAAGAACCGCGTTCCAACGATCTTCTTCAGATGCGTTTACATCGCTGATGATAGCTTTTAGCGCTGCACGCTTTTCAGCGAACTTAGCTACTAGCTTCGCACGTTTTGCTTCACGTGCTTTCATTGAATTTTTAGCCATAACAGTAACCCTTCACCTTACTTACGGAATGGGAAGTTAAAGGCAGCCAGCAGAGCACGGCCTTCCTCATCAGTACCAGCAGACGTCGTAATAGTGATGTCTAGACCGCGTACTCGATCAACTTTATCAAAGTCGATTTCCGGGAAGATGATTTGCTCGCGAACGCCCATGCTGTAGTTACCGCGACCGTCAAAAGACTTAGCGCTAACACCACGGAAGTCACGTACACGTGGAAGAGCGATGTTAATTAAACGCTCAAGAAAATCCCACATACGTTCGCCACGCAAGGTTACTTTACAACCGATAGGGTAGCCTTCACGGATTTTGAAACCTGCAACAGATTTGCGCGCTTTTGTGATAAGTGGCTTTTGACCAGAGATCGTTGCCATATCAGACGCTGCATTTTCTAGCAGTTTCTTATCGTTGATTGCTTCACCAACACCCATGTTTAGGGTGATTTTCTCGATTCTAGGGACTTGCATGACGCTTGTGTAACCGAACTGTTTGGTCAGTTCAGCGACTACAGACGACTTGTAGTAATCATGCAGTTTCGCCATAGTAGAACTCCAAATTACTTCTATTAGTTAGAAACGGTTTCGCCGTTAGACTTGAAGAAACGAACTTTTTTGCCGTCTTCAAAACGGAAACCGATACGGTCAGCTTTACCAGTAGCTGCGTTAAAGATAGCCACGTTAGAAACGTCGATAGCTGCTTCTTGCTCTACGATACCGCCTTGGATACCCATAGCTGGAACAGGTTTCTGATGTTTCTTAACTAGGTTGATACCTTCAACGATAACTTTACCAGTTGCTAGAACCTTAGTTACTTTACCTTTCTTGCCTTTGTCTTTACCAGCAAGAACGATTACTTCGTCATTACGACGGATTTTAGCTGCCATTTCTACGTGCTCCTTACAGAACTTCTGGAGCCAGTGAAACGATCTTCATGAACTTATCGCCACGAAGTTCGCGTGTCACAGGACCAAAGATACGTGTACCGATTGGTTGCTCAGTATTGTCGTTTAGCAATACGCAAGCATTTCGGTCGAAGCGAATGACAGAACCGTCAGGACGACGTACGCCTTTACGGGTGCGCACTACCACCGCCTTCAGAACATCACCTTTTTTAACTTTACCGCGAGGGATTGCTTCCTTCACAGTAACTTTGATGACGTCACCGATATGTGCATAACGGCGGTGAGAGCCACCCAGAACCTTAATACACATTACGCTGCGTGCGCCTGAGTTATCAGCTGCGTCCAGCATACTTTGCATTTGGATCATGTTAGTGCTCCGCTAAATATTAATAACTAGACCCATCACGGGTCGGGCTGCCTCTTTAAAAGGGACGCGAATTGTACCACCCTTTTTTGTGATTGGGTAGTCAAAAAATAAACGGCTCCAAAAATATTTTGGAGCCGCTTTAGTTTCATAGAATTAACGAGATTAAATCTTCGCCTTTTCTAGAACTTTTACCAAAGTCCAAGACTTAGTCTTAGACAGTGGACGACACTCTGCGATTTCAACTGTGTCGCCTAGGCCACACTCGTTGTTCTCGTCATGTGCGTGTACTTTAGTCGTACGTTTTACGTATTTACCGTAGATTGGGTGTTTTACGAAACGTTCGATAGCAACAGTGATAGACTTGTCCATCTTGTCGCTAACAACACGACCTTGTTGAGTACGTTTTACTTCGCTCATTATGCGCCTGCCTTCTCAGTCAAAACAGTTTTCACACGTGCGATATCACGGCGTACAGCTTTCAGAGTATGAGTTTGCTGTAGTTGACCAGTCGCAGCTTGCATGCGCAAGTTGAACTGTTCACGTAGCAAATTCATTAGCTCAGCGTTAAGCTCTTCAACGCTTTTCTCGCGTAGATCTTGTGCTTTCATCACATCACCTGCTTAGTTACAAATGTAGTTTTGAAAGGCAGTTTACGTGCCGCAAGACGGAACGCTTCACGTGCCAATTCTTCAGGTACACCACCCATTTCGTACATAACCTTACCAGGTTGGATTTGGGCTACCCAGTACTCAACGTTACCTTTACCCTTACCTTGACGAACTTCAAGTGGTTTTTCTGTGATTGGTTTGTCTGGGAACACACGGATCCAGATTTTACCTTGACGCTTAACGTGACGTGTCATTGCACGACGTGCCGCTTCGATTTGACGAGCAGTTAGACGACCACGGCCAACAGCTTTAAGACCGAATTCGCCGAAGCTTACATCAGTACCTTTAGCTAGACCACGGTTACGACCAGTCTGAACCTTACGGAACTTAGTACGTTTAGGTTGTAGCATCTGTCGACTCCTTACTTACGGCCTTTACGCTGCTTCTTAGGCTTGTCGCCTTTAGGCTCTACAGCGTTAGCTGCTGGCATACCACCTAGGATTTCACCTTTGAAGATCCAAGTTTTAATGCCGATCACACCGTATTGAGTGTGAGCCGAAGAAGTTGCGTAATCAATGTCAGCACGTAGAGTGTGTAGAGGCACACGGCCTTCACGGTACCACTCTGAACGTGCGATTTCAGCGCCGCCTAGACGACCGCTTACTTCCACTTTGATACCTTTAGCGCCTAGGCGCATTGCGTTTTGTACTGCGCGCTTCATAGCACGACGGAACATAACACGACGCTCTAGCTGAGACGCGATGCTGTCACCAACAAGTTGCGCATCTAGTTCAGGCTTACGTACTTCAGCGATGTTAATTTGCGCTGGTACACCTGCAATTTTAGCTACAGCTGCGCGTAGCTTCTCAACGTCTTCACCTTTCTTACCGATAACAACGCCTGGACGAGCAGTGTGAATAGTCACACGGATGCTCTTAGCAGGACGCTCGATAACGATACGTGATAGAGACGCTTTTTTCAGTTCACTTGTAAGGAACTGACGTACCTTGAAGTCGCCGTCTAGGTTGTCAGCGAAATCTTTGGTGTTAGCAAACCATGTAGCATTCCAAGGCTTAACGATGCCTAGACGAATACCATTTGGATGTACTTTTTGACCCATTGCTTACTCTCCTAGTCTCTAGCGATCTGCTACAACAACAGTGATGTGGCTTGAACGCTTCAAGATACGATCCGCACGACCTTTAGCACGAGGCATAATACGCTTCATGGTTGGGCCTTCATCTACAAAGATTTTTGCGACATTCAGATCGTCAATATCTGCACCTTCGTTGTGCTCCGCGTTAGCGATAGCAGACTCTAGAACTTTCTTAACTAGTGCAGCAGCTTTTTTGTTGCTGAACGTTAGGATTTCTAGAGCTTGGTCAACAGATTTACCACGGATTAGATCCGCAACTAAGCGAGCTTTCTGAGGCGAAATGCGAGCAAAGTTATGTTTAGCAATTGCTTCCATTATCTACTCCTTAGCGCTTCTTAGCTTTCTTATCCGCAGCGTGACCGCGGTAAGTGCGTGTTGGTGCGAATTCACCCAGTTTGTGACCGATCATTTCATCAGTTACAAATACTGGTACGTGCTGACGACCATTATGGACAGCGATGGTCAAACCGATCATCGTAGGGATGATCATTGAACGACGGGACCAAGTCTTAATAGGCTTTTTGTCTCCGCTTTCCACCGCTTTCTCTACCTTCTTCAGCAAGTGTAGGTCAATAAAAGGACCTTTCTTGAGAGAACGTGGCATGGCGATTCCTCTTTATATAGATTACTTGTTACGACGACGTACGATGTACTTGTCAGTGCGTTTGTTCTTACGAGTCTTGAAGCCTTTAGTAGGCATACCCCAAGGAGATACTGGGTGACGACCACCAGAAGTACGGCCTTCACCACCACCATGTGGGTGGTCAATCGGGTTCATTACAACACCACGAACCGTTGGACGGATACCGCGATGACGTGATGCACCTGCTTTACCAAGTTCACGTAGCATGTGCTCAGAGTTACCAACTTCACCGATTGTTGCACGGCCTTCAGAAAGAACTTTGCGCATCTCGCCAGAACGTAGACGGATAGTTACGTACGCACCGTCGCGAGCAACGATTTGAGCGTAAGCACCAGCCGAACGAGCTAGCTGACCACCTTTACCAGGCTTAAGTTCAACGTTATGTACTGTTGAACCTACTGGGATATTACGCATTGGTAGAGTGTTACCAGCTTTGATTGGTGCATCAACACCAGACTGAATAACATCACCAGCTACAACACCTTTAGGTGCTAGGATGTAGCGACGCTCACCGTCTTTGTAAAGAACTAGAGCAATGTTTGCGCTACGGTTTGGATCGTATTCAAGACGCTCAACTGTCGCTGGAATACCATCTTTAGTACGTTTGAAGTCAACTACACGGTAGTGATGCTTGTGACCACCGCCGATGTGACGTACTGTGATACGACCCTTGTTGTTACGACCACCGTTCTTAGAGTTTTTCTCTAGAAGAGGTGCGTATGGCTTGCCCTTGTGTAGGTCAGCGTTAACAACTTTAACAACGTGACGACGACCAGGGGAAGTCGGCTTACATTTAACAATAGCCATTTTTAACTACTCCTGTTATTCCGCGCCGCCAACGAAGTCAAGATCTTGACCTTCTTTCAAAGTAACGTACGCTTTCTTAACGTCGCTGCGGCGACCTTGGCGTAGACCTTGACGTTTGGTCTTACCCTTAGTGATAAGAGTATTTACAGACTTAACTTCAACTTCAAATAGCTTTTCTACAGCTGCTTTGATCTCTTTTTTAGTCGCATCTTTAGCTACTTTGAAAACGATAGTGTTCGCTTTCTCAGCTGCCATAGTTGCTTTTTCAGAGATGTGCGGTGCACGTAGAACTTTTAGGATACGCTCTTCAGTGATCATGCTAGCATTTCCTCTACTTGCTTAACTGCTTCTGCAGTCATTACAACTTTGTCAAACGCGATTAGAGATACTGGATCGATACCAGCAACATCACGTGCGTCAACTTTGTATAGGTTACGAGCAGCTAGGAATAGATTCTCATCTACTTCGCTAGTCACGATTAGAGCGTCAGTTAGCTCAAGCTCTTTAAGCTTAGCAACTAGCTCTTTAGTCTTTGGTGCTTCAACTGAGAAGTTATCAACAACGATTAGACGCTCTTGACGAACAAGCTCAGAAAGAATGCTCTTCATAGCACCACGGTACATTTTTTTGTTTACTTTTTGGCTGTGATCTTGTGGTTTCGCAGCAAAAGTAACACCACCTGTACGCCAGATTGGGCTACGGATTGTACCAGCACGCGCACGGCCAGTACCTTTTTGACGCCATGGCTTAGCGCCACCGCCAGAAACTTCTGAACGTGTTTTTTGAGCACGAGTACCTTGACGAGCACCTGCTGCGTACGCAACAACTACTTGGTGTACAAGAGCTTCGTTAAACTCACGTCCGAAAGTAGTTTCGGAAACAGTTAGTGCATCGGCACCTTTAACCATTAGTTCCATTACTTACTCCTGAGACGTTATGCTTTAACAGCTGGTTTAACGATCACGTTGCCGCCAGTTGCGCCTGGGACTGCACCTTTAATAAGAAGCAGGTTGCGCTCAGCGTCAACACGTACGATCTCTAGGTTTTGAGTCGTTACACGCTCAGCACCCATGTGACCTGCCATTTTCTTGCCTTTAAATACGCGACCTGGAGTCTGACATTGACCGATAGAACCAGGAGCACGGTGAGACAATGAGTTACCGTGAGTCATATCTTGAGTACGGAAGTTCCAACGCTTAACAGCGCCTTGGAAACCTTTACCCTTAGATGTACCAGTAACGTCTACTTTCTTAGTTTCGTTGAATAGTTCAACAGTTAGTTCTGAACCAACTTCGAACTCTTCGCCGTTTTCTAAACGGAATTCCCAAAGACCGCGACCAGCTTCAACGCCAGCTTTAGCAAAGTGACCTGCTTCAGCTTTGTTTACACGGTTAGCTTTCTTAGAACCAGCTGTAACCTGGATTGCTGCGTAGCCGTCAGTTTCAAGAGTTTTCACTTGAGAAACACGGTTAGCTTCAACCTCAACAACTGTTACTGGGATAGAAACGCCTTCTTCAGTAAATACGCGGGTCATGCCCACTTTACGACCGATTAGACCAATCATACTTCTAATCTCCCTTAACCTAGGCTAATTTGAACGTCAACGCCCGCAGCAAGGTCTAGACGCATTAGAGCATCAACAGTCTTGTCTGTTGGCTCAACGATGTCGATTAGACGCTTGTGAGTACGGATTTCGTACTGGTCACGTGCTTTCTTGTTAACGTGTGGAGAGATAAGAACTGTGAAACGCTCTTTACGAGTTGGCAGTGGGATTGGACCACGAACCTGTGCGCCAGTGCGCTTAGCTGTTTCAACGATTTCCGCTGTAGAAGCATCGATTAGTTTGTAATCGAAAGCTTTTAGGCGGATACGGATACGTTGGTTCTGCATGAGACAGAGCTCCAAATTTAATAAATTACACAAACAATATCGCCACTCAAACTCGTCAAGACGAGAGAATGCCGATTGATTTATGTGAAACCGTAGCATCCAAGATTAGGACGCATTGTCAGTTAATTTTCGATTAACTATCCCTATATGCCAAAGTCACCTTTGAGGATAGTTTTTCCGAAGAAAAGATAGCTAATTGTATTAACCGCGAACATAAGCTGAGTATACATTACCTCGCAAATCCTTAGATTTGCTCGCTCCTCACTGCTCATTGGTTCACAACTGGCTTAACCAGTGCGCTGCATTATACAGATCACACTTTAGGTTGCAAGCGCTGAGTGAAAAATAATCGGGAATATTCCAAACCCCATACATTCCTCTTCGCTTGGTAGCCATTAAAACAAAAAGGACGCCGAAGCGTCCTTTTCTAAACTGTAATCGTAATAGCGGCTGCTATTATTTCTTACCGCTTGATAGTGCACCGAAACGCTTGTTGAAGCGATCAACACGGCCGCCTGTATCAACGATACGTTGCTTACCAGTGTAGAATGGGTGACACTTGTCACATACGTCTAGGTGGATAGACTCTTTACCTAGAGTAGAGTTGAACTCAAAAGAGTTGCCGCAAGAACAAGTCGCTTTTACTGCTTTGTATTCTGGGTGGATACCAGCTTTCATGGGATAACCTCAATAGTAGGCCGTGTCGCTATACGAATCTAAGCCGCACACCACACGCAATTAATAATAAAATGGGATACCGCATCAACTAATTGCCGAAGCCATATCTCAAGGCGCGATATAGTAAAGAATCACATTGATCGGATCAACACATTTGGCAACTTTTTCGCCACTTTTTTAGCCAGACTAATCATAGAGGCACGATTCATGCTGAATCGCATTGCTTTACTCGAATTTCCATACCGATTTTAATAGACTCTCATTTCCTTTCCCTCTTTTTTAATAGCTAAAAATTTATGCGTCCAACCATTGCTAGAGTGGCATTACCCGTTCCGCTCGACAAACAATTTGATTACGCCATTCCGGGGCACCTGTTTCCGATCATTGGTGGACGCGTTTCCGTACCTTTTGGACGCCAAACCTTAGTTGGCATCGTCACCGCGATGGTTAATCACTCGGACTTTCCCAAAGATCAACTCAAGCCAATCAAAGCAGTTCTTGATTCTCAGCCGATATGGTCTGAAAAGCTTTATTCGTTGCTGACTTGGTGCAGCCAGTTCTACCAATACCCACTTGGAGATACGCTACACAATGCGATGCCAGCAGCTCTACGTAAAGGAAAGCCTGCAGATTTTGCGACGCTACAAGAGTGGCAAATTACCGAATCCGGTAAAGACAAGCTGATGCAAGGGCTTGATCGTCGAGCGGTCAAACAACAGAAGGTCTTGCAAATGTTGGTTAACGGCGCTTTGCCTCACCAGGAATTTGTCGACCAAGAGATAGCCTCAACAGTACTAAAGTCTTTAGAAGAGAAAGGCTGGATTGAACGTATCGAGAAGAAGCCTGTAATCACCCAGTGGGGACAGCACGTTGAATGCGACGTCGAAAAGCCAAAGCTCAACCACGAACAAGCGCTGGCTATTGCGAGTGTAAATAGCCAAACAGGTTTTGCCTCCTATTTGTTAGAAGGCGTCACGGGCTCAGGTAAGACAGAAGTGTACCTCAACCTGATCAAGCCGGTCTTAGAGAAAGGTAAACAAGCCTTGGTTTTAGTACCAGAGATTGGCTTAACACCACAAACCATCAACCGCTTTAAACGCCGTTTTAATGTGCCAGTTGACGTCATCCACTCTGGGTTAAACGAGACGGAGCGTCTGAATGCGTGGCTTTCTGCACGCGACAAAGCGGCCGGAATCATTATCGGCACACGCTCTGCCCTACTCGCGCCTTTTGCTGATCTCGGGATTATCATTGTGGACGAGGAACATGACACCTCTTACAAACAGCAAGATAGCTTGCGTTATCATGCACGCGATGTTGCTGTCATGCGCGCCCATAAAGAGCAAGTACCGATTATCCTCGGCTCAGCGACACCAGCATTAGAAACCTTGCATAATGCGCTGTCTGGTAAATATCACCATTTAACACTAACCCAACGAGCTGGCTCTGCCGTACCAACCACCAATAAAGTGTTAGATGTAAAAGGTCAGTATTTAGAAAGTGGTTTATCTGCCCAACTGATTGTCGAAATGCGCAAGCATTTAAAAGCTGGCAATCAAGTAATGTTGTTTCTTAACCGTCGAGGCTTTTCGCCCGCTTTGATGTGCCATGAATGCGGTTGGATTGCAGAATGTAAACGCTGTGATGCGTACTATACGTTCCACCATTACAGCAACGAAATACGCTGCCATCACTGCGGCTCACAACAACCGGTGATTCATCAATGTCAGGGGTGTGGTTCAACTCAATTGGTTACCGTCGGCGTAGGAACGGAACAACTCGAACAACAATTGGCTCAGTTATTTCCAGAATACAAAGCCATTCGCATCGACAGAGACAGCACACGTCGCAAAGGTAGTTTGAAAGATGCCCTTGAATCGATTCGTAAAGGTGAACATCAAATTCTGATTGGCACCCAAATGCTGGCTAAGGGGCACCATTTTCCAAATGTAACGCTCGTTGCTCTTTTGGATGTTGATGGCTCTCTTTATAGTAGTGACTTCCGCGCTTCCGAGCGACTAGCGCAGTTGTTTATTCAAGTCGCAGGTCGTGCCGGCCGCGCAAGTAAACCTGGCGAGGTTATCCTACAAACCCACCATCCTGAGCACAGCTTGCTGCAGGCCCTGCTTCAAAAAGACTATCGCCACTTTGCTATGACAGCTCTGGAAGAACGCAAACTGGCTCAGCTTCCGCCTTATAGTTTCTTGACTCTGTTTAAAGCAGAGGCGAACCAAAGTGAGATAGTTGAAGACTTCCTGCGTCAGGTTCGCTTTACGTTAGAGTCACACCCTCTGTTCGATGATTCCTGCATGGTGTTAGGCCCTACTCCTTCACCTTTGGCCAAGCGGGCTGGTAAATACCGTTGGCAACTATTACTGCAAACTCAGCATCGTTCATTGATGCAAAAGTTATTAACCAGTGCCAAACCTGCTATTGAGTTGTTGCCAAACGCTAAGAAAGTACGCTGGAATTTAGACATAGAACCACAAGATCTCAGCTAGCAAACGTTTAACTATGTAATGAATTACCATTTAATGTGACCAGAATCACACCAAGATTACAATTTTTGTTAAACAGACCGTAACTTTCACTTTAGAAATGAATAGACTATCCAAATTAGAAAAGTCTAAAGTGACTTGTTTGCACAGGCTTAGATTAAAACAATGACTATTCCCACAAATTGATATCGCGGTGAAGAATCCATTTTCCCACTCGTTAACACGAACTGAGCGAAGAGCAAATACAGCTCTAACTCGGTTTGATTACTCTGATTTCAAACCGGAATAACGTCATCTTGGCAAAAAATAAATGAGAGGTTAAAAACTATGGCGACAATGAAGGATGTTGCCCAGCTTGCGGGAGTGTCTACGGCTACGGTATCTCGAGCCTTAATGAATCCAGAGAAAGTCTCTTCTTCTACAAGAAAGAGAGTAGAAGATGCCGTACTTGAAGCGGGTTATTCTCCAAACTCATTAGCGCGTAACTTACGTAGAAACGAATCAAAAACCATTGTTACTATCGTTCCCGACATCTGTGATCCTTATTTTTCTGAAATTATTCGCGGTATTGAAGATGCAGCCATGGAACATGGCTATCTAGTCCTGCTGGGCGATAGCGGACAACAGAAGAAACGCGAAAGCTCTTTCGTTAACCTCGTATTTACTAAGCAGGCAGATGGAATGCTACTGCTTGGTACAGATCTACCATTCGATGTCAGTAAGCCAGAGCAAAAGAACTTACCTCCGATGGTAATGGCGTGTGAATTTGCGCCAGAGCTCGAGCTTCCGACAGTACATATTGATAACCTGACCTCAGCATTTGAAGCGGTGAATTACCTGACTCAATTAGGTCATAAACGCATTGCTCAAATCTCTGGACCAGATACAGCAATATTGTGTCAGTTCCGCCAGCAAGGCTACCAACAAGCCCTGCGCCGTGCCGGCATCAATAAAGATCCACAATATAGTGTCATTACTGAGTTCTCTTTTGATGGCGGAGCAAAAGCCGTTCGTAAACTGCTCGAATTGCCAGAACCACCAACGGCTATTTTCTGTCACTGTGACACAATGGCCATCGGCGCAATTCAAGAAGCGAAAAAGCTTGGCTTACGAGTACCGCAAGATCTCTCTGTTGTGGGCTTTGATGACATTAACTTCGCTCAGTACTGCGATCCACCGTTGACCACCATCTCTCAACCTCGCTATGAGATTGGTCGACAAGCGATGCTAATGATGCTCGAGATGTTAAAAGGCCACGACGTGCATTCAGGCTCGCGTCTGCTTGAAACTAATCTCGTCATTCGTGGAAGTGCAGCGCCACCACAGCGCCCTTAACCTAAATATTAGATATTCATCCCCAAAGCGGTGCTAAGGCGCCGCTTTTTTATTTACCCCTCCTGCTTTTTGTATATCCCTGAATAAATGTAAGCGAGAACGGAAATACACTCCTACGCTCGGGCGTTGTCGCGCTTTAGCTATCAAGATTCTATCAATAGGGTGTTTTCTCAACTCGTTCTGGATTAACATATTTGCAAGAATCCTTGATGACCAGAAATAACCGTGGCAAATAGAGATTATGTAAGACGGGGGCGAGGCGCCCCAAAAAAGTCGACAAAAAAACAGCCGCCGAGAAGAAAAAAACCTTGGCGCAGTGGCCTGCTCGCTATCTTGCTCGTGGGCGGTTTTGGCTATGGTCTTTACCTTTTGAGTAGCGACCCAGAACCTAAACAACCAGTCGTGAAGCAGCCAACAACCACTGTAAGCAAACCAAAGCCGAAAAAAGACTTGCCGCCACCACCAGAAGAAAAATGGGAATATGTTGAGTCACTACCGAAACGTGAAGTTGAAGTTGTGGCCAAAGAAATTGAAGTTTCTAAAATTCCTTACATCATGCAGTGTGGCGCGTACAAAACCCAGGCACAAGCCGAAGAGCGTAAGCTTGCAATCGCGTTCCAAGGGATGTCGAGCAAGATTCGTAAGAAAGAAGGCAGTTCATGGTATCGCGTAGTGCTAGGTCCGTATAAGTTCAAACGTGATGCAGAACGTGACCGTCATAAACTGCAACGCGCGAAAATCGAGCCGTGTGCTATTTGGAAAGAAAATCTTTAAACTCAGGCCCTAGGAGCTAAGATCCTAGGGCCTTTCTTTTTGCCCCTTGAATCCCCATTTCTCCTCCCCCATATACTGAATTAAATCCAAAGAGAAATAATCAAGAGGTCGACTGTGACTACCATTGTATCTGTACGTCGAAATAATAAAGTCGTCATCGCGGGTGATGGCCAAGTATCTCTAGGCAATACCGTAATGAAAGGTAATGCGCGCAAAGTTCGCCGCCTATACAACAACCAAGTACTAGCGGGCTTTGCCGGCGGTACTGCGGATGCCTTCACCCTTTTTGAGCGCTTCGAAAGCAAACTGCAAATGCACCAAGGTCACCTAACCAAAGCGGCAGTTGAGCTAGCCAAAGACTGGCGTAGCGATCGTGCTTTGCGCAAGCTCGAAGCCTTACTTGCCGTTGCCGACGAAACCGCATCGTTAATCATTACCGGTAATGGTGATGTCGTACAGCCAGAACACGACCTGATTGCGATTGGCTCTGGTGGTGCTTACGCACAAGCTGCCGCAACCGCCCTACTAGAAAACACAGATCTAGATGCTCGTGAGATCGCGGAAAAAGCTCTCAATATCGCGGGTGATATTTGTGTCTTCACTAACCATCACCACACGGTAGAAGAGCTAGACTCAACAGTAGAGCCTGAAAAACCAACCGCGTAATCGTAACGAAGTAAGGAAAGAATATGTCTGAAATGACGCCTCGCGAAATCGTTCATGAATTGAACCGCCACATTATCGGTCAAGAAAAAGCCAAGCGTTCGGTTGCGATTGCACTTCGTAACCGCTGGCGCCGCATGCAGCTTGAAGAAAGCTTGCGTGCCGAAGTGACGCCAAAAAACATCTTGATGATTGGTCCTACTGGTGTTGGTAAGACTGAAATCGCACGACGCCTCGCAAAACTGGCAAATGCCCCTTTCATCAAAGTTGAAGCGACAAAATTCACCGAAGTGGGTTACGTTGGTAAAGAAGTTGAAACCATCATCCGTGACCTAACAGATGTCGCTGTGAAAATGACGCATCAACAAGCGATGGAAAAAGTGAAATTCCGCGCAGAAGAACAAGCGGAAGAACGCATTCTTGATGCGCTACTGCCACCAGCACGTGATAGTTGGGGTCAATCAGAGCAAACGGAAGAGTCTTCTCACACTCGCCAGATCTTCCGTAAGAAACTGCGTGAAGGCCAACTAGACGATAAAGAAATTGAAATCGACGTAGCCGCACCGCAGATGGGCGTAGAGATCATGGCGCCTCCTGGTATGGAAGAGATGACTAACCAGCTGCAAGGCATGTTCCAAAACCTGGCAGGCGACACTAAGAAAAAACGTAAGCTGAAAATCAAAGACGCAATGAAAGCGTTAGCGGAAGAAGAAGCGGCGAAACTGGTAAACCAAGAAGAGCTAAAAGAAGCAGCGATTTTCAACGTTGAAAACAACGGCATCGTATTTATCGATGAGATCGACAAGATCTGTAAACGCGGCGAGAGCTCAGGCCCAGACGTTTCACGCGAAGGTGTTCAGCGCGACCTACTTCCATTGATTGAAGGCAGCACGGTATCAACCAAGCACGGCATGGTAAAAACAGACCACATTCTGTTTGTTGCATCTGGTGCATTCCAAGTGGCAAAACCATCTGACTTGATCCCAGAATTGCAAGGTCGTCTACCAATTCGTGTTGAGCTAGAAGCACTAAGCAGCAACGACTTCAAACGCATTCTGACAGAACCAAAAGCCTCTCTAACAGAGCAGTACGTTGCGTTGATGAAAACGGAAGATGTAGACATCGAATTCACAGAAGACGGCATCACGCAAATCGCGGAAGCGGCATGGACGGTCAACGAAAGCACAGAAAACATCGGTGCTCGTCGCTTACACACCGTAATGGAACGCTTAATGGATGAAATCTCTTACGACGCAGCGGAGCAATCTGGCGCTAAATTCGTTATTGATTCCGCTTATGTGAAAGCACGCTTAGGCGACACGATTGAAGATGAAGATCTAAGCCGCTTTATTCTTTAATCGCAATCTATTTTACCAAAGCCCAGAACCTTGTTTCTGGGCTTTTTGTATAGAATGACGGCCACTGTGACAACACCTAAATCAAAAGTTCTCGTCATTCTAGCGAGCTCAAACGAGACTAAGAATCTGGTAACAACAGACGCCTATTCTTCCTCGCTCACCTTAATCACCGCACAATCGGATGATCGATTCTGAATCACATTCGTTCCTCGCTGTTCAGAATGACGGTGACTTAGACAACACCCAAATCAAGGTTCTCGTCATTCTAAGAGCTCAAGCGAGACTAAGAATCTGCTAACAGCAAACGCCTTTCTTTCCCCACTCGCCTTCACCACCGCACAATCGGATGATCGATTCTGAATCACCTCGTTCCTGGCTGTTCAGAATGACGGTGACTTAGACAACACCTAAATTAAAAAGATCTCGTCATTCTAGCGAACTCAAGCGAGACTAAGAATCTGCTAACAGCACACGCCTATTCTTTCCCACTCGCCTTCACCACCGCACAATCGGACGATAGATTCTGAATCACACTCGTTCCTCGCTGTTCAGAATGACGGTGACTTAGACAACATCTAAATCAAAAAGATCTCGTCATTCTAGCGAGCTCAAGCGAGACTAAGAATCTGCTAACAGCAGACGCCTATTCTTTCCAACTCACCTTAACCACTTCACAACCGGGCGATAGATTCTGAATCACACTCGTTCCTCGCTGTTCAGAATGACGGTCACTTAGACGACATCTAAATCAAAAGGTCTCGTCATTCTAGCGAGCTCAAGCGAGACTAAGACTCAGCTAACAGCAAGCTCCTATTCTTTCCCACTCACCTTCACCACTGCACAACCTGACGATAGATTCTGAATCGCCCTTTGACTTCTAGTTGAGTTGTTTTAGGTCAATAGCGTATCTGCCTCTTTGTGCTTATACTGGGCACATTGGTTACTAGCACGAAATTTCCATGAAACAATCTCTACAGATCTGGCTTGAAGCCGCTCGTCCAAAAACATTACCTCTGGCATTGGTCTCTATCTTAACAGGTAGCGTGCTCGCCTACTCGGCGGGTCATTTCTCACTGACGATTGCCATCATGGCTTTCGTAACCGCGACATTGCTGCAAATTCTGTCCAACCTGGCAAACGACTATGGCGATGCCGTTCAAGGTACAGATAACGACAAACGCCTCGGCCCATTACGAGCGATGCAGTCTGGCGCGGTAAGTGCCAAACAGATGAAACAGGCGATTATCTTTAACATCGTTCTGACCGCCATTTCAGGCTTGGTGTTAGTTTTCTATTCACTAAGTTCACTGGAAAGCATTGTCACTTTTATCGGGCTGGGAATTTTGGCCATTCTCGCCGCCATTGCTTATACCATGGGTAGCAAACCATACGGTTACGTGGGGCTTGGCGATATATCAGTGTTCTTGTTTTTTGGTTTACTCGGCGTATCCGGTACCTACTTCTTGCATACCGGTCACGTAGACACCACGCTATTCTTACCTGCTTTAGGCTGCGGTTTACTCGCCGTTGCAGTCCTCAACATCAACAATATGCGTGATATAGAGAACGACCGAGAGTGTGGTAAACGTACGGTGGCGGTACGCTTAGGTCAACGTAAAGCCAAACAGTACCACTTTATTTTACTTGGCGGAGCTATCCTTGCCTTTGCGGCTTACTTGTTAATTCAAGACAAACCCGTTTGGATTAGCTTGCCATTCTTACTTAGTATTTATTTCGTGGCCGATCATGGTAAAGCGGTTTGGCATACACAAAAGCCCGCTCAGATAGCACCAATGATGCCAGTCATTGTGAAATGTTCTCTAGTCACCAACGTTTTGTTTGCAACAATTGTGGTAGCTCAAACTCTAGTAAGTTAAAAAAGGATTGTCATTGCATTGACTTAATGCCTAGATATACTCAAAGACAACCAATTTCTGTTTAGAAAGGCACGCTATGGAATACAATACCTCAGCACTCTGTGATATCTACCTCGATCAGGTAGATGTGGTTGAACCAATGTTCAGTAACTTTGGAGGTCGCGCTTCATTTGCCGGGCAAATCACCACCATCAAGTGTTTTGAAGATAATTCGTTGATCCGCGAGACATTAGAGCAAGATGGACTTGGTCGCGTTTTGTTAATTGACGGTGGCGGTTCCCTACGTAAAGCCCTTATCGATGCAGAAATCGCAACCATTGCGGAAGAAAACGAGTGGGAAGGCATTGTCGTTTACGGTTGTGTCCGTGAAGTAGATGAACTTGAAGACATGAACCTCGGCATTCAAGCTTTGGCATCGATTCCTGTTGGCGCGACCAGCCAGGGTATTGGCGAATTGGATGTACCAGTCAACTTTGGCGGCGTCAGCTTCTTACCTGAAGATTATATTTATGCCGATAGCACCGGAATTATCCTGTCGCCTGAACCATTGAATATTGATTTAGAGTTGGATGAAGAAGCATAGCGAGTCTTAGACGCCTAAGTTATAGGGCCTTCTCCTAGCTCTTAGCGCCTAGCCTTGTCTCAACATTATCTACTTCCCTAAAACACAAACACCCGCTTAACGCGGGTGTTTTTAATTTGGAATGAAGAAGCCGAATTATTCCACTTCGTCCATTTTGCCAAGTAGTGCACGAATGCGCTCTTGCCATTGTGCGTGCTCTTGCTGTGCTTGTTGTGCTTTTTGCTCTAGCTCTTCACGTTGAGAGCGAAGCTCGTTCGCTTCTTCCGCAAGTTTAGCTTTATCTTCTTTCAGCTCTTCGACTTCCATCTGAAGAAGAGTGATTGTGTCAACTGCAGTTTGAATTTTAGATTCTAGTTGTTCTAGTACTTCAAAAGACATCTTGGCCTACCTATGTTATTCCGTTGGGACGATGTGCGAGATTGATGCACACCTAACCTATATAAGGTTCATTCTACTCAGCGTCGCGATGAGAAACACTCACTATATTCGATATTTTGCATCATTCGGTCAAAAAATCAGCGCAATCTCACTAAACGCTGACTTTTCTTGTCGCCGAAGCATTTTTGAGCAAGGATTTTGCGTCTCGCTACGCTGAAAATCGCCCTAAGTATTGATCAAATTCAAGTTAGATAAAGTAAAAGCCTCGCAAAAAGGCAAACGTTTACTCGACCTTGTGATAGAATCGCCGCGCAAATTCTTCTTCCCTCTTGCTTACTTGGAGACATCATGAAACGCGATTTAGCAATGGCATTTTCCCGTGTGACTGAAGGTGCAGCTCTGGCTGGTTACAAATGGCTTGGCCGTGGCGATAAAAACGCAGCCGATGGCGCAGCTGTTGAAGTTATGCGCACGCTACTGAACAAAACAGATATCAGTGGTGAAATTGTCATTGGTGAGGGTGAAATCGATGATGCGCCAATGCTGTACATTGGTGAGCAAGTGGGTATTGGTGGTGATGAAGTAGATATTGCAGTCGACCCGATTGAAGGAACGCGTATGACGGCAATGGGACAATCGAACGCACTAGCCGTACTTGCCGCAGGTGAGAAAGGCAGCTTTCTTAAAGCGCCAGATATGTACATGGAAAAACTGGTTGTTGGCCCTGGTGCAAAAGGCGTAATTGACTTAGAAAAGCCGTTAAAAGAAAACCTAGAGAACGTAGCAAAAGCCCTGAACAAGCCACTTGATACCCTAGTCGTTATTACCCTTGCGAAACCTCGCCACGATGACGTTATTGCAGAAATGCAAGCAATGGGCGTACGTGTTTTTGCGGTGCCTGATGGTGACGTCGCTGCCTCTATTCTAACTTGTATGCCAGACAGTGAAGTGGACATGATGTACTGTATTGGCGGTGCGCCAGAAGGGGTTGTATCAGCAGCGGTAATTCGAGCGCTAGACGGTGACATGCACGGTCGCCTGCTTCCTCGTCACGAAGTAAAAGGCGATACTGAAGAAAACCGCATTTACGGTGCAGATGAACTAAAACGCTGCGATGAAATGGGCGTAAAAGCAAATGTTGTACTCAAAATGGAAGACATGGCTCGTAGCGACAATGTGGTATTTTCAGCTACAGGCATCACTAAAGGTGACTTGCTGGAAGGTATCTCTCGTCAAGACAATATTGCAACCACAGAAACGCTGCTCGTGCGTGGTCGATGCCGTACTATTCGTCGCATTAAGTCGACTCACTACCTAGATCGTAAAGATCCAGAAGTACGCGATATTATTCTTTAAGCATTTCTCGAGGCTCTCGCTCAGTCTGAGCTTGAGCCTTTCTTTCCGCACAGCCGGACAGTAGATTCTGAATCACCTCGTCCCTCGCCGTTCAGAATGACGGAGACTTTAATAAGCTCTAAATCAAAAGAACTCGTCATTCTAGCGAGATCCAGCGAGACTAAGAATCTGGTAACAGCAGACTCCTATTCTTTCCTGGTCACCTTAACCACTACTCAACCAAAAGATAGATTCTGAATCACCTCGTTCCTCGCTGTTCAGAATGACGACATTTATTGACTCATATGAACATAGCGCCTACAAATCCACACTCAAATTAAGTCAACACTTTTCTTTACTAACCCTATCGCGCATAATATGTACTGACGTATAAATGGTGGGTATATGAAGACCGTAGATAGGATATTGCAAATCGTTAAGCGTGATGGCTCCGTCACTGCAAAACAACTCTCTTCTGAGCTAGGGATGACAACTATGGGGGCTCGTCAGCACCTGCAAAGTTTAGAAGATGATGGCATTCTTTCTATCCATGACGTAAAAGTAAAAGTTGGTCGCCCTGCTCGTCATTGGTCTCTCACTCAAAAAGGTCATGAGCAATTTACTGACCGTCACGGTGAGTTGACCATTCAGTTTATAGAAGCTGTCGAACATATCTTTGGCAAAGATGGACTGGAAAAAGTCACATCAGAAAGGGAAAAACTCACATTACAAAGTTATCGTCAGCATCTTGAGCAATGCGACTCTCTGCAAAGCAAACTAGAAATACTCGTCACATTAAGAGAGCAAGAAGGCTATATGGCCGAGCTCGAGAAAGATGAGAATGGATTTATCTTGATCGAAAATCACTGTCCGATTTGTAAAGCCGCAACTCGCTGCCCAAGCTTGTGCCAATCAGAATTAAGTGTCTTTCAGTCTTTACTTGGACGTGACACCAAAGTAGAGCGTACCGAACACATCATTAGTGGCCAAAGACGCTGCGTTTACCGCATCCAACAACTGCAGTAACCACCACAACCAAACATCGACATGCCGCACTTATTCAATCTCAAGCTTGAAAGCTTCTCTTATAAGTGAGACGGCTGAAGAATTCATCCTCTCTCCTCTTTCTAGTGGTATAGGCTTTTAGTAACTAAAGGCAATTTCCATAAGGATTTGGAGAGCATCGATGTCTAATCTACGTCATATCCCATCCCAAACGCTTCCTCCATTCGATGAAATGGTTCGAATGGCAGAGCGAGATCCAGAAGCTTTTGAGCAATTTCGTCATGAGATGGCGAAAGAGATGATCGAAAGCGCATCAGAAGATATGAAAGAAAGATTGTGGGCTCAACAAAGCCACATTGATAGAGTCATCAGCACGTGTAAAAACCCTCATCACACCAATGTGGTATTGATGAACGAGTTGCGAAAACAGGTCGTAAAGTTCAAAGCAGCGCTAGAAGGGGAAGCGGCACCGACACAAAAAGCGGATGTGGTTAGCTTAAACGCGTTTAAAGATAGGGATGATTTTTACTGATACTCAGTAGATAGATTGAGAAAGTTAGGGTTCGTTTCTCTTACCAAGGCTAACTTCCACTCACGCTTCCACTGCTTGAGCTGCTTTTCTCGGTTTATAGCATTAGCCATATCGTCGAATAACTCAAAGTAAACGAACTTATGAACGTTGTATTTCTTAGTAAACCCTTCCACCACTCCATTTTTATGTTGCCATATTCTTTGGGGCAGCTGACTGGTAACACCTATGTAGAGAACGGCGTTGTTATTCGACGTTAGGATATAAACGCAAGGTGTCTTATCGATGATTCATTCTCCTTCATTATTCGCTGTTACTTTTCCATTGTAATTCGCAAGCTCAGTCAGTTTATTTCAAACTCGGAGCGCTCTATGCGTAGATTCTGAATCACACTCGTGCCTCGTTGTTCAGAATGACGATGGCTTTCACAGACTCTAAATCAAAGGAGCTCGTCACTCAATCGAGCTTTAGCGAAACTAAGAATCTGGTAACAGCAAGCTCCTATTCTTTCCCGTTCACCTAAACCACCGCACAGTCGGATGATAGATTCTGAATCACCTCGTTCCTCGCTGTTCAGAATGATGATGACTTTAACAGCCTCCAAACCAAAAAGGATCGTCATTCTAGCGAGCCTTAGCGAGACTAAAAATCTCGTAACAGCAAGCTCCTATTCTTTCCCGTTCACCTAAACCACCGTACAATCGGATGATAGATTCTGAACCACACTCGCACCTCTCTGTTCAGAATAACGATGACTTTATCAGCCTCTAAACCAAAAAGGAGCGTCATTCTAGCGAGCCTTAGCGAGACTAAGAATCTACTTTCAGCACGCACGATACTTGAAGCAATTACTCCGGCTCAGGGCCATATTGGTTTGGTCCTGATGTCCCCTTTAAGAGACCACATTCAATTAGAATCCATAAACCACAAATCAGAGAAATGGAAGCGACGAACATCTGTGGGGTCGACGGCTCTTGCGCGGCTGGGCTGGTCATTGGCGTGGCAATTCGTCCGATAATCAACGGAATATTCAGTGCTAGCCAATAGATCGATTTGTTGCGGTCGTGCCAACGCTTGGTAGTTATCGCCAAATCAGGGAGCAACAGAACCACCAAGAAAATAGGAAGAAGCACATAGGAGAGAGTAGGAAGCAGTTGGCTGATACCGGCACCAAAGCCTAGAATGGACACATAGTAAATGACGTTCCAAATCCAGTAGGTTTTACGGTTTATACGTCCTTGAAAAGAAAACAGTAACTCTTTAGTCGACATCAAATTTTACCCCAAAGTAGAAAGGTTATAGATTAGCCGAGTCGATATAGTTTGGAAAGGACACCGATAGCTTGGGTGCCCACAACGACCTTACAACAAGCAGAGCCGGGCTGAGAATTCGTAACAATAACCCCTCGCTATTCTCGGGCAATCCAGCACCACCTAGTTCACTACCTTTTGGAAGCTATCTATATCCATGTCTCGGATATTGACCGTTAAACTGTGCACGTGACTAGCTTGCTCTTGAAGAGTCGCCATCAAGGCTCGTGACAGTTCTCGCTTTTGTTCTTGGGAGCGACCAGATAACAAATCAAAGTTGATATGGATAAAATCGAGGCTATCTCCCTCCTCTCCTATTAACCAATTGTGGCACCGGAGCGTTCTAGATTTCACTGACGCGAGTTCAAAAAGGCCACTTTCTAACGCCGTTTTATGTAAATCCTCCAGCAACCCCTGAACATTGACGCGTTCTTCCACCGAGTTTGAATACTCTAAAACGAGATTTGGCATTTTGATTCCTTTCTACAACAATTAATTCCAGCGCGTAGTAATACCAATCTCAGCAGCAATTTCCGAGGAATGAACTATCATTCTGTCTACGCGATCACCAATCGGTTGCTTTTGACAAAAATAACAGGATCGATGCTTGGTCGAATCAACAAAGAAAGCCGGACAAGACATGACGCCAATCATGATCTGTTCACATTATTCTGTTATATTCCTACGTAGATTTTTTACATTAATTGACTATTTACATTAAAGATAAGGGAGATATTCCTATGCGTCGTCCTGTAGTGATGGGTAACTGGAAACTAAACGGCAGCAAAGCAATGGTAACTGAGCTGCTAACTGGTCTTAACGCTGAACTTGAAGGCGTTGAAGGTGTTGACGTAGCAGTCGCTCCACCAGCACTTTACATCGACCTAGCAGAGCGCGTAATCGCTGAAGGCGGTAACAAGATCATCCTAGGTGCTCAAAACACTGACCTAAACAACAGCGGTGCGTTCACTGGCGATATGTCTCCAGAAATGCTGAAAGATTTCGGTGCTACTCACATCATCATCGGTCACTCAGAGCGTCGTGAATACCACAACGAATCTGACGAGTTCATCGCTAAGAAATTCAATTTCCTAAAAGAAAACGGTCTAACTCCAGTTTTCTGTATCGGTGAATCTGAAGCGCAAAACGAAGCTGGCGAAACTGAAGCAGTATGTGCACGTCAAATCAACGCAGTTATCGACACTTACGGTGTTGAAGCTCTAAACGGCGCAATCATCGCTTACGAACCAATCTGGGCTATCGGTACTGGTAAAGCAGCAACAGCTGAAGATGCACAACGCATCCACGCTTCTATCCGCGCACTAATCGCAGCGAAAGACGAAGCAGTTGCAGCACAAGTAATCATCCAATACGGTGGTTCTGTTAAGCCAGAAAACGCTGAAGCTTACTTCTCACAACCAGACATCGACGGTGCTCTAGTTGGCGGTGCTTCTCTAGACGCGAAAAGCTTCGCAGCAATCGCTAAAGCAGCGGCTAAAGCAAAAGCGTAATCTCGTTTTTACTGAGAGTAGAAATAACAAAGGGATACATCATGCATCCCTTTTTGTTTGCTTACGATCTAATGAGTTTTGTCACTCCAAGGAGCTCAACGACATCAGGAATCTACTAACCGTATGTGTCAAAGCCAAAGTTAAGTAACGAAAAACGCCTTACATCAAAACAAAGAACCTAATCGCACTTCCGATTATTCCCACTCAATTCCATCCAACTAACGAACTCTATTCACTTACCCTACCCTCAAGATTTAGTATTGACCTATGCTTGTTCAAGGAGGAGCAATCGACATGACAACACCAATATCAGACATCGCCAGTGTGATTCACCATGGTGGGAAACATACCGTCACTGGCTCTTGTCATGAATTGAAACTGCCACACGGCAGCATCTTGATCGATTGCGGACTCTTTCAAGGCCAAGACATCCATTTTGGCAACCGCAAGGCATCACTGGATATTGAATTTCCGGTTAAACACATCAAAGCATTAGTCCTGACTCATTCTCATATCGACCATATTGGACGCCTACCTTGGTTACTGGCTGCTGGATTTAAAGGTCCCATTTACTGCACTAAAGCAACAGCCGAACTGGTACCGCTCATGCTAGAAGATGGATTAAAGCTGCAACTGGGTTTGAACTTCCACCAGCGTCAACAAGTCCTCAATGTTATTAAAAAACAGCTAAGACCCCATGACTACCAACAATGGCTGCCACTTGGCAAACAATGTTACCTACGCTTTCAGCCTGCGGGGCACATTCTTGGTTCCGCTTACGTGGAATTCAAACTTCCCAATCATGAAATCATCGTATTTTCCGGCGATCTAGGTCCGTCCAATACCCCGCTCTTACCCGATCCTATGCCGCCAAAGCGTGCCGACTATTTGTTCATCGAGTCCACATACGGCAACAAAGAGCATGAAGACATTGCCACTCGAACTAAGCGCTTGAACGCCATTATCGATCACGCACTGCAAGACGGTGGTGTAATTCTGATCCCAGCTTTCAGCGTAGGACGTACACAGGAACTGTTATTCGATATTGAACAGCTGATTCACCAACGCGACTTGTCGTCTTCTTTGCCAATTATCCTAGACTCACCACTTGCGAAAAGAGTCACGAAGACCTACCGCCGTTTCAAAAAACTGTGGGGAAAAGAAGCAAAGCAAAAGCTCAACAATCATCGTCATCCCCTCGCTTTTGAACAATGCATTACTGTAGAAAACCATCGAGAACATCAAGCATTAGTGAATCGACTAGCCTCCACCGATGAGCCTGCGATTGTCGTCGCGGCATCCGGTATGTGCGAAGGAGGAAGAATCGTCAATTACTTAAAAGCACTCTTACCATACGAAAGAAATGATGTGTTGTTTGCGGGCTATCAAGCGCAAGGAACCTTAGGTCGAGAAATCCAATCAGGCAGCCACACGGTGGATATCGATAATCAACCAATCGAAGCCAACGCACAGATCCATACCATCTCTGGATATTCTGCACATGCAGACCAAAGCGATTTATTGAAGTTTGTTACTGGTATTCCAGCACAACCAAAAGCCGTGCATTTGATACATGGAGAGAAAGAAGCGAAAAAAGAGTTAGGAGAGAAATTGGAAGCAGAAGGAATTGAGGTGGTTTATTAAACTAATATCATCAGACATTAGAACGATACAACCTAGTTCTTACTTATTGTTAATGAGTTAAAACAGCATAAGAATTTGAATATCAACGTGCTTTAACTAAGCTTTATACGTGAGAAAGCCATGATAAAGCACGTTAGTAACGAGACTGAACAACTATGCAGGTTCAGCAACCTTTACAGTTGGTGTTTTAGCAAGCTCAGCACTAGACGCTTTTTTGTATAGGTTCTCGTAGCAGTAGTTTGTCGCCTCGATGTAACCTTCTACACTACCGCAGTCAAAACGCTGACCTTTAAATTTGTATGCGATAACACATCCAGATTGCGCTTGTTGCATCAATGCATCAGTGATTTGGATCTCTCCACCTTTGCCTGGCTCTGTATTTTCGATAAGCTCGAAAATATCTGGAGTTAAGATGTAGCGACCAATAATTGCTAAGTTGCTTGGTGCAGTGCCTGGTTCTGGCTTTTCAACCATGTTATCAATGCGGAAGATATCATCTTTGATCATCTCTCCAGCAATCACACCATACTTATGGGTCTCAGTTTCTGGAACTTCTTGTACCGCAACGATTGAACAGCGGAACTGTTTGTACAGCTCAACCATTTGAGCTAGAACGCCTTGGTCCTCATTCACACAAAGGTCATCCGCGAGCACAACAGCAAACGGTTCATCACCGACCAATTCACGTCCCGTAAGAATAGCGTGACCTAAGCCTTTCATTTCACGCTGACGGATGTAAGTGTAACTCGCAGAATCAATCAAAGAACGAATATCATCAAGCAGCGCTTCTTTACTTGTACCGCTAATTTGATGCTCTAGCTCGTAGTTTTTATCAAAGTGATCCATTAACGAGTGCTTACCACGACCAGTGACGATGCACATACCATCCATACCGGCTTCAATCGCTTCTTCAACACCGTATTCAATCAATGGCTTGTTCACCACTGGCATCATTTCTTTCGGCATCGACTTAGTTGCAGGAAGGAAACGTGTGCCGTAGCCCGCTGCAGGGAATAAACATTTTTTAATCATTTTTTAAACCTAACTCAACTAATAGCGAGCACTCAACTCACTATTTATTATTTGTTGTAAAACTTTTTGTACCAAGAGACAAACTCAGCAACCCCTTCTTTAACTGTCACTCTTGGTTTGTAACCAGTCGCAGAAAATAAGTCTTCTGTCTCCGCATAGGTTTGATAGACATCACCAGGTTGCATCTCTCGGAAGTTTTTCTTAGCTTCAATACCCAGTTCATCTTCAATTGCTTTAACGAAGTCCATCAAGTTGATAGGAGAGCCATGACCAATGTTATAAACCGAATATGGAGCAGAACTGCTTGCTGGAGTTCCAGATTCTACAGTCCAGCTTTCATTTCGAGTTGGTAAGACGTCTGCAATACGGACTACACCTTCAACAATATCATCTACATGGGTAAAGTCTCTCCACATATCACCATTATTGTTGATATCGATAGTATCGCCATCATAAATTTTCTTAGTGAAAATAAAAGGGGCCATGTCCGGACGCCCCCAAGAACCATACACAGTGAAAAAGCGCAAACCTGTTGTCGGGATGCCATACAAATGAGAATAGCTATGGGCCATTAACTCGTTAGACTTTTTCGTTGCTGCATAAAGTGATACCGGATGGTCAACACTATCTGAAGTGGCAAACGGAACTTTTGCATTAAGCCCATACACAGAGCTCGAAGATGCATATACCAGATGGCTTACTTTGTTTTGACGGCATCCCTCAAGAATATTGAGATGCCCAACTAAGTTTGAGTCCGCATAAGCATGTGGGTTTTCTAGTGAATAACGTACCCCAGCTTGGGCAGCCAAGTGGATAACGCGATCAAACCTCTCAGTTGCAAACAGCCTCTCCATCGCTTCGCGATCCGCGATATCTACACTTACAAATTTAAACAGTGGATTTTCAATACGAGCGAGTCGAGCATGTTTCAAATTCACATCGTAGTAATCATTTAGATTATCGATACCCACAACTTCATGCCCTGCAGCATTAAGTTTCTCCGCTGTTGCACTACCAATAAAACCAGCAGCACCAGTTACTAAGTATTTCATAATTAACCGATTCCTAAACAAACAAAAACCAGTCAATTAAGACTGGCTTAACTTAATCAAGTGTGAGGTTAGTCACTACCAAATAGATCGCGTGTATAAACTTTTTCAGCTACATCCGCTAACTCTTCGACCATGCGGTTCGAGACAATCACATCCGAACATTTTTTGAATTCATTCAGATCTTTCACAACACGTGAATGGAAAAACTCAGTATCTTGAAGCACAGGTTCATAAACGACAACTTCTATACCCTTTGCTTTAATACGCTTCATAATGCCTTGAATTGAAGACGCACGGAAGTTGTCTGAGCCAGCTTTCATGATCAAACGATATACACCTACTACTTTTGGCTGACGTTTAATGATTGAATCTGCGATAAAGTCTTTTCGCGTACGGTTAGCATCAACGATAGCACCAATAATATTGTTCGGAACTTCTTGATAGTTTGCTAAAAGCTGTTTGGTATCTTTTGGTAAGCAGTAGCCGCCGTAACCGAAAGATGGGTTGTTGTAATGACTACCAATGCGAGGATCTAAACCAACGCCCTCGATGATTTGTCGAGCGTCAAGCCCGTGTGCTTCCGCGTAAGAATCCAGCTCATTAAAGTACGCAACACGCATAGCAAGGTAGGTGTTTGAAAACAATTTAACTGCTTCAGCTTCTGTAGAGTCAGTAAAAAGAACTTGAATATCGTCTTTTACGGCCCCTTCCACTAGTAAGCTAGCAAATACTTCGGCACGTTCACTTCGTTCACCCACAATGATACGTGAAGGGTGAAGGTTATCGTAAAGCGCTTTGCCTTCTCGAAGAAACTCTGGAGAAAAAATTACGTTCTCACAACCCAACTCTTCTTTGATTCGAGCTGTATAGCCAACAGGAACAGTTGACTTAATCACCATCACTGCTTCAGGGTTAATTGACATGACATCTTTAATCACCGCTTCAACAGAAGATGTATTAAAGTAGTTAGTTTGCGGGTCATAGTCAGTAGGAGTTGCAATCACAACAAACTCCGCATCTTTATACGCTTTCTGTTTGTCTAATGTTGCGACAAAGTTCAACGTTTTCGTTGCTAGAAAGCTCTCAATTTCTATGTCACAAATCGGTGATTGCTTGTTATTAAGCATATCAACTTTTTCATGGATAATGTCAACCGCTACCACATCATGGTTTTGAGCCAACAGCATCGCATTGGAAAGACCTACATAGCCTGTACCCGCAACTGCGATTTTCATGGGTTAATCCTCATTTTATTTTTGCTAAAGAATATCAGAACTAAGGATAAAGGTCATAGGCTTGTTAGGTCTTATGATCCTAAATAGAATTCGTTCAACTGACGATGAATCTAATAGCCACACAGTGGTAAGCTATTGCTTTAACTTTGGGTAACGAATGAACTTGAAGTCTGCTGACCGCTATTTGTGTTGTTTCCGTTTTGTTTCAGGCTTTTCGACGTGAGAACATAGTTCACTCTATATAATTGCGCTTAACTAGAAAGCCACTTCAAATGGTAGGGACGACAACTCTAAACCCTCTTACACCCCTCTGCGAACATATACACTTTCGAGCCTTTGTTGCGCTTTGTTTTAATTTTGTAAGAGCGGCCTCCAACAATCGGGATTAGCGTTTATTTTCAAGGCCAAAGATAAAGGGAAGTAATTCGTTTTCACATTTCTGTGTAAAATCCCTCAGCGGAAGTAAATGTCATGTTTTCATTGGAGTGAACTCAAACATAGAGAAATACAGTTTGAATAAGATAATTTTTCAGTCATATCGCGAGAATGATGTAACGACCCGCAGTTGTTACAAATCGGTTCTTTTGGAATGATTGCATTTAGGCTAAAATCATCGCGTTATAATTAAAAATCATTTGTTGGCAGTATATGTTTCTAGAGCTTAGTTTTATCTTCTTTTTTTCCTTTGCTACACTTTTCTTGATGCGTAAAGTGGCCAAAAGAATTGGCTTGGTAGACAAACCGAATGCAAGAAAACTCCATGATGGTGCAGTTCCCTTAGTTGGTGGCATTTCAATCTGTTTAGTACTTGCACAATACCTCACATTTAAGCCTGATACGATTGAACACAGTTGGCTATACCTATTGTGCATTTGTATCTTGACGATAATTGGCGCGATTGACGATAAGATCGATCTTAGCTTCAAAATCCGTATGGGTATTCAGGCGCTGCTTTCTATTGTCATGATGAAAGTTGCAGGCATTGAACTACATAGCCTTGGTGATATGTTCGGTTTAGGACGGATATCACTTGGCTGGCTCGGTACCATTATTACCATTTTAGCTGTACTTGGTGCGATCAATGCTTTCAATATGGTAGATGGCATTGATGGTTTGCTCGGTGGCCTTTCGATTGTCACCCTCGGTGCACTTGCCTATTTGTTGCAAGTAGATAGCCAACACGGCGCAGCATATCTGTGCATCGTAATTATCATCGCAATGCTACCCTACATTTTTATGAACTTAGGCATATTAGGTCGAGAACGAAAGGTTTTCATGGGCGATGCAGGAAGTATGATGATTGGTTTCACCGTGATTTGGTTATTGCTTGGCGTAAGCCAAACTGAACAAACGGAACCACTAATGCGACCAGTTACCGCACTCTGGCTTATCGCATTACCACTTATGGATATGGCAGCAATAATGATCCGACGTATACGAAGAGGGGACTCACCATTTAAACCTGATCGTGAACACTTACACCATATCTTTCAAAGATTGGGGTTAGGCCCACGCCAAACCCTAGTGGCCATCTGCACTATTGCTTTGGCGTTTGCTTCTTTCGGTATCTATGGTGAAAATGCGAATTTACCTGAAGTGGTAATGTTTGGTTTATTTGTTGGATGTTTCGTAGGCTATGCAATAACTCTCGCTTACGTGTGGCGAGTCACACGTTACGTACGTAACAAACTAGGAAAAAACGCACAAACGGAAAACTCGGATATTACTCGATAAAAAAGTCAAGGAAATTTTAAGCGTTCGATAGCAGCACATTGAAATACAACCTATGTAACCACCAACACATAACTGTGGTGGTTTAATAATATTTTAGTCTTTGTTTCCTAATTCAAGTTCGATTAAAAAGGCGCCCAACACAACTAATTACAAGGCGTTCAGCATCCTTACAAGCATACCTAGCTCTGTGTGGTTGTTGAACGCTTTTATCATGGAGTAAGCCTAGCCAACTTCGGTAGCGTAATTCCTTTAGCTTAACCCGCCATCAACAATTATCTTTACACTGAACATCGCCATCTCTGAGAACGAATGCTTGTAGTTGCTACGACTATTTGGTGAGTTTTTGAGTAAATAGGGAACGCTTAACCGTCACTCCCGTTCGATAAAGTTAACTAAGCGGCAATGATCTCCTGTGCGTCAGCACGAACACTAAATGTAACTTTATCCAGACAGGAATTACCTGTCAGTAGTTCTTTTTACCTTCCATTCGCCCTCACCGAAGGCTTTTAACTCTGCGTATCAAAGGGTAAATACTGGATTCCTACTTTAGTTTTTGCCTCACGCACGACGTTGACCGTTTTAGTTCGTGTGTTAATGCATTAATAATGAGGCCATGACAACAATAGTTGAGCGAGTTTAAAATAGAATAAATGCCCCCTCAAAGACCTCTCACAGTAATGAAAATACACACTTAATCATAAGAGTCTTCGTAATCGCTAAGTCACTAAACGAACAAAGTCCTCTACGGTTTCCTTATTTGATTTTCTTCCATAACTGCACGATATCTTCTCTTCATCAATCCGAAACGTAAGTGCACTACGATTGATTAACGCTTGACTACAGTGTTTTTAATTGCCTGTTTTGTAGTGAAGCTTGGCAGCTAAGCTCAGTATTCAAGTGAAGTTAGTTGTTCATATCGCGGAGTAATGATGTTTTGGGGAACAAAACCTATTCAAATCTCGAAAGCTCATAGCTACAACGTCTATTTTTTAACAAAGTTAAGTAACACATGGCATATGAAAATAAATAACCTCGATGAAACGCTATATTTTTAGAAAAGCTCATAAGAGCTTATTAAAAATAAACCAAAAACAATGAACACAAAGAAAAATTTATATTTCTAGCGACAATAATTATAAATCACCTTCATGACTTTTAATGGCAAAATATGAAAAACAAGTCTACTAGACAACATAATAAAGTTCTTCACTGAAACTCTATCTAATTCATTCATATAGTGGAACCTTAACCTTACTTCACTAATAGCCTTAGAAAAGCCCTTTCTTCGATTTATTGTATTGGCATTTATCCTATAGTCTAAAAGTATATTATCGATATTAGCAAATATGTATCCATGTTTAATTAATAAAAACCAGAATGCCATATCTTCAGTGAAAACCGTATTCTCAGGATACCTCATATTTTTGTCAGAAAAGATTTTTCCTCGAAACATAACCGTTGGATGAATAAATGGACACCTTGAAATACTGAAGTTAACCAACTCGTTATGATGATTAGGAAGAGCTTTGTATTCTAATGCAAATTCAGCACCAAACTCTCTACACGCTCCCCCCAAAACATCTATACTCTTGTATTGTTCCATGTACTTAACTTGATGATAAATTCTATCAATACGACAGACATCATCACTATCCATTCTGGCTATGTACTCATAGCCTTTTGTCTTATCGATCAAAAAATTTAGTGCATATGCAAGTCCTTTGTTTTTTTCATTCCCATCCAAATGTATTCTTTGATGTGAACTCATAGAATTCAGATAGTTAGACGTATCATCTGGTAGCGGACCATCTATATAAATGAAAAGATCACATTTGTACGTCTGCTCTAAGACACTCTCTACTGCTTGTTTAAGAAACTCAAGCTTGTCATTTTTATATACCGACATTATTACGGCGACACGGTTCAAAAGTAATTTCTCCTACTAGAATTAGAGTTAAAGACTTGAATATACAATAGCAATATCACACTGACAAAAATTACTACCAATATATCTATATAAAGTGAACCAAAAGTTCTTCTTATAAAGTAAGGGCCTTGTAAAACAAACATTAACAGGATTGCATTTCTTAATTTTTGAAGACGTAAGAATCTCAAAGACAAATTAAGAGTAACAAGTAGACCAATAAGAACTAAAGGTCCCCAGCCATCAAAATACATCGAACTATTAGAGCCATGCCTAATACCCATGTCTATTATGTCTTTAGGCAGGCCTTCTCGTGCTATTATCTCAATTACACTTTCATATCCGAGAGCTCCCTTCATAAAAGGTACTGCTTCGGACAACAGCTGGGAAAAAGAAAAATCTTCAATTAATAGTAAATATGCTCCGATATAGATAGGAAACAAGTGTTTTATCAAATAAGACAATTCACCAAATCCGGATGAAAATGGCATCAATCCCGCTCTTAATGGCTGTAATAAGAAAACTAAAATAAAAACACCGATAACCGCTGATAACAGCAACTTGAACACACTCAGTCTAGATAAGAAAGGTAACATCCAAATCATCAAAATCAGAATAACCGGATAGCGATCATAAAAAACGACCATATTAATAGAAGAAAGACAAAGAAGAACGAGAAAAGTTAAAGCCTTGGGTCGGTAAGAAGAAATAAAAACATAAAACAATGGAGTTAACAGCAATTTCAAATAGCTGATTGACGTATACATAAATGCCAAGTAAAAAACAATTATAAAAACATTAAGTGATACACTTGTCTGTTCTTCACAAATTATTTTAAAATCAGTAACCTTTAAAGTTTTATAAACCAAAAAACCAAGGATAAGGTAACCCCAAAAAAAACGAGCAAATACATTATGTGGAATATCGAATGTATTAAAGAAATACATTCTCAAAAAGCCGCTTTCATATGAAACGACATACGGTATAAAATAAAATATAGATGGGAGGATTATATAACTTACCAATATAAAGTTCTTAACATCAATAACCTTTTTCATTTCACACCAAACATTATCTAGAAAGTAGTTTAACCCAAGATTCTAGAACACCTTTTTCAGAAAAGTCGTTCATAGCTAGGCTTCTATTTTTCAACCCCAATTCAGACAACTCGAAACAATTAAGTGAGTAGATCTGTTGTAACGTAGTTTTTAAGCTGTCGTATTTATTATTAGGATCAATAATAAATACTCCTGGATAATCTCTTAATGATAAAGAATCGGGTCTTGGAAACGCTATTATTATACATCCCATGAATAATGCTTCGACCAATGAACGCTGCAACCCTTCTACTTTTGAAAATGAAAGAAATATGTCGCCTGCGTTAAAGTTATTATAAGGACTACTGATAACGCCATGATATTCAATTTTTTCTGACTTTAGTAACTTGTTTAATCGTTCATCGCTACCTAACCCGCCATATATATTTATTTTCTCTTTAGAATACTCGATTAAAAGGTCGCTTAATTCATGTAATAGATCTGCTCCCTTTCTTTTATTCCATGTACCTACCGAATGCATTTGGATTCTGGATTCGTTAGCAACTCGAACTTTAAAACGTTCATTAGAGAAATGGTTTGGAATAACGCTATAAGGGTGACCACTATCATAGTCTTGTTTCACAAGATAAATAAGTTTAAAGCTCTTAGATTTGATAAACCTACTTTCAAAATAGTGGAAAACTTTATTTTCCTTTCCAATGTTAGAAATTTCAAGATTTGCTCTTTTTATAAAATAGACATTTTCAAACGAGTACCAGGGCATAAGTAATGGTTGAGTGATTACGAATTTAATATTAGGTTTCATCAATCTTGCAGCAAGAACTTTTATATTAAAGCTAATGACCAATGCAATAAATCTAATAGAAGCAAGATGCTTACGAAAAGGGATTGAAAAATTATTTTTTTTTCTACTGATGTTATTCTGCTTTCTATTAGTCTTGCTGTCGCCACTAGCATCACCTTTTAAAAGGTTACTCGTCATAGAAACTGTATATTTTTTTTCTAGCAAATGTGATAAATATATCATTGAATTCGGTGGGCCTATTTGACTCGAATAATCTCCAACATACATTACGTAAATTTCAGATTTACTAATTTTTTTGAAAAAATTAAACACTCTAGCTAACAATTTTTTTACTCTTGAAATTATATATTATAAATAGACTTAAACATAACATCGCGAATATGAATTCCGCGAATACTACCCACATAACATATTTATTGAAATCAATACCATTAAGATAAAGTAATACAAGAACAGCGATGGAAATTAGATTGGATACAATCATTACGTTAGCATAAATATCTGCCCCTTTAACTTTTACAATATACCCTGCCCCATAGGCCTGCATAAATGGCACACTCAAAACTACTAACAGCATGATTTTATATGCATAAAGCGCGCTTTCTACGTTACTCTTCAGGAAATAGGTAAGAATAAACTCGTCCATATAAAGAGCGATAGAGTAAGTGAAAATTGAACATATAACCAGACTAATAAAAAGCGTTCCAGTCTCTCTTTTATTCATTTTTAGTCTTGAGTAAGTAGCTTGAAATAATATTACCAATGGAACTTTAAGAGCATTGACGACTTTCTCTATCACATCATATATCGCTACTAATTCATAGTTAAAGATTATCCCGACAAGAAATTTGGATAGACTTGTATGAACCTGTGTCATTTTTCCTAAAAGTAATTTAAATGAAATTTTAGTATAGCTTCTAAATATATCGAAATAACCAGGTTTAATATAATCAAAAAGTTTTATTTCATTACTACGCACTATATATCGATAAAGAAATAGAAATGAAACTAGGTAACCCATAAAGTAACACATAGGCACCAAATAATATAACTCATCACTTGTTATTATAGAAAATACTAGTAGTAAAAAAATGACTTTTTCTATCACTAAAGTTTTAAGAGATAGCCAATAGTCTCCCAAAGCCATAAAATAGAAATTTGGTTGCAACCCGATACTTAGAAGAGGGTAGCATGAGAACATGATTAACAACATATGCTCATAACTACTAGCGTAGAATAGCGTAAAGCTCAACCAACCTACAACCGATAAACAAAACACCAAAAGTCTTATAATAAGAGGTATTGCAATTGTTTTTTTTCTCTCGAGTTCAACTCCGGAGTTCTTAAACAACATTTGAGAAGCGTGGGACTCCATGTTTAAGCTTACTAAAGTACCAATAAAGTATGTTACACTTAACCAAAA
Organism: Vibrio sp. YT-17; assembly: GCF_033337375.1. Classification (NCBI taxonomy): domain Bacteria; kingdom Pseudomonadati; phylum Pseudomonadota; class Gammaproteobacteria; order Vibrionales; family Vibrionaceae; genus Vibrio; species Vibrio sp. YT-17. Next base: position 318,482 of record NZ_JAWOQP010000001.1, read on the forward strand.
TGAGAGTTCACCAAATTTCTCTAAACCAAACAGTGAAAGAAAGTAAGGATATATAAGAAGAGGAAATCCATATTGGACCGCTCTAATAACAACCAGTATAAAGCTGTTTTTAAATACTCCATTCATATTGTATTAAGTACCATCTCATATTATCTCATAATTAAGTTTTATTTCTGCTTGGTACTTCTCTCTTAGTTTCATATAAATTTCAACGTGACTTTCTGAGCTTAATCCAAGATAAAAGAAATAGCATCCTGCATCTACAAGTGATTTAATTATTGTTGTATCATTGCAGACAATCTTGTCGTATGCAACTAAAGGTGTATAGTTTTCGACTTTTCCAACAAACCCTCTCTGCTTGTAAGGAAAATAGTCTCTTGGATGTTTTCTCAGAGTCACATCTTTAAAGTTGAAATTTTTAATGATGTTAATAGAGAATTCTTCACTTACAGTAGTCAGTATCAAAACCCCTTTCTCCCTTCTTTCTAAATCTATTAACTCCCCGGAAAAAGAACCATGATTTATAGGCAAAGGATAATTGCACTCATTTCTAAGAATATCAGCCCAATACTTATTCCACGCCAAAAAGCCTCCGTACAAATAATTTCTATCCATATTGGCATAGTCAAAATGTTCTTTATAGATAACACCATGTTGGAGTTCTGTCGAGTTCATTAAACCCATGTACTTCTCAACTTTTGGAACGACACAGTTTGAGTAATAGACCTTTTTATTTTTAAAGAAGAAAGCTACTATTTTGTTAAAATAGTAGTCTCCTAAAAAACTCTCAATATCATTTTTTATAACTTTGCTTTCCTCTAAGCCCAACTCTCTTATGAGCCTATTTCTATGAAGTATTAAGAAAAATTTAAAGAATAATCTTGACAGTTTTCGCAATGCCTCGATTAGAAAAGAATTTCCATAACCTACTTCCGCTCTAACAAACTTAATTAATTTCTTCCCTTGAAAGTACTGTTCGACAAAATCATGTAGATCTTTTCTATCAGGGATACAAACGACCACAGTGTCATCATTTAGAAATGGTACGCTTAGAAACCTAATAAAGCCTTTAATATCCTTTATTGAAAGCCTGATTTTGGGTGAAAACTTGGTGACACGTTTCCCTTCAATATTAGCAATTATATAGCCAAAAACGCTACAACCTTTATAATTAACTTTCCAAAGTTTTCTATAGTTACTTATCATTCAACTTTTTCAACCGTAACGAAATATATGAAAAAAAACCTCTAACTTTCTTCATTAAGTTCAGATAAATATACTTACGGCTAGTTATATATTTGTAGACTAAAAATAACTCTAGTCTCAATATTATATTACCACCTTGGCTGTTATATTTTACTTTTGCAGTTTTATCTAAATACTTTATTGTATCAACCTCTACCCCTTGAAGATACAAATATCTAATAATAAGTAAGTTAACATATAACAGGATGCTATCTGATACATTACCACTACTATTTAATAGATTTAGAGCATTTATAATTGCCTGATTATGTCGTTCTACATTACTAGTTACAGAGCCGTCTCGATTTACCCTATACTTAAACAGCTCACTTTTAATATAATAGATAGAGTTAGCTATATTTAATAAAGTCGGCGTTGAATATATATCTTCTGCAATCATGTTTTCTGGAAAGATATCTCCCTTCAAAATATCCCTTCTAATCAATACCCCCCAAGGCGCATAACCATGAATTCTTAAGTAATCAAAACTACTTATGCGAACTATATCTACAGTGCTATCACTTTTAAAAGTATCGTACTTAAAATCGAAACTCTCAGAAAATTTTCCATAATCACATAGTAATAAATCGGAGCAACTTTTTATTGCAGAAGTAACCATTACCTCAATACAATTGTAAAGAATAACGTCATCAGAGTCTAAAAAGAGAATATAGTCGCCTTTTGCTTTTCTAAGTCCTATATTCCTAGCACCACCTGGTCCTCTATTTTCATCGCTTCTTATAAGGACAATTGAGCCTGCATACTTATTGTCAAGAAATGAATAAGTATCATCCAGCGAACAATCATCAACAACAATAATTTCGATATTACCAAAGCTTTGATTTAAGACGCTGTCTATAGAATCAACTATACTGTCTGTATTATTATAAACTGGTATTACTACGCTTACTTTCATAACACATCATTCATACATCTTAAAATTCATCGGAGTTCCAAAGCTGAAGTCTCCTGTGGCTTTAGACCCTAAAACATCATCAAGATACTTTGGTAATATACCGTTACCAGGTCTAATTGAACGCACGTGCTCCTCCGTAAACACTTCACCTTTCTTAATATCTTTCACTACATAAAGTGAACGACGATGGACTTTGGTTTGCAGTTCAACCTCTGTACTAATGAAGTTTGGCTTGCCAATAGCTTCAAAAGCCATATTACAATTAGTTACTAGTGACTTAAGCTCTTCTTTTTCTAATGAGAAAGCCGAGTCCGGACCACCGTCAGCACGCGCAAGTGTAAAGTGTTTTTCAATCACACATGCGCCCAATGCAACTGCTGCTACCGATACACCAATGTCCATAGTGTGGTCTGAAAGGCCCACTTCTACAGCAAATGCATCGCGCATTACCGCCATCGTTGATATGTTCGCCTGCGATGCAGGGGTCGGATAACCACTTGTACAATGAAGAAGTACGATATCTGTCGCGCCCGCCGCTTTTGCTGCCGCAACCGCTTCTTCAATTTCAGCCAAATTCGCGTTACCCGTCGACATGATCATCGGCTTACCGGTTGCCGCCACTTTTCGAATCAATGGTAAATCGATCAACTCAAATGACGCGATTTTATATGCCGGTGCGTTCAAACTTTCTAGGAAATCGACAGCGGTATGGTCAAATGGAGAACTAAAGATGGTAATACCAAGCTTTTCAGCCTCATCAAACAATGTCTTATGCCAATCCCAAGGGGTATGTGCTTGCTCGTACAGGTCATAAAGTTTTGAGCCATCCCATAGGCCACCGCGGATCATAAATTCTTCACTATCGTGATTAATTGTGATGGTATCAGCCGTGTAAGTCTGCAATTTAACAGCATCGGCCCCCGCATCTTTCGCAGCTTTAATCAATTCAATTGCGCGAGTGATATCACCATTATGGTTACCTGACATCTCCGCTATGATGTAAGGTTTATGTCCCTTACCAATATCTCTATTTGCTATCTTCATTATTTCCTACTTATTCGCCAGGTAACTATCAATCTTTTTCAACGAATCCAACGTCGACATATCAGACGCAGGTATCGATATTTCGAATTGCTTTTCGATTTCCATTATTAACATCAAATGCTTAAACGAATCCCATTCAGGGCAACTTGCCATATCCGTTCCATCGTAGTCAAGACGGCCACTATCAATAACCGAACGATAGATCTCCATAAGCTTGCCTTGTTTTGAATCTACAACCTCAAGCTTAATAGACTGATGAGATACAGGTATTGAGTCTACAGGATAAGCTTCAAGTAACTCAAACAAACCATGATTTGGATGAACAAGAAAAGCGACTCTACGGCCATCAAATGCGCCGTCGGCACGAGGAGCAACTACAAGTTTTGCACCAAAATCCTGCTCTGCAACTTTGATCGCTTTATCAATGTCCTGCACGGCATAACAAAGATGATAAGCACCACCACCTGAGCCTAGATGCCCAAGAATCGGAGAATGATCATCTAGTGGTGAAAGTATCTCTACAACACCCATACCATTGAGCTCCACAAATGCATAGTACACTTGCTGTGCCGGGTTTTCTCCAGGGCCACGAAGCAACTTAGCTCCTGGAACAGATAAAAAATCTTTCAATGTAGCTATCAAGTCTTTCGTCGTCACAGCATAGTGATCAACATGAAGTACACCTAAAGCCGAAAACATTGCATTCATATAAATTTCTCCTACGCCTTCCAATTTAGAGTCATTAGGTTGGACTCTGACGGCAACGACTGCTGAGCAAACTCGAATACCCATTGCTCGTTATCATGTAAAATAAAGTGATTATTCTTATAGAGTTCTCGAACTGGCATATTTTTAGAGCTCGCAATAAAGCGACCAACCACAGAATCTTGGGAGGACTCACTCGCCAAAAGAATCAACTTGCTCAATATGGCATGCTCGATATCTCTCCCCATAACACGGCACGACATCACGAAGTTATCAATGACCCAATGACGATCCTGTTTCACAATAACCAGCGCCGCGACGCCTTCATACTCTTTAGAGTATTTGTCTTTAGAGCGGACATGAAGAACTTGATAGTCAGAGGCCTTCATCCATTCGCTCAATTGCTCTTTGCTATAGCGTGTTGTCGTTGTGTTGAATTGATTCGTTTTATTAAAGAGTTGATATGTCCGGTCGAAGTTATCTGAGTTCAACTCTTCTACACATACTTCCATTCCCAAACTTTTAATAAATGACGCTCGGTCAACAAATTCAGTTTGTGCATTCTGAATATCTACTCTTTGCTTGTAGAGCTCCGAACGTCGTTTATCAGAGTCACTCACTTGCGCGACACACAGTTCAGGAAGATTACACAGGTACTGGTACCATTCAGCAGGATCTTCCGGTAGCTCTGGAACAAAAACCTCTGGGGCATTTCGGCGCACTTCTGCACGCTCTACAGGGTTATCATCGATGAAACAAAAAGAGGATAAACCAAGGTTTAATTCTTTACTTAATGCATGAATATTCTGTGATTTGGGTTCCCAATTAATTCGATGGCTGACAAAATCTTTCGCTCTAAGACGCATCTCCGGATGGGTTTCAATAGCATCTAACGCCACTTCCTCAGTATTTTTGCTGCATATAGTCAACAAAACACCTCTGGATTTTAGTGTGAGGAAGAGCGACTGAAGGTCTTTGTAAATATTGCCTGGGTAGTCTCCCCCTAAGCTAATACCGTCTTTTCCATCGTCACCAATGATCCCTTTCCATAAGGTATTATCAAGATCAAGCACTAAGACTCGAGCAGAAAGCGCACTTGCCGCGAAAATAGTACCAATTAGTGACTGGCTGTACGCTTCCAGAAATTGAATGGAAAACGGTACTCTTGCCATATACCAATATTTATTGGAGAAACTTTGGCCAGCACGCTTGATGATTTGAGAGTAAGGAATAACTTCAACCAAATTCTCAGTTTTCATCGTATAAAGCGTGTTATTCCATTCCTGGATGAGCCTCTGAATTTTTGAGTCTGACAATTGTTCAGAAATCGAGAAAGGAAAGCCCTTCTGAATAGCAAAATCTGCAACAAAAACCCGATTACCTCGCTGAGCAATACTTTTGATGAATGCAAGATATTGCAACACGCGTTGCTCTGTTTGTAGCAAGGACTCTTCTGTTGGCAAGGTATAGATATCAGCAAAGAAGTCTTCAATTCGCTCGATAAAAGCGTAGCAAGAAGATGCATCATTAATATCAGTATTCTCAGAATCCAGAAGATCTAACTGATACCGACCGAATTCAGCTGTCGCAATTTTATAAGGAAACTGCGTATATGTCTTAATATGCTTCGTTAAGGTATCCGACAAAAAATCGGTATTATGAGATGCGAATAGGTACAACCGCTGACGTTTATCTAGCTTGTTTTCTGGGTAAACATATTTCATGTAAACAACATTTTTTGCAGTATCAGTCGCATCTATAGGAGCCTCGCACTCTACAAAACCACTTTTTTGATGTAGTTTCCACGCGAGCTGATTCTGTCTTAGTGATTCACAATACAACTCATGTACCTTTAACGTTTTACCTGCATAGTGAATAACAGCTTGTTCAAGCTCAAGCCAAATAGCTGTTTTTTCAGCTTGCTCAAGTGCACTGTTGTTGAGGTAAAACCCCCACCATGCTGTCGCGTTATCTTGCTCCCATGAATAAATGGTCACTACACCAACTGGTTTCTCATCGCGACAGAATATTAAAATCTGTCTTTGGTCCATTAGCATGGTTTTATCCCACCATGCAGAATGTTCCGTTTTAGAGATGATATGGTCAGTTAACATCACAGCACGCACATCAGCGTGGTTGCGCCACTCTAACACTGCCCACTTATCGCCTTCTTGTGCAGGGCGGAGACTAAATGTTGTCATTTTTTGAAATCTCTTCTAGGTATTCAACAACTCTTTCACACCCTTTACCATCAACGAGGTCACCGCAAATGGAAGATTGATTCAAGAGGAGTTCTTTTTGAGAAATAAAACGCTGATATGCAAGCGCATAATCTTGTGATGATAGTTCGGAATTCAAGCCCAAATAGCAATGGCCGTCTATGTCATGCAAATCTTTAGCGAGCTGAGTTTGATTGTCGGCGACCGAACACACAATACCAGGAAGGGCAAGCACGCACCTTTCCCACGTTGTAGCACCGACCGCTCCAACATACAGGTAGGCATCTGAAAAATAATCCATCATGTTTTTCACTTGCACATGAAGGGTCACCCTAGCCTTATGTTCAGCGCACAACGCTTCCAACTGTTGCTTATGAGGGTTGTTCATCCCAATAATCACATCGAAATGATCACCACTATCGACACTCAATAATCCAAGTAACGCTTTGTATGTTTCATTAGCCCAATCAATGCCCCCAAAAAAGAGCACAACTTTTCTCTTAGATAAACGCTGTGTATAGTTTGGAATATGCTTTCTGCTTTCACGAAACTCATCTCTCAACAACGCATATTTAGGGCCACAAAGGCGCTTGGTATAACTAGGAAGGTAAGCATCATAACGACTTTTACCTAAAGAGTAATAATTCTGATCAAGTAACATGTTTACATCATGAACTCTATCAGCCAAATCGTCGATTTGAAGAATACCGCAAGATAGTGGCCTCAAAGCCACCTGAAAGCGCTCATCTAACGCATAGTGATCGATTACCAACCAGTCTAACTTTGTTCGAGTTAGACCAGATAGATAATGAGATACGACATCTTGTACTTGTACAATCTCAGTTTGATAAGGGACTTCCAACCAATTACCGTGAGCACAATGCGTGTTGTGAGTCTCCGTCCCGTCCGGCTCAGGTAAACTAATAACATTGAAACTCTCTTCAATGAAATTAATTAAGTTTCCTTCCAATTTTCGACATATGAAAACGACTTGATGTCCATTGCTCTCTAACTTACGTGCAAGTGTGAGCATTCTGAATGCATGCCCCGTCCCCATCTTGAACGACGCATCAACGCGAATACCAATAAGCACCTATCTAACCTTTTAATGCTTGAGAAAGTAATAGAGCGAAATCCCAATCCTCAGGGGTATCAAGATCAACAACTCGCTTCCTAGAGACAGGATATGCAATTGCCTTATCTGAAAACATAGGGATCTTTTGGCGGTAAGCGTTTGGTTTACCCCAATAAAATTGCCCTACATCATGATACCCGACCTCAAGATCCTGAGAGCGGGTGTTGAAATGTTCTGGTTGGAACATCTCAACACGTTGTCCCTGAGTCAATTTTACGCCTCTTTGTATTGGGAATGGAAACTCACAAACAGGGAAGCAATAATCAGCAGAAGGTGACTCTAGCAGCAACTTATAGGTATTGCATATGTCGTTGACATCGATAAAGGGTGCGGTTGCGTATATACAACACAGATACTCAATCGACTGCGACTGTTCTTCGTACCAATCAATAGCATGTAACAGAACGTCTGCCGTTGTGGCAAAATCATCCGAAACGTCTGCTGGACGCATAAACGGTACTTCTGCGCCATACTGCTCTGCGACTTCAGCAATTTCAGCGTCATCCGTTGATACGATGACCTTATCAAAGCATCCAGATGCCAATGCGGCTTCTATAGAGTAGGCAATGATCGGCTTTCCGTTAAAATCTTTAATATTTTTTCGCGGGATGCGTTTACTCCCCCCGCGAGCTGGAATAATCGCTATTTTCATTACGCACCTTTTAGAATATCAGTCAACACGTCGACAACCGTATTCTGTTGAGCTTCCGTCATACCATGGAACATCGGCAGAGAAATCGCTTCGCGGTAGTACTGTTCGGATTCAGGGAACTCCCCTTCAGTGAAACCTAAGTCTTGATAATACGGCTGGGTATGTACTGGAATATAATGCAAATTCACACCGATACCACGCTCACGTAGCGCATCAAAAACCTGTTGATGAGTGAGTGAAATAACATCTAATTTCAAACGAATCACGAACAAATGTAACCCTGAGTAGGTGTCAGGAAGCTGATAAGGCAAGGTAACCGGTAGATTTTCTAACTTAGTATAATAGCCCTGTGCTAACTCGTGACGAGAAGAGACAAACTCATTCAAGCGCTTCATTTGGCTCACGCCCAGTGCAGCTTGCAGCTCTGTCATACGATAATTAAATCCAAGGTCTATTTGTTGGTAATACCAACCACCATGAGACTCACCACGCATCAACTCTGGATCACGCGTAATACCGTGACTACGCAGCAGCGCCATTTTATCAGCCAGTTCTTTACTATTAGTAAGAGCGGCACCGCCCTCGGCAGTTGTAACGATTTTAACTGGGTGGAAGCTAAATACTGTGATGTCAGAGTGTTCGCAATTCCCTATCGGCTGGTCTTGATATCGGCCACCAATCGCATGCGAAGCATCTTCAATAACTTTAAAACCATACTCTTTGGCTAACTTACCAATTGCAGCCATATCACACGGCTGTCCACATAAATGTACTGGCACTACAACTTTTGGCAATTTTCCTTCAATTTTTGCTTTAATTAGCTTCTCTTCAAGCCGTATGGGACACATGTTGTATGTGTCAGGGTCAATGTCGACGAAGTCGACTTTTGCACCACAGTACAAACCACAGTTTGCTGATGCTACAAAAGTAACCGGAGATGTCCATAACCAGTCACCTTGTCCCAAACCTAGCGCGAGACAAGCCATGTGCAATGCCGAAGTGGCACTGTTTACTGCCAAGGCATAGCTTGTGCCAGTATGTTCAACCAGCGCGTTCTCGAACGCAGGAACTTGAGGTCCTTGTGTCAGAAAGTCTGACTTTAAAACGTCCAATACACTGTCAATGTCTTGCTGGTTGATATCTTGCTTACCGTAAGGAATCACTTTACACCTCACACCATAAAGTTTGGATCAACGTGCTCTTTAATAAGCTCACGTAGACCTTCAACGGTTTCCCACTCAGTGTTCGTACCTGAGTTATATTTAAAACCGAACGGTACTTTTTCTGCTTTGTGGTGCTCTAGATACTCAGCTTCAGTGTACGTAAACGACACTGAAGGTAAGATGGCATAATAGCGACCTAGATCAATCGTATTCAAAGAATCGGTGTCGGTGATCATCTCTTCATGCAGTTTCTCACCGGGGCGAATACCAACCACTTTAGTTTCGATACCAGGTGCAACAGCTTCTGCAATATCAAGGATCTTATAAGACGGAATTTTAGGTACGAAGATCTCTCCACCCAAGTGATTTTCAAGCGCGTACATCACCATGTTCACGCCATCTTGCAAAGAGATATTGAAACGAGTCATCTCTTCATGAGTGATAGGCAATACGCCTTCTTCTTTTTTCTTCATGAAGAATGGAATCACTGAACCTCGCGAACCCATTACGTTGCCGTAACGTACAACACTAAAGCGAATGTCTTTAGAACCTTTGATATTGTTAGCTGCAGCGAACAATTTATCTGAAGCTAGCTTAGTCGCACCATATAGGTTAATAGGTGCACAGGCTTTATCCGTTGAAAGAGCGACAACATCCTTAACACCACACTGCAATGCAGCATGAATGACATTCTCAGCACCGTCAACATTGGTTCGGATACACTCTGTAGGGTTATATTCGGCGGTATCTACTTGCTTGATAGCGGCGGCATGAATAATGACATCAACACCTTCACATGCTTGAATCATTCGATTTTGGTCACGAACATCACCGATAAAAAATCGTAACTTCTGATTGCCTGCGTATTCCTGCTTTAATTCAAATTGCTTGAGTTCATCACGAGAATAGATACGGATCGTTTTGACTTCTGGGTATCTCGTCAAGATTGTTTTTACAAATTGTTTACCAAAGGAGCCTGTGCCACCAGTGATTAAAACTGTCTTATTATTAAGCATTGAAATTCCAACATGTGTTGATTTGTTAATTTTTTATCTCAGTGACCTTCAACCGCTGAGACACTTGTAATTCAAAATGAGACCACCTCATTTCGCTATATCTTTAATAGTTTGATTTCACCTATCTTGCCAAACCGACACCAACAGGTAACGAGAAAAAATGCCTAGGTTCTAGATTCTAGATTCTCTGTATCTTCTTTTCGAAACGCAAAACGTATAAGCACAATCACTACACCTAACATTCCACCAAAGAATGTACCTAGTACACAAATCAGTCCGCGTTTTGGCCCGTCTTTTAACTCTGGGATTACAGCTGGGTCAACAACCTTGAAGATGAACTCTTCTTGAACTTCTGCAAGCATTAAGCTTTTGGTTTGCTCTTCAATCAGTTTGTAAAAGGTGCTTTGCATATCCGCTACAGCAGTTTTTTGTAGCTGAGTGTTTAGATATGCTAAGTTTTGTGAGGTTTCCGCAATCGTACGTTCACGCATTACTTTGTTGATGTCTTCAATCAACCAGTTCACCCATTGCTGAGCCAAATAAGGAGAGTAGTTTTTAACTGACACCGTGTATAATCCGCTCTCTTTATCCTGACTAACACTCAAGACTTCTTTACTAAACATTTCGAACGCTTCTTGCGCGGTTGGTGTTGCGCCACGCATGCCATTAGGCTCGCGTAACCATTCACCTGTCGTCGGATTATAGAGAGCTTCATCTAAAATAAGTTTGTTACTTGCCAGGTCCCAATCCTTTGCAGCCATGAGAGGCACTAGTAAATCATGTTTGTTAATGAATGCTTCTACAAACTGACGTGATTTTATTACTTGCACGGCGAGGTCCGTTTGAGAAGATTCTCCTGCACCAAGGTTAACTCCAGCTAATGCAGCTAAACCACCTAACTGACCTGCCATTTTAGAAAGACCACCACCATTTGAGTTTTCTGCAGGGGCAAGCAACGCATCTGATTTATAGATATTAGGCAAACTTATTGCGTAGAGTACAGCCCCGACGGCAAAGACAAATGTGGTTACGATGACTATCCACTTGCCTTTCCACAATGCGCCGAAAAGCTCACGTAGATCGATCTCATCGCCTATAGACTTGGGATATGGTGGATATGTTAGGTAGTTTGGATTGGGGTCTTTTTGTGGTTCCATTGGTCTTTAATCCTAAGCTCTGAGGTTCGTTATATTAGACTCAGAGATTGGTGAAATTTGATAGATTATTCTCCGACTTTCAAAACACAACCGCGCAGTGACAAGATTCTTAGTCTCGCTTCGGCTCGCTGGAATGACGGGCTGCGGCTTAATAATGCCACTATTGGTGTTAAGAATAGTATTTGCCATTTTGATTAATAAAATTGAGCTTATGTAACTTCAATCGTTACATAGGCTCTTACTATTATTGTATTTCTAATCTTGTGCAAGCTGGTCGGAATAACCTTGTCGTTTCTTACTTCAACGCGTTGATCGCTACACCTGTTTGGTAAAGGATCTGCGTGGCAGCAGTCCAAGTACTTAGTGCATCGCGATAGTCAGTATCAATAGGCACTACAATGGTGTCACCCGCTTTTAGCTCTTCATGGTTATTGCCAAACCAGTATCCTGATGTAGGTTTATAAACTGAGCCATCTGCGCGTACAACGAAGATACGGTCTTCGTCTGCTTGTTTTTTAGCGCCGCCGGCTTTGTTTAGGTAATCATCTACGTCTAGCTTATTATCCAACAAGTACGTAATTGGAACTTGAACTTCGCCCATGATCGAAACCGTATTGCGGAAGGTTGGCACAAATAGGAAGTCACCATCTTCTAACATAAAGTCCGCAGAACGCTCCTCTTTTAGGATGCGATTAAGCTGTACGACCATACGTCCCAGAGCTTTGCTGCGACTTGCTTCTTCAACAAACTTTAATGTTTTGTCTGGGTCTGAGATCACCGAACCCATATTGCTGTCTGCACGGAAGGTTTTCTTCGCGGTTTCTGCTCGCATATCTGCGGCATATTGGTTTAATAGCTTTTGCTCTTTAAGACGTAAAGCCTCACGAGTAAAGATAGCCCCTTGCGGGTGTGCAAATTCGGTTAAACCACCAGCACGTTCAAGTAACTCGCCTAAGGTCTCACCTTGACGGACAGTATAAGTACCTGGGAAGCGAACTTCGCCTTGCAACGTTACTGTGCTTTGCAGTTTGACATTGGGCTTCTCAAGAATGTTTAGGCGATCACGACCAGCAATAACGACATCGTCAGCGGAACTACCCTTGATAGCTTGGCGTAAATCAATACGCTCAACATCAATAGAAGCGCGCTCATCTCTACTGTTTATTACTGTACGAGCTAACTCGGCGTTAATGGTGAATGCGTTATAAGTTAGACCACCAGCAGCTTCAATCAAGGTAGAAATCGTCATACGTGGGGTAATTGGGTAACGCCCTGGGTGTTTTACCTCACCGAAGACTTCTGCAATCTGCGGAGCCAAACCCAAACGCGATTGCTGTTGAAGCTGTAGCAAAACAGGAGCAAGTAACGTGCGGCGCGTATTTTGTTTTAATGCTTCAAAATCTTCTTTGGCAATTTCTTTACCACGGAATATGATTTTCGGCTGTTCTGATTCTTCAGTTGAAGATTGCCCCTTCGACATATTGTCTGTCGCTGAAGATATTGCAACAGAAGAGCTCATAACTTCTTGCTCTTTTTGTTGATCCAGCTCGGCTTTAAATTGTGCTTGCTCAAGCGTTTTCGCTTTCGTAACCGTATCTTGATTTGCAAGGGTATCTAAATCTTCATTATTGAAACGGTTAAATACCAGCACTCGGTCACGTGAGTTTAACTTTAGGTTGTCTTTGCTGCTCGGCGAAAAAATTGCGTTAGCAAGGTTAATTTGATAAACCTCGATGTCACGTTGTGGGTTAATCTCACGAACAACGACAGCATAGTTTACATCTGCAGTAGAATTGAATGAGGTATCAACAGATTGGAATAAATCTGCAATTCGCAGACCGCTCTTCCACTCAATAAAGCCCGGATGACGAACATCACCTTCAATTTGTACGTAACGGGTCAGTTCTTCATTTTTCTTAAGCACAATAACCGCATCGCCATTTTTAACCTTTTTTTGTTGGGCATGTGACTGGCTAAAGTTCAGTGTTAATGCATCGCGAGCACCTTTAGCGGCGTAGCGCTTCACTTCGATTTGATCGCTATAAGCGTTAGCCGTAAAACCGCCAGCCATTTGAATCGCTTGCTTATAGGTTTCACCTGGTTTGATTTCATAGATTGCCGGACGGTTTACTTCGCCATCAATCGAAATCGTGTTACCCAGTGCACCGATGAAGACCACGTCTCCTGGTAGCAAGCGGATATCGTTACGCGCATCACCTTTAAGTAACAGGTCGTACATATCCAGTTTACGAATTACCTGACCATTACGCTTAAGTTGCACGTCACGCAGGGCACCACTCTCACTAAAGCCACCACTATAGTAAATCGCTTGAGAGATTGTGGTTAGTGCACTAACCGTGTAAGCACCTGGCTTGAAGGCATCACCCATAACAAAAACTTGCATGGTACGCATTTCACCTAACGAAATATCACTGCGAACCCCGATCATTTGCTCTTTTACACGCTGATTTAGAGAATCGCGCACGTCAGGGAATGTCATGCCGGCTACTTGAACAGGACCAAGAGAAGGAAAATTAATGATACCAGCGCGATTAACGCGAAGGCGATGCGTCGTGTTCTCTTTACCAAACAGTTGGATAACGATTTCATCACCAGCTCCTACCGTGTAGTCAGCCGGAACAGGCACGTCACTAATTGGTGCAAATGTCGTCGGTGAACCCGCAAATAAATCTAAACCAAAACGCTTTAGACCTTGTTCGTCTTTTTCTGAATCGTTTACTTTTGCTTCAGTCGCGCTGCTAACAGGCGGACGTTGCTCAATCACTTGAGGGTTTTGGTAATTACTTGGCTGAGAAGATGCGCCGGATGGAATAGAGATGCCATACTTACTCGCCAGTGCTTGTTGCTGATCAGCTGGTAAGTTCTGAAACATCTGAATTTGTTCTGGGGTTGGAGTCTGCGCAATAGTAAGCGGCGCAAATAGGCTTGCCAGAATGCAAGCTCCTATCGAGAAATATCCTTTGAGCATGATAATTCGCTATTTAAAGTCAGGAGTTAAAAATCCTAGCCACAAAACTAGGCACTAGGTCTTTAATTAAAATCGGTGTTGAAAGCCAAGAGTAATTGCGTTCAAGCGAACCTGATCTTCAGATGTGCTATCTACGAACTCAAAGACAACCGCATTCTGCTTGTCCAAAGCATAATGCATACCCAAGCCAAAGCTAAAACCTTGATCTTTATTAGAGCCTACATTTTGTTGGTCAATCTGGACACTAGAATAACCGGCAAGTCCGTAAAGTGCTACACGCTCGGAGACAGGCATATTCAACTTAATAAAACCACTCACAAGACTATCTAGTGCAAGTCCGCTATCTCGTTGTACAGAAGTTCCGTAACGTGCTTCAAAAGCGAGGTAATCATTGAAGAAGTAACCAGCTTGCGCTTGAAGAAGGAAAGGGTTTCCCTCGGTTACTGGAGAAGAGGAATGATGAAATTCAGCGTTAGAGTAACTTACTAACGCACCAGCATAAAAATCTGCTGAGGCAGAAAATGAGCACAAGCCTAAGCTGATTGCACTCAACGCCCCTAGCCATGGTCGTTTCTTAATCACGTAAGTGTTCCTTGGGTGTCGACTGACCGCTGCACATTATGAACGACGCGCGCAGTGAATGTCTGTTAACTTTTGTCAATTTCGCTTGTGCGTTTACACGCTACCGCCCGGCGGCATTACGCGTTAGCCACTGTTCGCTGATTCCCGATTCATTCGGTTTATTGATATAAATATTCTTTTTAAGCCTCACTTTTGCGACTAACCGTTCAAAAAAACAATCTTTTATAAACGCAACACAAAAGCTGGCAAATTATGCATGTATTAGCGCAAAACGGCAAGGGGGCAAAAACGTCTCAGATTTCCGTTTATGGTTCGTAAATTCTCACAAATGAGAAAAACACTGGCTGTCAGCCGCTTAAAACAGAACACCGTTACGGATGCATTGAACAAAAATGTGAACGTTTGCGTAAACTCAGAGGTGGCTTGAAGTAACGCAGTAAAAATAAGCATTTTGATTAAATACAACTATCAAACCTAAGCAATTCTCTATTCTCAGTTCTCAGTCTTGCAACAATTTTTCTTTAACGTTAGGCAAATTCACATAGGAAACTGTTTACATGCTGATTGTTTTTTAACTAAAATGAACGATGGTATGTTCTAAACAGACCAAACATCGATGTTTTAAAATCTGAAATACAAGGATTAATAATGAAGAACACAGCTCTAGCTATTCTTATGGCTCTAAGCGCATCAACTGCATTTGCAGCTGAAGAAGCAGGTTCTGCAGGTGCAGCATCTGCGTCTGCAACTGGTACAACTGCAGTAGCGGTAGGTGCAGCAGCAGCAGTAACTGTAGTAGCGGTTGCAGCGTCAGACAGCGATTCAACGTCTACTTCTACTTCTACCTCTACTTCAGTAACTAAATAATTTTTTAGTTTTGTAGATATTGAAACAATCGCCCTGATCTATTCAGGGCGATTTTATTTGTAATGAGGGAATGATGAACACTCTTCTATCGCAAAAATGGATGCGCTTACTTATTGCCCTACCATTACTGAGCTCAATCTTTGGCTGTACACAAAAATTCAATGACGTATCCGCTACCGTCCAAGAAGCCTATGGTAACTACATCGATGTTGAACTAACACCAGAAGAAATTGAAGCAGTTCCTTATGCCAGTGCTTACTTAAAAATAGGCAACCAAAAACAGGTTTTTGTAGTGTTAGCCTTCGCCGAGCCAAATCCATTAACCGGTAATACCCAACTAAAGTGGGTCAGTGCAGACAAAGCAATGGTAGTAACAGAGAACGGACATATTGTTAAAACCATTGGTTTACAAACGACCAATCTAGCGGGTATTTATGGCAACGTTCCTGCCTACTCAGCGCCCTCTATGCAATATTTTCTTTCTTACGATTGGGCTGACAAATACCGTTATGGGTTCCCGGCTAAAGTCCAACGTTCTCGTCAAGGTAAAGAAACCGTCATAACCCCTATTTCATCTACCTCTACTGATGTTTATACCGAGGTTGTAACGTTTACCAGCTTAGAAAAAAGTGTAGAGAACCAATACTGGGTAAACGGTAAAGGTGAAGTAGTGAAAACACGTCAACACTTAGGTCCAAACATGGTGCCTGTTG
Organism: Vibrio sp. YT-17; assembly: GCF_033337375.1. Lineage (NCBI taxonomy): Bacteria > Pseudomonadati > Pseudomonadota > Gammaproteobacteria > Vibrionales > Vibrionaceae > Vibrio > Vibrio sp. YT-17. The sequence continues at coordinate 334,885 of NZ_JAWOQP010000001.1, forward strand.
AATTGACGATTCTGAAAGGGTACAGCAAATCATGAATAAGCGACTGCTATCTTTATTAAGCCTAAGTTTAACGGCAACGATTCTGGCGACACCGACTACCGTTCAAGCTCAAAATCACACCTTACCACCGCTCAATATAGAACTTGTCGGAACGGACAAAACATTGCAGTTCCAACAAGCGGCACGTTTAGAGAGCGTACTTAAGCATGCACAAGAACAACAAATCGCCCTGCAATACCCTTTAGCTGTGACTCTATTTGATAATTCCGAATCAGCAGTGCAAAGAAGTACTGCCTTAAAGAATTCGGTGTTAAACCAAATGATTCAACATAATTTAGTTGCGCACCCATTTTACAAGTTTATCCAACGAAGCCAGTTTGCACCTCGCGTGCTGTCGGCCATTGATGTTGATCGCATCCGTCTGGATAAATTTGATAACCCTCTTTTACAAGGTCAACTGGCGTTAAGTGCACCAAAACGCAAAGAGAAAGTGTTGTATGTGGGTAACTTAGAAAAAGTCTACGCAGTAGAAAACCAAGCGGGTATCGCTCTGCATGAACAGGTCGATAATCTACGTTCAGGTGATATTGGTGAGCTCGCCTATCCGCCAATTCTAATTTACCCGGATGGCAAGGTTATTCATCCTCACCATGGCAGTTGGTTAACCACTCAATATTACTTGCCGCCACTTACCATTGTGTATATCCCATTTGATGAGTTCGAAAAATCACAAATGGATAAAGACATTGTCGCTCTGCTTGCACAACGTAAACCAACCTCATCGAAGAACTAGACATGAACCTGATCAGAACCAGTTTATCCCTTTCTTTAATGGGTCCAGCGTTGGTGTGGGCTCAAGACATGCCTTTCGAAGCACCGCCATTGCAACCATCACAAATGGACTTTGGTGGTGTCGGCTTAATGCAGATGCCTACAGGTCGTATGGCACCTGAAGGCGAGTTTAACTTTGCTGTTACCGGTAGCGACGAGTACCTATTTTACAATGTGACTTTGCAAGTGATGCCATGGCTAGAAACGACCATTCGTTACACCATGGTGAACGATCTTTTTTACAGTAACGATCCGAGCTTTTCGGGTGATACCAAGTACACCGACAAGGGAATCGACTTTAAAGTTCGCTTGTTAGAAGAATCCGAGTACCTGCCAGAGCTTTCTGTGGGTGTGCGTGATTTTGCAGGTACCGGTCTTTTTGATGGTGAGTTTGTTGCTGCAACAAAACGTTACTCTAACCCAAACCTTGGTACCTTTGATTTCACTTTAGGTATGGGCTGGGGTTACTTAGGTACGCGCGACAACATCAGCAACCCAGCTTGTAAGCTGTCCGATAGTTTCTGTGAACGCCCTTCAGACTTTAAAGGTAATGGCGGTAGTGTGGATTTTGAACGTTGGTTTAAAGGTCCTGCTGCACTCTTTGGTGGTGTCGAGTATCAAACTTTGCACGCGCCACTGCGATTTAAGCTTGAATACGACAGCAACGATTACAGCGAAGATTTCCCTGTGGTACGTGGTGGTGTAGACATGACACCTCATACGCCTTGGAACGTTGGTGTTCTATATCGTTTAGGACATATGGCAGATTTGCGCTTGAGCTACGAGCGCGGAGATACGTTAGTTGCTGGCGTGAGTCTTTACACTAACTTCAATGATATGCCATCTTTTTGGCGTGATACACCAACACCAGAAGTTGAAGACAAGCAACCAGAGCAACTGTCTGATGTAGATTGGGAACGTGTTACCGAGGAGCTGGATAAAATTGCTGGCTACCAAAATACCCAACTCTATGTTAAAGACAATACCATTTCGGTTGTCGGCGAGCAGAAAAAGTATCGTGATCGCAATGAAGCTCATGAAAAAGCGGCGGCAGTCCTTTATAACGAAATGCCAGACAACATTGATACCTTTACGATCAATGAACGCAGTCGTGGTCTGATCGGCGATCAAACGGTTATCTCAAAAGAGAAATACCATGACTTTGCAGAAGTTAACTACATCAATCCAAATATCGAAGATGCAACATCAACCTCGAGCGATAAACCGCAAGGTAAACCTGCTTACGATGGTTTTGAGCGCTTTGATTGGGGCTTCTCACCAAAACTGGCTCAGACCTTAGGCAACCCAGAAGAGTTCTATCTGTTCAGTGTCGGTTTAAGTGGCAGCGCCTCTTACTGGCTGACAGATAACCTAGAAATTGGTGGTTCGCTATACTGGGATTGGTATAACAACTACGATAAGTTTAATTATGTCACTCCACCCGATGGTACTACCGTTCCCCGGGTTCGCACCATGTTCCGTGCTTACCAAAATGAACACGCTGTGACCATGTCAAACCTACAGTTGACTTGGTTCCAAGAGTATTCCGATACCATGGATCAACAATTCTACGCGGGTTATCTGGAGAGCATGTTTGCTGGAGTCGGTACTGAGTTTCTTTACCGTCCACAAGGAGCTAACTGGGCGATTGGCGCAGACGTCAACGTAATTTCTCAACGTGATCCACAAAGTTACTTCGGTGTTTACGATGAGAAATGGCAAAACGTGCCAGAATATGGACGTCCGTTCCAAGTTATTGATAAAGGCTTCACTGGTTTTGTATCTGGGTACTACTACCCTCAATGGGAATTCCTACAAGATTTGATGATCCAAGTCGATGTTGGTCAGTTCCTAGCTGGTGATGTTGGTACACAAATCAATGTTTCTAAGCAGTTCAAGAGTGGCGTAATTGCTGGTGCCTTTGCCTCATTTACAGACTTGTCTGCGGACGAATTTGGTGAAGGTAGCTTTACTAAAGGTTTCTACTTGTCGATTCCGTTTGACATCATGACCGTTAAGCCAAGTAACAATCGTGCGAACTTTAGTTGGCAGCCTCTTACTCGTGACGGAGGGCAGAAGCTCGGCCGCAAATACAGCTTAATTGAGTTAACCGACGAACGAAATCCTTGGTACCAAAGACCTAACCGTTCGGATGTGGAATAATAAAGTAATCAAGGGAGCTGCGGCTCCCTTTTCATATCCAGATACTGAGTCATAGAAGACTAAAACCTATCTTCCTGCTTCCAATAGCGCTACTTTTCGTTTCTTGCTAGAATTCCTGAGAAAATTTTAATCTATGGTGGAAGTTCTATGATCATCGTAACTGGTGGCGCTGGCATGATCGGCAGCAACATTGTTAAAGCACTAAACGAAGCTGGTATTAACGATATCCTGGTTGTCGACAACCTAAAAAATGGCAAAAAGTTTAAGAACTTAGTTGATCTGGACATCACAGATTACATGGATCGTGACGACTTTCTGACCCAAATTATGGCGGGCGATGATTTTGGTCCGATTGAGGCAATTTTCCATGAAGGTGCTTGTTCTGCAACGACTGAGTGGGACGGCAAGTACATGATGCTAAACAACTATGAGTACTCTAAAGAGCTGCTTCATTACTGTTTAGATCGCGAGATTCCATTCCTATACGCTTCTTCAGCAGCCACTTACGGCGATACAGATACTTTCGTTGAAGAACGCGAATACGAAGGCGCACTGAATGTATACGGTTACTCGAAACAGCAGTTTGATAACTACGTTCGTCGCCTATGGCAAGACGCTGAAGAACATGGTGAGACCCTTTCTCAAATCACCGGCTTCCGCTACTTCAACGTATATGGCCCACGTGAAGACCACAAAGGTAGCATGGCATCAGTTGCGTTCCACCTAAACAACCAACTTAACGCAGGTGAAAATCCTAAATTGTTCGCGGGCAGCGAATCATTCAAACGCGACTTCGTTTACGTTGGTGATGTATGTAAAGTAAACCTGTGGTTCTTAGAAAACGGCGTATCAGGCATTTTTAACTGTGGTACTGGCCGTGCTGAATCTTTTGAAGAGGTAGCAAAAGCAGTTATCAAGCATCATGGCAAAGGCCAAATTGAAACCATCCCATTCCCTGAGCACCTAAAAGGCGCTTACCAAGAATTCACACAAGCGGATCTGACCAAACTGCGCACCGCAGGTTGTGATGTTGAATTCAAGACAGTTGCAGAAGGCGTTGCCGAATACTTAACTATCCAAAACAGTTAAGCACCACAAGGTGGTAGAACCATAACCTGCCACCTTTACTCAAGTGCAATAGCCTGTATCATTCCTAACTATCTTTTTCTCATTTAAACCACTTCGCCCGTACACGAATAGGTAACTAGACACGCCATGACAATAAAACGTGATGACTTCGACCCCAAAGCATATAACCCTGAGTTTAAGCGCCACTTTCTGTCGCCTAAGTACTGGGGCACGTGGTTAGGTGTTATCTTATTTTTACCGTTATCATTAATGCCACTGGGTTTACAAAAGTGGTTGGCGAAAACCATAGCCAAAAAACTGTCTAAATCCCACAAAGGTCCAGCTCATCGAGCGAGGGTTAACTTTGAGCTGTGTTTTCCGGAAAAATCGTTCCAAGAACGTGAAGCTTTGATAGAAAAAACACTCTACACAGCGGCCATGTTCTTTTTTCGCTTCGGGTTACTAAGTTTACGCTCACCAAAATGGCTTCAGAACCGTTGCCAAATTCGCGGCCTAGACATTTTACGACAGCACATTGATAGCAACGAAAATGTAATTTTAATGGTTCCCCACTCTTGGGCTATTGATGTGCCTGCTATCTTGCTCGCTTCAATGGGAATGCCAGTTTCTGCAATGGCGAAGAAGCAAAAGAATGATGTTGCTGACTGGCTGATGCACAAGCAAAGGGTCCAATACGGTGGTCGTGTTTATGAACGCTCAGGTGGCATTAAGCCTTTTCTGAAATCCATTCGAGATGGCTATGTAGGGTATTATCTACCTGATCAAGATCACGGCCCAGAGCATAGTGTGTTTGTGGATTTTTTTGCAACACGTAAAGCAACGCTACCTGGTTTAGGCAAAATTGCGAAACTATCACGCTCAAAAGTACTGCCTCTATTTGCGTCGATGAACACTGAAGATGGTACGTTTGATATTGAGATTTTACCAGCGTTTGAGCTGGATAAAGGCGAAGAGCAAGACGCTCGTACCTGTAATGAAGCCATTGAATATTTTGTCGGTGATAAACCCGAACAATATATGTGGGTACTACAGTTGCTGCACTCTCAAGAAGACGGCAATAACTATTACAATTTGTTTAAACCAAGATATAACAGCGACTGGAAAGTGCAGTGAAAGTATTTGTCGTAAGCTTGGCTCGATCGCTAGATCGCCGAGAACGTATTGAAGAAAAGTTAAAACAACAAGACATTACGTTTGAATTTTTTGATGCAGTAGATGGCTCTGTTGACCGTTTTCTTCATTCAGAAAAAAGTCGTCCTACCATTACTCTACGCCGCAAAGGGTATCAATTAAAAACCAGTGAAGTCGCCTGTTTTGCAAGCCATTACGAGTTGTGGGTTCGCTGTGTTGAGCTTGATGAACCGATCGTCATCTTAGAAGACAACGTCGACCCCGTAGAAGGGCTGAAGCAAGTACTCGAACATACCCTTCCATTGACTTCTAATTATGACTACATCAAGTTGTCTGCCACTCAGAAGCGTGTATTCACCCCAATCGTACCGATTGATGATAATCATATGCTAGGGGGATACTCAGCAGGCACTTGTGGTACCACCGCTTATATCGTTACACCTAAAGCAGCCTCAAAGTTTGTTATGCATGCTCAAGAGTTTATTGAACCAGTCGATGACTACATGGAAAAACCATGGAGACATGGTGTTCAAGTCTACAGCGTGTCTCCAGATCTCTTTACTAGAGCAGAGATTGCTTCGACGATTGGTGGTAAAAGAAAAGATAAATCCAAAATGACTCTTGCGAATAAAATATACGCTGAACTTTTTAGAACTTATGAGTCAATTTTGAAATTCCTATACTGGAAAAACAAAGCATGAAGATTTTAGTCATTGGCCCTGCATGGGTCGGCGATATGGTAATGTCGCAATCGTTATATATCGTATTAAAGCAACGCCATCCAGATAGCCAAATTGACGTTATCGCTCCAGGATGGTGTAAACCGATTCTTGAGCGTATGCCAGAAATCCATCAAGCGATTGAAATGCCTATCGGTCATGGTGAGTTTAACTTATTAGGCCGCAGGGAAATTGGCAAATCATTACGTGAAAAGCAATATGACCACGCCTATATCTTGCCTAAGTCAGCGAAATCAGCACTGATCCCATGGTTTGCCAACATTCCCCTTCGTACTGGCTGGAAGGGAGAAATGCGCTATGGTTTATTGAACGACTTACGCCCTAACATGAAGTCTTTTCAGTACATGGTAGAGCGCTATGTAGCGTTAGCTTATCCAAAAGCAGAAATGGTGGATTCTAACTCTCTCGGCGGGCTTAAAACCTTGCCTCGCCCACGCCTTGCAATCAACGCGGCAGAGCAACAAGCCACGCTCAAAAAGTTCAACTTAACGCAAGACCAACCAATTATTGGACTGTGCCCGGGAGCAGAGTTTGGTCCTGCCAAAAAGTGGCCCGAAACACACTACGCTGAAGTTGCGACGCAAATGGCTCGTTCTGGGCACCAAATCTGGTTGTTTGGTTCTCAAAAGGACTTAGAGACTTGTAACAATATTCGCGCACTTGTTCCGACGCAATTCCATGAGCACATTCATGTTCTGGCAGGCCAAACCAGCTTAATTGAAGCAGTCGATCTCCTTGCTGCATGTAAGACTGTTGTCGCGAATGACTCAGGCTTAATGCATGTGGCAGCTGCGGTTGGTTGTAATGTTGTTGCCGTGTATGGCTCAACTTCACCGAAGTACACCCCCCCACTCGCAGAAAAAGTGGAGATTGTTCATACCGATATTGATTGTCGCCCTTGTTTCCAGCGTGAATGTCAATACAAACACCTTAAGTGCTTGACAGAACTTTCGCCTAAGCAAGTGCTAGATAGCATCCAAAAACTTGACGCCATTACGATAAGCTCATGTTAGTTCGTATTGTTTATACCTTACTACTCGCCCTAGCGTCACCGCTGCTTTTATTTGGTTTGTACAAGAGCAAACCAAATAAGCCTAAGTTCGGCTCTCGCTGGAAAGAGCACTTTGGCATAACCCCCAAGCTAAAAAGCAACGACAAACCTATTTGGATACATGCCGTATCTGTTGGTGAAAGCATAGCAGCAACACCTTTAATCAAAGCCCTTAAGGAACAAAACCCCGAACAATCTATTCTAGTTACAACAACAACACGTACCGGAGCTGAACAGATTGCTAAGTTGGGTGATTTAATTGAACACCGCTATATGCCAATTGACTTTGGGTTTGCTATCAAAGGTTTTCTTAAAGCAGTGCAACCAAAACAGATGTTGATCATTGAGACTGAGCTGTGGCCAAACACGCTTCACAATGTTCACAAAGCGGGTGTCCCTATAACTGTCGTAAATGCGCGCCTATCTGAAAAATCGTGTCAGAACTACGCCAAAATACAGCGGCTTTTTAACCAGCTTCATCCATGCCTAACTCAAGTACTCTGCCAAACGGATTCAGATGCAGAGCGCTTCGAACGCTTAGGCGTTGAGAAAAAGAAACTATCCGTTACTGGCTCGATTAAGTTCGATATTCAAATATCAGAGCAAGTGAAACAGCAAGGACAGCAGCTTCGAGCCCAACTTGGAAACGATCGTCCGATTTGGATTGCAGCTAGCACCCACAAAGGCGAGGACGAACAGGTATTAGATGCACATAGACAAGTTTTAAAATCTCATCCAAATGCATTACTTATTTTGGTTCCTCGCCATCCGGAACGATTTGATGATGTGTTTGCGCTTTGCCAACAGCAAGGCTTTAACACTGTGCGTCGCACTTCAACTCATGCAGTAGAGACGAATACTCAAGTATATCTCGGCGATACTATGGGTGAGATGCTAACGTTGATGGGTGCAGCGGATATCTGCTTTATGGGCGGTAGCCTAATTGGAGATAAGGTTGGTGGGCACAATGTGCTAGAGCCTGCCATGTTAGAAAAAGTCATAATCACTGGCCCTAGCTATTTCAACTTTAAGGAGATTGTTGAAAACTTACTAGCTGTGGATGGTATCTTAATTGTGCCAGACTCAACGACCCTTGCCCTAAGGACTACAGAGATCATTTCTCAACAAGATAAATATTTACTCCGAGCTTTGCATGCTAATAAATGGGCCTCATCCAATCAAGGCGCTCTAAACCGAACAATGAGCTTACTCCCACAAAGTGATAAGTAATAACTTAATAATTAGTTTGATAAATACCTCACTTTTACTATTAAGCTTGTATGTTTTACTGTACTAAGCACATTACCTGTTTAACTTAAAAAGAATATCCATTATGCAAAAAATTTTAGACTGTACTCTTCGCGATGGTGGCTACTATAATCACTGGGACTTTTCACCAGAAGTCGTTGACGCTTACCTCACTGCAGTTGCAAAAGCTAAAATTGATTATGTTGAATTAGGGCTTCGTAATTATCCTAAATCTGTTTACAGTGGTCCATTTGCTTATACGACTGAAGAGTTTCTAAACACGCTACACCTACCGAAAGGTCCGACATATGGCGTAATGGTTGATGCAAAAACTTTGCTAGATGCGGGTAAGCCTGTTGAAGCTGCCATCAATGATCTTTTTGTACCAGCACAAGAAAGTAAAGTTGATCTCGTTCGTATCGCGGCACATTTCAATGAAGCAGAGCAGTGTGAAAGCATGATTAAAGCTTTCAAAGAAATGGGGTATATCGTTGGCCTAAATCTGATGCAAGCGGGCGGAAAACCATCCCAAGTTATTGCGGAAAAGGTACAGGCGGTAGCAAAAGCAACCCCTGATGTTATCTATTTTGCTGACTCTCTCGGAAATATGGATGGTGCAGAAGTCACTCGCATTGCCGAAATTGTAAAGCAAAACTGGGATGGCGACATTGGTATCCACACCCATAACAACATGGGTCAAGCAATGTCCAATACGATGACTGCTCGTTCGAATGGTGTTACATGGTTGGATGTGACCGTTACCGGAATGGGACGAGGCGCTGGGAATGCCCAGACCGAAAACCTGCTCGCCGAACTTGATGGACTAGATAAATACTTGCCAACAGCAATATATGAACTAGTTATTCGCCATTTTGAGCCAATGCAAAGAAGATACGGTTGGGGCTCAAGCCTTCTATATTACTTGGGGGCCAAAAACGATATTCACCCAACTTACATCCAGAATATGCTTTCAAATCCTAATTACGGAACAGAAGAAATTGTTGGTGCTATCGAGCATTTAAAAAAGCTAGAAGGTACAACAAGCTATAATGGTGATGTCTTAGAAGAAGCGCTTACTGTAGGGAAAATAAGCCAACCGACTGAAAGCCAATCAGATCTATCAGGTATCTTTTCAGGAAAAGAAGTCTTACTGGTCACTAATACGCCCAATACGGCAACACATAGAGTCGCGATCGAAACATACATTAAAACTCGAAAGCCTATCGTAATTGGCATCAATACAAAGCATGAGATTGACACTGAGCTTTTCGATTACTTTGCTGTATCTCATAACTCTAAATACTTGTCAGAAAGCAGCCATTACTCAGAGGTAGCCAAACCCGTATTTTTGCCAAAGAACCGCTTTGACGAAGACGAGCTAAGTAAATTTAGTAATATTTCTATGATTGATTACAGTAGCACCATAGAGAAGGATACTCTCACCGCCCATAAAAATTACTGTACACTACCGTATGATAATACCGCTGCATATGCGTTATGTATCGCTTTTATAGGTCAAGCGCAGAAGATATCTCTCGTTGGTTTTGATGGTTATGATGTGACTGACCGACGCCAAATGGAAATGAATGAGATCTTTAGCATGGTTAGTCAGCAGTTTGGAAGTACATCAATTCAAGCGTTAACCCCAACCACTTATCCAGTAAAAGCAGGGTCTATTTATGCACCCGCTATTTAATGGCTATGATACTGTTATTTTTGACTGCGATGGCGTGATCCTAGACTCAAATAACCTCAAAATTGATGCCATGCGTAATGCTTTACGCATGGCTCAAGTATCAGAGCTCGAAATAGATAAGTGTTGCACTTATTTTAAAGCTAATTTTGGCAAATCGCGTTTTCATCATGTGAGTTACTTTGTTGAACATTTCATCACAAATGCAGATGAAGCATTGTACGAACGTATACTAAACTGCTACTCAAAGCAGTGTGAAGAGCTATACATGGAAGCTCAACTGACGCCTAATTTTATTGCAGCAATTACAGATTGCCCAGCCAAACTCTATGTAGCGAGTGGATCTGCTCAAGACGAATTACGAGAAGTATTTGTTAAAAGAGAGCTGGCGCAATATTTTACGTTAATTCTAGGATCACCTACCGCGAAAGCAGATAACGTTGCAACCATCCTAAAGGAGTCTTCAGGCGCGGCTCTAATGATCGGTGACGCATTATCAGACTTTCACGCAGCCAAAGAGAATAATATTGATTTTCTTGGCTATCTTCCTTTTTCAAATGTAAAAGAAGAGCTTGAAAGCTTATCAAAAAGTGAAGGTTTCAATATTCTAAGGAGTTGGTAAGCATGAGTGTCCATGTTTTTCTACCATGCCGGAAAGGCAGTGAACGTATCCCAAACAAAAATACCAAAGACTTTGCAGGTGTAAAAGGTGGGTTACTAAAAATCAAACTGGATCAGTTAATCAATATAACTGACCTAGATTCGATAGTCGTATCTTCAAACGATGACTTTGTACTGGATTTTGCTTCAACATATAAAGATTCTCGCATACGAATAGATGAACGCCCAGAGCACCTAGGGGCAAGTTCAACAAGCACTGATGATCTTATTAGATATGTTCCTTCGATTATTACTACGGGTCACGTACTTTGGACTCATGTAACCTCACCATTCTTAGACGAGTCAGGTTATAGCGCTATTATCAAACAGTATAATCAAGCACTCACGGAAGGTTATGATTCATTAATGACGGTCAAAGAACTACGTGGGTTTATTTGGAATAAAGATAAGCCAATTAGCTACGATCGTAATATAGAAAAATGGCCTAGAACTCAGACAATTGAACCTCTTTATGAAATCGATAGCTCAGTCTTTTTAAATAGTGTAGAAAACTACAAAAAGCTAAATGATCGAATTGGACTAAAGCCTTCGATGTACATACAGGATGCAGAGAGCTCAATTGATATAGATTGGCCAGAGGACTTTACTTTCGCTGAATCTATGTGGTTACAGAAAAATATATGATCATCGGTAAATAGACATTACAATTGTAGCGTCTATTTACCTGTCATTTCATCGTCTAGGATAAGCATCGATCATAGAGAAACTAGACCTATTCACGATTTTTACCCCTTTGAGATCGGCCCATTTATTTAACAGTTGATGTGCATAAAACGTCAAGAAAGTTAATCGCATCAAGTCCGTCATATTAAAAGGTTTGACCTTTTGAGGATTTTCTAGGAGCGGCAACTTCTCTTCTTTTCCATAGAAATGCTTGTAGACCATATAAAGCTGGTTGCTCTCTTGATCAACATGGACATCATTATGGAAGCTCATATCCGCTCCAAATATTTCCACTGAATCATATTCACATAGAATTGCTACATACACAGCAAAGATAAGCACATTGACAGCTGGAGGTGCGACTATACCAGAAGATAGTGCCATTGGGCCATATTTAATATTAGTTACATTACTAGGAATTGCTCGCAGCACTTTTATCGCTATGTTGCTGTTTTTGATATTGCCTTGAATGAACTCTCTGTCAGCAAAGTCAGGAATAATCAATTGCATTTCCCAAGACACAAGTTCATTTAGATCTTTAAACAATTTATCTCTTTTTTCCACCAGAGAGCTATGGGTGGTTTCATCCCAGAAATAGCTATCAATTAAAATATATTTATTAGGTTTCAACGCCGTAAAATGCTCAGACTCTGAGAAATGATTAACAGCAATCACATCACTATCTGTACCAATACTATTAATATCTGACTTTAAGGATGGTCCATTACCTAAAACCGTACATTTCTCATGTGTACGATAAAAGTCTTTAGGTGAATCAGTGCTTTTATCGCTTCGCTTTTTGAATGAACGGAAAGTTGAAGAAAAATGCCTCTTCATACTTATCGATTGCTTTATATTTTTAATTTTATTCATCTTAACCTACGCAAAACTTTTAAAACCGTTCGATAATCCAGCGTTTTAACAAAATAACAAATCGCTTCGCTGTACAAAGCAGACTTTGATTGTGAAAGTGATGCCATAAACTCAGCGGTACACATACGCTTTTTAATCGCACTCACAACTTTAGTGGCGTTTTTACTCTCTGCATCTCGCAAGTTCATTTTAAGATCTTGCAGTTCACGCTGAGCATTAATTACTGTGTTGTCATACCTTTCTTCACGTGTTTCTTTTGCGAACGTTGATATGCCACCCAATCGATATTGGATCCATTTTTTGTTTTCATGATGAATACCATTTAACAAAAAGGCTCGAAGGACATTGATGCGATCTTCATTGATGATGTCTTTGTTGTAAGGAGCAAACTCGTTCAGTACATCAGAGGTAAAAGCGGCGCAACAACCATCTACTGCACACTTTCTATTAATAATATTTTCGAGTGTGTACGGCTTTTTATTTTGCTTAATCGATTCAAATGACTCAATAACATCGCCTTGCTCAGAAATTTTGTCGTAACCACCAATAATTAAGCTTGGTTTGCCATTTTTCAACCAGGCTTCATAAGTTTCCTCAACTCGGCTCGGCATCGCTATATCATCGCCAGCTTGTACAATAATAAGCTTATTTTGGTATTGCCCCCGCAAGGAGTTGATTTGGCTAACTAAACCAACATTTTGCTTATTGTGGCGATATTCAATATTTAATCCTTTAGGCGCAAACTCTAAAAGCGATAGAATTATTTTATGACTATCATCAGGTGAACAGTCATCCAAGATCAATAATTGGCTTGGCCACACGGTCTGGTTCAATGCCGCTGGCAATGTTTTCTCAAGATAACGAGATTGTTTATAACAAAAGAAGACATAAACCACGTCTTCTAATACTTGCACATGCTCTTGTGTCATTACTCAACCTTAAAAGAGTTGATTGCATCGACTACTTCTTGACTCTCGTCTTCACTCAAGTAGGACGACATTGGCAATGAAAGCACCTCATTTTGTAACTGCTCAGTCAACGCTAATGACAGATGACCAAACTCTTTATAAGCCTGCTGTTTATGCGGCGCTATCGGGTAATGTACTTGTGTTTGAATACCATGCTCTGATAAATGCTTAACCAATGCATCTCGGTGTGAAGTTCGCACCACAAACAAATGCCATACATGTGCCTCAGGCTCTGTCACTTCCGGCAAGATAATATTCGGGTTGTTGATTTCGCGTAAGTAAAATGCCGCCAGCTCCTGACGCGCTTTCGTCTGCGCTGGAAGGTAGTTCAGTTTCACTGACAACATCGCCGACTGAATTTCATCCAAACGACTGTTCAATCCTTGATAAAGATTCTGGTATTTAACATGTGAACCGTAGTTTCGAAGGGCACGCAAGGTTTCGGCAAGCTCTTCATCGTTGGTCGTAATAGCGCCACCATCACCCAATGCACCTAGGTTTTTACCCGGATAGAAGCTAAAGCCTGAGGCGTCACCCCATGCTCCAGACTTCTTACCATCAAGTGTCGCACCATGAGACTGGGCGCTGTCTTCCAACACGAGAAGATTGTGTTTTGTTGCCAACGCCATAATCGCTGGCATATCGGCCAACTGGCCGTACAGGTGCACCGGCAAAATGACTTTCGTCTTTTCTGTAATCGCCGCTTCAATCGCTTCAGGACTGATATTGTGCGTCTGCTCATCCGGCTCCACAAACACCGGAACCAAGTCCGCTTCGGTGACCGCCAATACCGATGCGATATAGGTATTACCCGGTACGATAACTTCATCACCTTTGTTGATTTTTCCTAGCTCTCGCCAAGCCTTTAACGTCAGTGTTAAAGCATCTAAGCCATTCGCAACGCCTATACAGTGTTTAACACCACAGTAGTCAGCAAATGCTTGTTCAAACTGTTCCGTTTCCTTGCCAAGGATATACCAGCCAGATTCAATCACGCGTGCACAGGCTTGTTTCAATTCGTCTTCGTACTCGGCATTTAAGCGCTTTAGCTCTAAAAAATTAACGTTCATTATCTACCTAGGATTTTTTCACACTTCAATTTCATTGGCTCAATATCTGACGGGTATATTTCATAAAGATAATCCAAGTCTGTATCGCCAACGAGTCGAGCACCGAACTTTTCATGGAATTTGTTTACCGCATGGTTATCTTTGCGAACATCGAAGTGGCATTTTTTAAAACCCAACACATCAAAGCCAAATTGATAAACTAAAAGAGCACTTTCGAGGGCAGCGTAACGTGTTTTTTCATGATTCAGGATCCAACTTCCCCAACAAAAAGAAACACCTTTAAAGTCGTAAAGTCTAACTGTTCCGCATTTGGTTCCATCTAGCCTCTCTATAATGAAGTAAAACTGCTTCTTTTGTTGCTCGTCCTCTTTATACGCTCTTATCCATAATCTTTGTGCTTCAACACTCGTATCGCATTTGGACAAGTGTGTATTGTATTTTTCATCACCTCGAAGCTGAGTTATAAACTCTGCATCATCTTCTTGAACAAGGCGAAGTTGTATTGTCTTACTTTTCAGCATGTTTGTTTACCACATTCAAAAATTCAGCATAATCGCGTATGTAATCGGCTTCATCATACAATTCACTAGCGACAACCATTAGCACACAATCTTCAGAAAAGTCGTGCATCTCACGCCATTTTAAGCCTTTGATATGCAGTCCTACATCGGGAGATGAAAGCGTCACTTTCTCTTTCGTGGTGCCATCATCAATGACGAAAGTCACGCTACCTTTCATACAGATAGCGACTTGCTCTAAGTCGTAGTGTGCATGAAAGCCCCTAGCTAAACCGCTTTGTGTATCAAAAATGTAGTAAATACGTTTGATATCAAACGGAATGTTTTTGTGTTGCTCTAACGAGATTAGTGAACCTCGCTCATCACCCATTTTCTGAAAAGATATTAGCGGTATATTTGACATTTATT
Organism: Vibrio sp. YT-17; assembly: GCF_033337375.1. Taxonomy (NCBI): domain Bacteria; kingdom Pseudomonadati; phylum Pseudomonadota; class Gammaproteobacteria; order Vibrionales; family Vibrionaceae; genus Vibrio; species Vibrio sp. YT-17. The sequence goes on from NZ_JAWOQP010000001.1 coordinate 350,012, forward strand.
CTTCCAATAACTCTAGAAGATAGCGGCCATAATCGTTTTTAGATAAGGCTTTTCCTGCAGCTTGAATATGATCTCGTGTTAACCACCCTCGGCGATAAGCAATCTCTTCTAAGCAAGCCACTTTATAACCTTGTCGTTTCTCGATCGTTTCGACAAAGTGAGCAGCTTCAAGCAAGCTGCCATGTGTCCCCGTGTCTAACCACGCAAAGCCGCGCCCTAGCACGTCAACCGTCAATTTCCCTTGCTCTAAGTAAGCTTGGTTAATACTCGTAATTTCTAACTCGCCACGATGAGACGGTTGAATAGTTTTGGCAATGTCCACGACGCGGTTATCGTAGAAATACAGTCCGGTAACGGCGTAATTGGATTTTGGCTTGAATGGCTTCTCTTCAATCGATAGCGCTCTCATCTCTTCATCAAATTCCACCACACCAAAGCGCTCAGGATCTTTCACTTTATAGCCAAAGACCGTCGCACCTTCCGTCAAAGCAGCAGCTTGCTGCAACTTCGGAGTGAACCCTTGTCCATAAAAGATGTTGTCACCCAGCACTAAACATACTGAATCATCGCCAATGAATTCTTCGCCAATGATGAACGCTTGAGCTAAGCCGTCTGGGCTTGGTTGAATCGCGTATTGCAACTCAATGCCAAACTCTGAGCCATCACCTAATAGACGCTGAAAACCCTCCTGGTCCTCTGGCGTGGTGATGATCAAGATTTCACGAATGCCCGCAAGCATGAGTACTGACAACGGGTAGTAAATCATTGGTTTGTCATAAACCGGCAGTAACTGCTTAGAAACACCGCGTGTAATAGGGTAAAGGCGAGTGCCCGAGCCACCTGCTAAAATAATGCCTTTCATTATTCGCCCGCTCCTAATCGCTCTAAACTGTATGAACCATCAAGCACGCGTTGCCACCATTGCGGATTATTGAGGTACCATTCCACGGTTTTGCGAATACCGCTTTCAAACGTTTCTTCTGGCGTCCAGTTAAGCTCTTGAGCAATCTTGGTGGCATCAATTGCGTAACGCACATCATGACCGGGGCGATCTTTCACATACGTGATCAAAGATTCATAAGACTCAACACCTGCAGGTTTGTTTGGTTGCAGCTCTTCAAGCAAAGCACAAATGGTTTTCACCACTTCGATGTTGGCTTTTTCGTTATGGCCACCAATGTTGTAGGTTTCACCGACTTCACCTTCGTTGACCACTTTGTACAGCGCGCGAGCATGGTCTTCCACAAACAGCCAATCTCGGATCTGCATACCATCACCATACACAGGCAACGGCTTGCCATCGAGGGCATTTAAAATCATCAGAGGGATCAACTTCTCTGGGAAGTGGTACGGGCCATAGTTGTTGGAGCAATTAGTGATAAGTGTTGGTAAGCCATAAGTACGTTGCCAAGCGCGAACCAGGTGATCGCTCGAAGCTTTAGATGCAGAATATGGGCTGCTCGGCGCGTATGAAGTGGTTTCGGTGAACAAATCATCCGTTCCCTCTAAATCACCATACACTTCATCCGTAGAAATATGATGAAAACGGAATGCCGATTGGCGCGCTTCATCTAAGCCCGACCAATATTGACGAGCCGCTTCAAGCAAATGGTAAGTGCCCATCACGTTGGTCTCAATAAAAGCAGCAGGACCATCAATAGAGCGATCGACATGAGACTCAGCCGCCAAATGCATCACCCTATCGGGTTGATGCTCTGAAAACACGCGATCTAGTTCAGCTCGGTCACAGATATCTACTTGCTCAAAGTAGTAACGTTCACTCTCTGAGACATCAACCAGTGATTCTAGATTCCCTGCGTAGGTCAGTTTATCTAAATTGATGACGGTATCTTGGGTGTCACGAATGATATGTCGGACAACAGCTGACCCAATAAAGCCTGCTCCACCGGTTACTAATATTTTCATTACAAATGTTACCTACGTTAATTTTTGTGCCATCAGATACACATGAATACTTTATGATTATTGTAGTTTATAGACTCACTCGAGCATCGTTAGACTCAAGAAGGCTTACTTAGAGCAATCAACATAAAATGATAAAAAACTCAATTAAGATTGAGAAGCATAACCGTCCTGAAAATGTTCAAAATCGGATTCTTGCCAAATAATCTGTCGCTTTAAACGCTCTTTATTAAATGAACGCAGAAGTCTATTTAGATTTTGATGCTTCCAGTCACCAGAAGTTTCAAAACGACACTTATCAAAATCGATAATCCATACCTTATCTTTGTCGTCGATCAAGATATTGTGGATATTCAAATCAGTATGGTTAACGCCAACCTGATGCATCTTGGCAATTTCTTGCCCTATTTTCTGATACATTTCTACCGATAAAGACTGTTCTTGCAAGATACTAACCAGATCTCTGGCGTTTGGGATTCGCTCACTTAATAAATCAGCTTGATAGAAGAGTCCTGACTTTACGGCTCTTGCTGCAATAGGACGAGGAACGTGCACCCCAGCCTCAATTAGCGCCAACAAAAGCTGAAACTCTTGCGCACAACGGGTGTTATCCCAGCCAGAGAACCAATAATGATCGTTAATTAACTTCCCAAACAAACCGCCACGACGGTAATGACGTAGTGCCGCTTGCATGTTCTCTAGTTGGATAAACCATGTCGTGCCTCGCCCCGTCGCACTGCCAACCACCTTGTCGGAGGACTGCCAGTATTCCGCATCAAATATCGGTTGGCTAGGGTCTGTAATGGTCTCGTCATCAAACCAGATCACTTGGTTGTTGTTTTTATACTGTTGAGTCATACGCTCACCCTCTAGCCTAAATACCGGCTGGCTAATATATACAACCAAGTAAATGCAGCAAACGCCAAAGCAACCATAACGGCAGCAGAGCCTATATCTTTAGCTCGACCACTGAGTTCATGCCGTTCAATACCGATACGATCCACTACCGCCTCAATCGCTGAGTTTACAAGCTCTACAATCAAGACTAATACCACGACCCCGATCATTAAGATACGCTCAACCATGCCGACATCCACTAGCCAAGCCAAAATCACAGCAATACTCAAAAGAGCCAACTCTTGTCGAATTGCAGCTTCATGCTTAAAAGCCGCTTTTAATCCTTGGATCGAATAACCCGTCGCTTTAACGATACGCTTTAGCCCGGTGTTACCCGGCTTGCCAGATTCTTGCGATTGATGTGGTGTTGTCTTTGACATTGCAGAACACTTATCAGTACTTAGCTATATTCGAGCCGTGTATTTTACATTTATTGGGGATGTCTGCATAATTTACCTGCCTCTATTCATCGAATCAGACAATAATTATGTTCACTTCTGCCCCATCGTCACTATGCGTCTTGCGTTTGTCCGCTATCGGAGACGTTTGCAATACTATCGCCAGCATTCAAGCTATTCAGAAACACTGGCCTTCGACCCAGATTACTTGGATAACGGGTAAACTTGAAGCCCAGTTATTAGCCGCCATCGATGGTGTAGAAGTGATTGTTTTTGATAAAAAAGCGGGACTTGATGGCTACAAATCACTTTGGCGACAGCTGAAAGGCAGAGAGTTTGATGCGCTATTGCATATGCAGTACGCGATTCGAGCGAGTGTCGCAACGTTGGGCATTAAAGCAAAATACAAACTTGGTTTCTCTTCTGATAGAAGCCAGGACTTTCAAACACTATTTACCAATGTCAAAGTGCCTTCCCCGCAATCTCTGCATGTCGCAGATGGCTTAATGGCCTTTGCCCATCAAATTGGGGTACCAAAGGCAGGACTAGACTGGGTACTTTCTTATTCAGACCACGATCAAGCTTGGGCAGAGTCTCATATTTCTCGTAGTAAACCTAACCTGCTGATTGTGCCTGGTGCGAGCAAAGCTTATAAAAACTGGAACGCGGAAGGTTATGTGGATGTGATTCATCACGCCAGAGCAAAAGGCTGGAACGTGATTCTGGCAGGCAGCCCTGCTCAGGTAGAATTGGATCTGGCAGAGGCCATTCAATCTCGCTTGGAAGAACCGTGTCTAAATTTAGTTGGACAAAGTTCAATTCTGCAAATGCTTGCGTTAATAGATAAGGTTGAAATGGTCATCGCCCCCGATACCGGACCAGCACACATGGCGAATGCAATGAAAACACCAATCATCGGGCTCTATGCACACCATAATCCGCTGCGAGTGGGACCTTACCGTTATCTAAAATACGTTGTCTCAGTGTATGAAGAAACGATCTTTGCGGAAACAGGTAAAAACAGTCACGAGTTAAGCTGGCGAACTCGCGCTAAAGATGAAACGGCAATGAACCGCATTACCAGCACTCAAGTAATGAGCATGTTCGATCAAGTCTTAGAAGATTTGTATCCTCAATACCAGTAAACTTACTGTCTTGATTTGTTAAGAAGGAAATGACCTTGTCCAAACCAACCTTAGCCGTTGCCTTAATTGTAAAAAATGAAGAGAAGCACTTACAAGCTTGTCTAGACACAGTAAAAGATTGGGTCGATGAGATTGTCCTTCTAGACTCGGGCAGCACTGATCGCACTGAAGAAATCGCCCGACAATACACAGATAAGTTTTACACCAACCTAGATTGGCCAGGATTCGGTAAACAGCGCCAACTGGCGCAGCAATACGTTACGGCAGACTACGTTTTGTGGCTTGATGCGGACGAACAAGTCACTCCAGAGCTAAAAGAAAGTATCTTACACGCGGTATCAGCCAATAAGCCGAACGTTTTATACAAACTTAATCGACTAAGCTCAGCGTTTGGTAAGTTCATCTACCATTCTGGTTGGTCTCCAGACTGGATTGTGCGCTTATATCGCACCGAATATACACAATATAATGATTCGCTCGTTCATGAAAAAGTTGATGAGAAAAACTATCAAACTGAAAAACTGGATGGTCGACTGCATCACTACACTTACGAGCACCTTCATCATTACATCAATAAAACCACTGGCTACCTCAAGGCCTGGACGGATGAACGTGAAGGTAAAAAGAAAGCGGGTTTAACGACCGCTATCGTTCACGCTCTTGCTAGCTTTTTGAAGATGTATGTTCTCAAACGAGGCTTCCTTGATGGCAAGCATGGCTTCATTCTAGCTTGGCTAAGCATGCACTCTACTTTTGTAAAATATATCGATCTCTACTTACGTGAACAGGCAAAAAAATCATGAAAACGACTTTAATTATCACCACTTACAACTGGAAAGAAGCATTAAAAGCGGTGTTAGAAAGCGTGAAACGTCAAACCGTTTTGCCTGACGAAGTAATTGTTGCAGATGATGGCTCTCGAGAAGACACCAAAGCAATGGTTGACCAACTGCGTGACGGCTTTCCAGTACCACTTATTCATAGCTGGCACGAAGATAATGGCTTTCAACTTTCAATGAGCCGCAACCGCGCGATCGCCAAAGCATCAGGTGACTACCTCATCATGATTGATGGCGACATGGTGCTGTCCCAAACGTTTATTGAATCACATAAGCAAGTCGCAAAACCAAATTGGTTTGTGCAGGGCGGACGTGTGTTAACGGATGAAAGCTGCAGCAAGGCCATCATGGAAAACGGCTTAGTGCCTTCTACCTTCAGCAAAGGCATTCGCAATCGTAAAAACTGCATCACCAACGCTTTGCTATCGAAATGGTTCTCTTACGAGCGCAATAACGATAAAGCCACTCGCGGTTGCAACATGGCGTTTTGGCGACAAGATGTCATCGAGGTGAATGGCTTCAACCAAGATTTTGTTGGATGGGGACGCGAAGACAGCGAGTTTGTTCATCGCATGTTGAATGCGGGTAAGTCACGTCTTTACCTAAAATTCGCAGGTGTAGGCTACCACTTGTACCACGTAGAAAACTCTCGCGCGTCACTCGGACAAAATGACGAGATTTTAGAAAACACCATTAAAAACAAGCTTAAACGCTGTGAGAATGGTGTTGATCAATTTCTAGAAGCTTAAGATTATAAAAAAGGGGCGTTTCGCCCCTTTTTTATTGTTGCTGAGATAAAGCGAAGTACTTATCGGCAACCATCAATGAGATCAAACGCTCTTTACGTTTATCTTTGAACTGCTCAACCCACTGGTGCGCATTTTCAATGATCGCTAATGCTTCTTGCTCATTCGCTAGGTAATAATCCATCTTTTCGGGCAAATCCGAATAGTCATCCTTCACTTCAACATAGTGGACGCCTGCCTCTAACTTACCTTCCATAAACCAAGTCTCATATTTTGGCTTTGACATAATAACCAAGGAGTTAGACGACATAGCCCACTTAAGGTTGGTGGCCACATCATTGCCTTCTATACAGAGCAAAAACTTATACTGCAGTTGCTCTTCAATACTCATAAAGCCCTTTTCCCATGGTTTCCCTTCTACCGGGCGGGTCTGGCCAATATTGCATTGCGGATGGTTGTAAAACGCATGAATCACCTTTTTACGATGCGGCTGAAAACCCACGCCGCGCCACGCTACCATGTCCTTTTTATCTTGATAGCGAACAGGATCGTCAATAAATTTAAAATGACGAACTTGATTAAGTTTCAACACCACTGAATTTTGGTTGTTACCAAAAATAGGGCGGCTTTTTATAAAGCTCGGTACATTGGGGATGTGTGTAACATCGCCGTTGATGTAGTTAAACGCAAAACTGGAAGGGAAATAGCGTACAACTTGGCGAAGATCGAAAAAATACGTCCAGCCTTTCGTTTTTTTGAATGTATCGATGGTCGAGTAACTTTGTTCTCGGCTATCGACTGAAAACGGCGTTTCACACTTATTGTAATAGTTCACCCGCTCAAGACAGCGTTGCAGCTCTGCCTCGGTCAGATTCGAAAGTAAACGCTTGGCTTGTGCTCGATATACAAAGCGAGGGATAAGTATCGAGAGAGCGTTTGAGAAATAATAAGGGAACTTACTGTCTTTCATTCAGTTTTTCCCCAATCGCGATGGCTACTGGCTTGGGAACGAATTGTTCGATACTTCCGCCATGAATCGCTACTTCTCTCACGATAGTCGACGATAAAAACGCAAACTCTTCTTCAGGAGTTAAAAATACGCTCTCGATTCCTGGTAATAGCTTTCGGTACATGTTGGTCAGTCCAAACTCGTATTCAAAGTCTACCGTTGTTCGTAAACCACGAATAAGAACCTTAGCTTTCTCATTTCTCGCGAAATCCACTAATAACCCGGAGAACCCCTTTACCGTCACACCAGGTAAATGCGCTACAACGTCCTGCATCAGTGCAACGCGCTCTTCCAATGAAAACATAGTGTTCTTCGATGGGCTTGCGGCTACGCCAATCACAACCTCATCAAACATTTCGTGAGTACGTTCTATTAGATTGAGGTGACCATTAGTCACTGGATCAAAAGTGCCCGGATAAATGACTTTCATATAATTTACTAAGTTATTCGAAACTGATTGAATTATTGAGGCTCGAACGCAAGATTACAACAACTTAAGCTCGATAATAGCTCGACTTACTTCTGACACTCACTACAAAAGAAGGTATTACGTTGGCCAATCTTTAGCTCTTGAAGTCGTTCGCCGCACTCTGGGCATGGCTCTCCGGCTTTTCCGTAAACCAATAACTCTTGTGCAAAGTAACCCGGCTTTCCATCGGCTTGCGCAAAATCTTTCAGCGTAGTCCCACCTTGCGTAATGGCAATCTCAAGTGTCATTTTGATATTTTCAACAAGTAACCCCCACTCTTGAGAAGTCAACTTACCTGCGGGCCTTGAAGGGTGAATTCGAGATTTAAACAACGACTCATTCGCGTAGATATTTCCGACACCAACCACGACTTTGTTGTCCATGATGAACTGCTTGACGGCGACACGCTTATTTTTAGCTTTCTCCGCTACATATTCCGCATTGAACTCTTCAGTTAAAGGCTCAGGCCCCATGTTTGCTAGCACAGCATGTGACTCGCCAGGAGCACACCACAGCCATGCCCCAAAACGACGCGGATCGTTATAACGCAGTATTTTTCCACTGCTTAGTTTGAGATCCACATGATCGTGCTTTGCTGGCGGAAAGTCAGCATCTAGGACACGTAAAGACCCAGACATGCCCAAGTGAACAATGGCTGTACCTGTGTTTGTCTCGATCAGTAAGTATTTCGCACGACGGCTAATCGCATGGATCACCTGCCCTTCCAATTTTTTAAGCTCTGTAGGAATATCCCAGCGCAATTTAGGCGTTCGAAAAGTAAACGACTGGATCGTTTGTCCAACCATGTGGGGGCTAATCCCCATACGGCTGACTTCAACTTCTGGCAACTCAGGCATTAGATTCTCCAATTCACCGGCTAATAGTTCTCGCTGCTAGCATAATCGAAAAGAAAAACGATAAATAGGGAAGCTTATTAGGGGTATAGGCGCAAAAAGGCTCTACTCTGGCATAAGGTAGTTTTCATCGACGGAGATAGCGACCCATTTGTCTTGCCAGGTTTTAAATAGCCAAAAATCAGGTAAACGAAAGAAAGTCACCCGCTGCGGCTCTTCGAGATCCTGATACCAAACTTCTACCGTTTCAGGTACCGTCAGGTTAGGTTTTAAATGATCGTACTGTTCTGAGGTGAGCTCGGTCCCTTCCAATGATTGCCAGCGTGATACAAGTTCACTGATCGGTGCATCAACTTTGATGTTGGATTGCCATCGTCCATCATGCAGTTCAAACTCCCAGCCACTATAGTACAAAGACTCCACCGTATAGTCGGAGCGAAGTACATTTGGGTAAGGGTCTGCTTGGTCTGTTAATAGGTAAGTTTTGATCCACATCGGCGCATTTAAGATCACTATAAACGCGATAATGCCCAGAATAAGAATATTGTTCCATCGGCGGCGACGAGCCGGACTCACACGCATAACCATCTCTACTCTCTTATCGTTATGAGTAAACTACCAAAGAGTATTGAGCTTGACTAGAACAACGGTGTGCAAGTGTGTAGGGAAGTGGTAACGAAGCGGCAGAGAGCGATCAATCAAAAATTCGAGTATAGAGTCGGACCAGTAAAATAACTTCAGCAGTACTTTATAATCCGATGACGTACTGAACACTTTATCTTCAGCACTTTTATTCAGGTAATAAAAAACCCAACTCGAAAGTTGGGTTTTTCAATTCATCAAAGAGACTGAAACCAATTATTTGATTTTTGCTTCTTTGTACATAACGTGCTGGCGAACTACTGGATCAAACTTTTTGATCTCAAATTTGCCTGGCATGTTACGCTTGTTCTTATCAGTTGTGTAGAAGTGGCCTGTACCTGCAGAAGATACTAGACGGATTTTCTCACGAACGCCTTTCTTTGCCATTGCTTATTTCCTCTTAAACGTTTTCGCCACGTGCACGCATGTCTGCAAGAACAGTATCAATACCTTTCTTGTCGATGATGCGCATACCTTTAGCAGATAGACGTAGTTTAACAAAACGTTTTTCGCTCTCTACCCAGAAACGATGAGTTTGTAGGTTCGGCAGAAAACGACGCTTAGTAGCATTTCGTGCGTGTGAACGGTTGTTACCCGTTACTGGACGCTTACCAGTTACTTGGCATACTCGTGACATGAATGTCTTCTCCAAAATCGTTTCAGCTCGATATCAACCTTGGTGGCCGAACCTCTCTATCTCTCGAAAAGAAGTTAGAGGTTAAGAACCGCTATGGAAAATCCATACAAGGCTATCAAAGGTCGCGCATTATACTAACTTGATATGCATTGCTCAAGACCCGAACAGATCCTTTTTACAGGTTTTCGTGATCTTTTTTTAGACAGCAGATTTTTTTAGCAGTCCAAGCTGAATTCAGTTAAAAATTTAGTGGCGTGGATGATAGCAGATTTTTAGCAACTAACAACCTAAAAAACGCACAGTTATATCCAGCCTCTTTCAGCAAAAGAGACACTTTCCCCATCTCCGATGACGAAATGGTCCAAAATACGAATATCCACCAATGCTAATGCGTCGATGAGACGCCTTGTAATCCTTCTGTCAGCTTGGCTCGGCTCAGCGACGCCTGAAGGATGATTGTGCGCCAAAATCAAAGCCGCCGCGTTATGATGCAGAGCACGCTTGACGACTTCTCTCGGATACACCGACGCTGCATCCAACGTTCCTTCAAATAAAATTTCATCTTTTATCACTCGGTGCTGGTTATCGAGAAAAAGAATATAAAAAGCCTCTCTTTGCCGATCCCTTAAAATAGAAGACAGATATAACTTAGTTTGGTCGGGACTGGTTAAGGCATCACCACGCTTTAGCGTCTCCGCCAAGTAACGTTGTGTCATTTCTAGTACCGCTTGCAATTGAACATACTTGGCTTGCCCCAATCCTTTGTGACGACAAAACTCTTCTTCTGATGCTGAAAATAGTTGTCTTAGCGAACCAAAGTCTTGAATAAGGAAATCTGCAAGCTCAATCACGTTCATTCCGCGGGTGCCTGTGCGCAAGAAGATGGCCAGTAGCTCAGCATCGGTCAAAGCTTGCGGCCCTCGTTGCAGTAGCTTCTCTCTGGGCATGGACTCATTTGGCAAAGCTTTCAGTATCATCTGATGTCTCTTTATATGGAAAGTGTCCCTATTCCACAAAACAAAAAGCGAAAGTCGAGTATGACTTTCGCTTTCTTCGTACCATCAGTGCTTTCCATGCAACTTAACAGTTCATCAGAGTTTAAAGTTGCCAACCAAGCCGTGAATTTCCGTTCCAGACTGTGATAGCTGCGTGCTGATTGACTCGGCATGCTGCAACGTCTCATTAATTTTGTTCACGATCTGTTGAATAGCCACTAAGTTTTGGTTGATGTCTTCTGCAACCGCACTTTGTTCTTCGGCGGCAGACGCGGTTTGAATCCCCATATCTCGAATCGTACCGATAGAATTATGAACACCAGAAAGAGATTGCTGAATGAGCGCCGATTCTTCCGCCGTTTTGACACCTCTTTTTTGGCTCACCGACATCGTACTGACCGCTCTTGATACACCATTTTGTAGCTGCTTAAGCATGTCACCAATTTCATGAGTACTATTTTGTGTACGACTGGCTAACGAGCGCACTTCATCCGCAACGACGGCAAACCCTCGACCTTGCTCACCGGCTCTAGCCGCTTCAATCGCCGCATTTAGGGCCAACAAATTCGTTTGCTCGGCTATCTCGCCAATCACATCCAGCACTTTGGTTATTTTTTCAGTCTGTAAACTCAACTCAGAAATTGCATCTGACGTGCTGTCTATCTCCGTCACGAGTTCGGTAATGCCTTCTATTGCTTGCTCGACCTCATGCTGAGCAGCGGTGACTTGACTGTTGGCATCGTCAATTGCCTGCGCGGTCGCATTAGTATTGCTGGCTACTTCTTTGGCAGTCATGCTCATTTGCGTCACTGCCGTCACGACTTTGTCCGTCTCTAAACAGTGATCCTGCATTTGACCGCTCGCTTGGCTGGTCTGAGTGTTCAGGCTTTGGGAAACGGTCTGTACTGTCGTCGCAGAGCGATGAATGTCCTGCATCAGTGGGTGCAGCTTATCCATAAAATCATTAAACGCGGCCGCCACTTCACCGACTTCATCCTGACTTTCGACTTTTAAACGAGCCGTTAAGTCACCGCCGCCTGCGGCAACATCTTTTAATGAAGCCGCGACATGTTGTAATGGCTGAATACCTTTAGACACCACGATACTGGTGAGAACACTGGTAATGATCAATCCAATAGCGGAAATCAACACGGCAGATAACGTATGCTCTTTTAGCTCTTGAGTCTTTAACTCTCTGTGCATCGCAACTTGCTGGTCGATGTCATCAATATAAACGCCAGTACCTAAAACCCAGTCCCATTTCGATAGATATTCTGCATAGCCCAACTTAGGCGCTTGTGCGTCAATGGTCGGTTTGTGCCACGAGAAATAGAGGAACCCATCCCCTTTTTGAGAAGCGTCAATCAAGCCCGCAATAACTGCGACCCCATTTTCATCTTTTAAGTCGTAAAGGTTTTTACCCTCTAATGCAGGTTTGATGGCGTGCAACGTATTCACACCTTGAGAGTCGTAGGCAAAAAAGTAACCATCGCTTTCAAAGCGCATGGCTTTCAGAATTTCTTTTGCTGCCTCTTTATTACTTCCATTTACATCCGCGTCGTATAACGGTTTTATCGCCGTCACGCCCATCATCATATAGGCTTGTAACTCTTTCTTTTTCGTTTCGATGAGCTCTTGCCTGTCTCTTGCTAACTCCGCTTCCAAACTTTTACTGCTGTTGATGTAATACACCACTGAGATCAACGTAGTGATCAACAGCAGCGGAATTAGGGTTATCAGCAGCAATTTGTTTCGACTTTTCAACACCATGGTTTCCACTACCTCTTTTTCTTTTCAGACTTGCAAACTCCGCGCAACTTGTCTGTGAGGTAGGCGAGAATTTTCCCTTCCTCGGTCAGATTAATACTCTGGAGTTTGATGTGAATTATCTTCTCGTTATATATGCTCGGGCGGTCAGACTTTGAATTGTGTTAAAATCCGGTCATCAAATTGGAGATCTCACATGCAAACACTAGCAGGAAAGAAAATTCTACTCGGCATCAGTGGCGGTATTGCCGCGTATAAATGTGCGGAGCTAACCCGTCGCCTCATAGAGAGAGGAGCGCAAGTTCAAGTTGTAATGACGAAAGCCGCAAAAGAGTTCATTACCCCTTTAACCATGCAAGCCGTTTCGGGCCGTCCTGTCTCGGACAGTTTACTAGACCCAGCAGCGGAAGCCTCTATGGGCCATATTGAATTGGCCAAATGGGCAGATTTAGTGCTATTAGCGCCCGCGACCGCGGACTTAATCGCGCGCATGTCCGCAGGCATGGGGAACGATTTACTTACTACGCTCGTGCTCGCGACGGATTCCCCTGTTGCTGTTTCTCCGGCGATGAATCAACAGATGTATCGCAATATCGCAACCCAAGAGAACATCGCTACGTTAGCGCGTCGTGGTATGCACATCTGGGGCCCTGCGGCAGGAGAGCAAGCCTGTGGTGATGTAGGACCAGGTCGAATGCTGGAACCAATGCAGCTAGTACAGCTATGTGAACAGTTCTTTCAACCAAAATTGCTAGAAGGTAGGTCGATACTCATTACCGCCGGACCAACTCGCGAAGCGATTGATCCAGTGCGTTACATTACGAACCATAGCTCCGGGAAAATGGGCTATGCATTGGCGAGCGCCGCAGCGCAGATGGGAGCAAAAGTCACCCTCGTGAGCGGTCCTGTCAGTTTAAATACGCCCGTAGGTGTTGAGCGCATAAATGTTTCCAGTGCCCAAGAGATGCACGAAGCCGTTATGACACATGCAAACCAGCATGATGCCTTTATTAGCTGCGCTGCCGTTGCCGACTACCGCCCACAAACGATCGCGGCTCAAAAGTTGAAAAAGACAGAAGACAACGACGAAATGGTCATTAATATGGTTAAAAATCCTGATATTGTTGCATCTGTGGCAGCAATGACGGAGAAGCGTCCGTTTACCGTCGGTTTTGCGGCTGAAACCAATGATGTAGAGACCTATGCTCGAGGCAAGTTAACAAAGAAAAACCTCGATATGATCTGTGCAAACGACGTTTCGGTTGCAGGGCAAGGATTTAACAGCAACGACAACGCAATTACCCTTTACTGGCCTGAAGGTGAACTTGCGCTCGCTTTGGAATCAAAAGAAGCATTGAGCGTTAAAATTCTCGAAAAAATGCATCAATTGATGTAACTAACGTTTGAAAACCCTGCCAATTTTTTACAAAAGCTGGCATAAATTTGGTACAAAAATGACAACTAAGGGTGTTAAATCTCCCATTCCACCCTTAGTGGTCTAGTTTGAGGCGAAATAGCGTCTTATAATCCCCTCCGCTCAACTTTGTATTTTGAAAGGAAGTAACTAATGGCCGGCAGTAAAAAATCCAACCGTCGTGAAGAAATCTTACAAGCATTGGCAGAAATGCTTGAATCAACAGATGGCGCTTCACGCATTACTACGGCAAAACTGGCCAAGCAAGTCGGCGTTTCAGAAGCCGCGCTGTATCGTCATTTCCCAAGTAAAGCGCGCATGTTCGAAGGGTTGATTGAGTTCATTGAAGAAGCCTTGATGACACGTATCAACCGTATTCTAGACGACGAAAAAGATACACTAGAGCGTATTCGTATGGTGATGCACCTTATTTTGGCGTTCTCTGAACGTAACCCAGGTCTAACACGCATTTTGTCGGGTCATGCTCTAATGTTTGAAAATGAACGTCTACGTGAACGCATCAATCAACTCTTTGAGCGTATAGAAACACAATTGCGCCAAATCCTGCGTGAACGTAAGATTCGTGAAGGGAAGTCTTTCCCTGTCGAAGAGCGCATCCTAGCCGCGCAAATTCTGGGACAAGTTGAGGGGAGCCTAAACCGCTTTGTGCGTAGCGACTTTAAATACCAGCCGACTGCAAACTTTGACGAGTACTGGGCGCTTTTGAGTGCACAAATAAAGTAAAAGACTATGAGTAAAGACAAATACACGCAGCCCGAGTTTTCTCTTTCACTTCTTCACCCTCGTAACTGGGGCGTATGGCTTGGTTTTGGTCTGTTGGCCATCCTCGTCAATATTCTTCCTTATCGGCTGCTGCTTTCATTAGGTCGTTCACTCGGCAAACTTGGCATGCGCTACGGTAAAAAGCGTGTCCACGTTGCTCAGCGTAACTTAGAATTGGCCTTTCCAGACAAAATACCTGAAGAGATTCAACATATTGTTGAAGAGAACTTCAAAAATACCGGTATGGCACTGATAGAAACCGGAATCACTTGGTTCTGGCCGACTTGGCGCTTTAAAAACCTGATCGTCGAGAAAGATCTCGGCGCACTGCGTGAAAAAGCCAAAGAAGGTAAAGGCGTCCTACTTTGTTGTGTCCATGCTCTTAATCTAGAGATCACTGCGCGTGCTTTCGCCGTGTTAGGCGTGGCCGGGTACGGCGCGTTTCGTCCGCATAATAATCCTGCTTATAACTTTATCCAGTATTGGGGACGGACACATAACGGCAATAAACTGATTGATCGTAAAGATGTAAAAAAGATGATTCGTGTTTTACGCAGCGGTGAGCGTCTGTTCTATTTACCGGATCACGATTACGGTCGCAAAAAATCAGTATTTGTGCCCTTCTTTGCCGTAGACGATGCGTGTACAACAACAGGCACGAGCATTCTGGCGTATACCTCAAAATGTGCGATCATCCCAGGCTCAGGGTTTCGCAATGACGAAGGAAAATACGACATCATCGCCGATAAGTGCATTGAAGCCGACTATCCACAAAAAGACGAAGTCGCCGCTGCCGCTTATATGAACAAGTATGTGGAAGAAGTCATTCTACGCGCTCCAGAGCAATGGATGTGGCTCCATAAACGCTATAAAACCATGCAAGATGAGCATGTCGAGAAAGGCATTCGCTATAAGTAAGTGGTCAAGGCGATGAATCCAAAAACAAAAAAGGGCAGATGAATATCCATCTGCCCTTTTTACTTTTTCAGAAAAAGTAACCAATTAAATGCCGTATTCTGCGCGGTATGCTTTGACTGCTTCTAGATGCTCTTTGTCTGTGCCTTTCTCTTCAAGGAAAGTCACAAGGTCAGTCAAGCTAACGATCGAGATGATTGCACAACCAAAGTCACGCTCCACTTCTTGAATCGCAGACAACTCACCTTTGCCTTTTTCTTGGCGGTCAATCGCAACCAACACACCAGCAAGGTCTGCGCCATTTGCTTGAATGATTTCCATCGATTCACGAATCGCAGTACCTGCTGTGATTACGTCATCCACTAGCATGATACGACCTTCAAGCGCAGAGCCTACAAGGTTACCGCCTTCGCCGTGATCTTTCGCTTCTTTACGGTTGAAGCAGTAAGGCGTGTCGACGTCATGATGATCCGCCAGCGCGACTGCTGTTGTCGTCGCGATTGGGATACCTTTGTACGCCGGGCCAAACAGCACATCAAACTCAATGCCAGAATCAGCAAGCGCTGCTGCGTAAAAACGACCAAGACGCGCTAGGTCACGACCAGTATTGAAAAGACCAGCGTTAAAGAAGTACGGGCTTTTACGGCCAGATTTCAAAGTAAACTCACCAAACTTAAGAACTTCTTTCTCAAGTGCAAACTCAATAAATTCACGCTGGTATGCTTTCATTATTTTCTCTCTATGTCCTTGGTTTCTTGTGTCTCTTCTCGACAATCATTCATTTCTCTATTGTCGAGATAAAAAAATAGCCCCCATAATGGGAGCTATTTAAATCAATTGGCTAACGCCGCCTTCTGCGCTGCGACAATTTCCGTAATGCCGACTTTCGCCGACTCGAGCAGAGCCATCAGCTGCTCGTGACTGAACGGTTCACCTTCTGCGGTGCCCTGAATTTCAATCATCTTGCCTTCTTCTGTCATTACCACGTTCATGTCTGTGTCTGCCGCTGAATCTTCAACGTACTCAAGGTCACACAGAACATCATCACCTAGCAAACCAACTGAAACTGCCGCTACGTGGCCTTTCATTGGGTTTGCTTTTAGCTTGCCGCTATCTACTAGGTGTTGGAATGCATCGGCCATTGCAACACTTGCGCCGCTGATGGATGCAGTACGCGTACCACCGTCAGCTTGGATAACGTCACAGTCAACGGTGATCATGAACTCACCCATGGCTTTTAGATCGACAACTGCACGTAGGCTTCGCGCGATAAGACGCTGAATTTCCATCGTACGGCCGCCTTGCTTTCCACTTGCCGCTTCACGACGAGTACGCGAATGTGTTGCTCGAGGTAGCATGCCGTATTCAGCTGTAACCCAGCCTTTACCTTGACCTTTTAGCCAACGTGGCACAGATTCTTCGACGGTCGCATTACACAACACTTTGGTGTTACCGAACTCAACTAGCACTGACCCTTCAGCGTAAGCTGTGTAGTTACGAGTAATTTTGATAGGGCGAACTTGATCCGCCTTGCGATCGTTTGGACGCATGGGCATCTACCTTAAATATGAGGAGAAGACGATTTGGTTGGGCGAAGATTATAACGGAATCGATTCCGGATTCATAGGTTACGCATCTGGCACAACATAAACAATCCATACATCCCGCGCACCTATCGACGCAGCGTGATACACTCTTGAAGTAATTTTCAAAAAATGAAGACAGGAAAATTCGATGATTTACAGTATGACAGCGTATGCACGCAAAGAAGTAAAAGGCGATTGGGGTTCTGCGGTATGGGAAATCCGCAGCGTGAACCAGCGTTATTTAGAAACATACTTCCGCATGCCAGAGCAATTTCGCGGGTTAGAGCCCGTTTTACGTGAGCGTTTTCGTAAGCGCTTAGCGCGAGGCAAAGTAGAATGTAATCTACGTTTTGAAGCAAACCCTGCCGCAAAAGGTGAGCTTAGCATCAATGAAGCGCTTGCTAGCCAGGTAATTAAAGCCGCTGAACAAGTCATGCACATGACTGGTGAACTGAGCCGAATCAATCCATTTCAAGTTATGCAATGGCCGGGGGTAATGGAAACGCCAGAGCAAGACATGGATGCGGTAAATAAAGTGCTACTAGAAGCGTTTGATGGCGCAATGGATGAATTTATTGAAGCGCGCGCTCGTGAAGGCGAGAACATGAAGGCGCTGATTGAGCAACGCCTCGAAGCGATCACATCAGAAGTTGTGAAAGTGCGCGCACGCATGCCAGAAATACTAGAGTGGCAACGTGAGCGTCTGTTCTCTAAATTTGAAGATGCAAAAGTAGAGCTAGACCCATCTCGCGTTGAGCAAGAGCTTATCCTTCTGGCACAGAAATCAGACGTAGCAGAAGAGCTAGACCGTCTTGATTCTCACGTAAAAGAAACCACGAACATTCTGAAAAAAGGCGGCGCAGTGGGTCGTCGTCTAGATTTCATGATGCAAGAGTTCAACCGTGAATCGAACACGCTAGCGTCGAAATCCATCAGCACCGACATCACCGCATCGGGCGTTGAACTGAAAGTTCTAATTGAACAGATGCGTGAGCAGATCCAAAACATTGAATGATCTAAAAGTCATCGAGTATTGAAACAAAAAAGCCCCGCTAATACGGGGTTTTCTTTTATTCGTCTTTTTCCAAGGTACTGTTATCAACGTAGGGCCAATAATGGTGCCCAATTCTGATCAGCAAAGTAGCCGCAGCCAAAATAAACGCAGCCAGAGATAACCACACAACCAAAACTGCATCCAGCTCTTTCATTCCGAGTGTGATGTAGCGGGCGATGGCCATCATCGCGATGTAGATAGGATAGCGTACCGGAATTTTACCGTTCATCACGAACTGCTGCACCATAGCGAGCACTTCCAGATAGATAAACATCAACAGAATATCCGTGAGTAAGACACGCTTCTCTACAAATACGTGCACAAACTCTTGCATCATGGCGTACAACGTCGCCAAGGTAATAGAGACTAATAACACCGCCTCCAAAATATGGAAGATTTTCAGGAAAGGTCGACTAAAGGATTTCGGTAAATTCGACGGCATGGTCCATTATCCAAACAAAGAAAATAGGCCTTGAGTTTAGCATGCAACGATCTTCAATCAATCAGAATAAACATCAGTGCAAATCGACTCCAAGTCCTGGCATTTGCTTATAAAAACGCTCCGCTTATTTGGCGGAGCGCTTTTGTGTTATAGGACCTGTGGCATCACTTACGCCACTTGCTGCTTTTTTTCAGCTACGCGCTTTTTCTTCCGATATTTAGGGTGAGTGATCGGAATCGCAGATAGGAGTTTTTTGGTGTATTCGTTTTGCGGGTTTGCATAAATTTCTTTAGCACTGCCTGCTTCTACCACTTTACCAAAATACATCACGGCAACTTTGTCAGAAACATGTTTCACCACCGAGAGATCGTGAGAGATAAATATGATCGCCAAGTTCATTTCTTGTTGCAGTTGTAGCAATAGGTTCAAGATTTGCGCCTGTACCGACACATCTAACGCAGATACCGATTCATCACAAATCAGCAGTTTAGGCTTCAATGCAATCGCGCGAGCGATACCGATACGCTGCCGTTGCCCGCCTGAAAATTCATGTGGATAACGGTTTACTGCCGTTTCTGGTAATCCCACTTTGATTAAAAGCTCTTTTACCCATTGTTTACGCTCTGTTGGCGTGCCAATTTTATGAATAACAAACGGTTCTTCCAGAATCATACCGATGGTATGACGCTGATTGAGTGACTCCATTGGGTCTTGAAAGACGATTTGCATGTCTTTACGCAGCGATCGCATCTCTTTCACAGACAATTTAGTGATGTCTTTACCTTCAAAGAAAATCTTACCTTCTGTTGGCTCGTATAACTTTAAGATCGTGCGACCAAGGGTGCTTTTACCACAACCTGACTCACCAACTAGCCCCAGTGTTTCACCTTCAGAAACAGACAGTGAAACCCCGTCTACCGCTTTGATGGTGTAGCCTTTCTTGAACAGCCCTTTACCAGAAACAAAGTGCTGCTTAAGATTTTCAATTCTTAATACTTCTTTTGCCATAACATCCTCTTTTATGACTGGTTCACTTTGCCCAGTTAACTGGCAAACATACTGGCATCAATAGGCTTGATATCGATCATCTGCTTCGGCTCATTATCTAAGCTCGGCATCAATCCCATTAAACGCTCTGTGTATGGGTGCTGCGGGTTATCAAACAACTCAAAAATTTCTGCTTTTTCGACAATACGTCCGCCATACATCACGGCAACATCATCACACACTTCTGCCACAACCCCGAGATCGTGAGTGATGAAGATCATCGCCATGCCCGTTTCTTCCTGAAGCTCGTTCATCAGTTCAAGGATAGACGCCTGAACCGTAACATCCAACGCTGTAGTCGGTTCATCACAAATCAGAATATCCGGCTTACAGGCCAATGCCATCGCGATCATGACACGCTGGCGCATACCACCAGATAGGTTATGGGGATACTCATTCAATCGCTTCTCTGGCATTGGAATTTTTACTTTTGCCAGCATTTCAATCGAGTACGCCTCCCGCTCCTTTTTGTCGAGCTCAGGTCGATGGAGCTCAAGCACTTCACATATTTGACGACCAATGGTGTGCACTGGGTTGAGCGCCGTCATCGGGTCTTGGAAGATGATCGAAATGCGATCGCCACGCATGGCGTACATCTCTTCCGCAGGCAAATCAACTAGGTTGGTGCCGCGATAATTCACTTCACCTTTGATAATGTTGCCATATGGCTTAGGTAATAGCCCCATGATCGACATTGAGGTTACGCTCTTACCACTACCTGACTCTCCTACCAGACCGAGTGTACGTCCGGCTCTCACATCAAAGTTCACACCATGCAGAACCTTCACTGGCCCATCATCGGTGGTAAATTCAACTTCGAGATCTTTAACACTTAGGATTACATCGTTTTCCATAACCAATCCTTACAGCTTATAAGTGTCATCTACGACAACAACAGGTTCAAAAGCTTTGCCTGACTTCATCGCTTGTTTCGTTTCTTTTTTGATATCACTATCAATCCAGTAAGTGCCATCGCCTATGATTGCACCACTGAACAGCGCCTCTGTCATGCGATTCATTGGCTTATCTGGAAACTTTAACCAGCGCCAGTGACCATAGCGGACATAAGGAACCATGTAGCCTGGGACGATAACGTGAGCATCAATGATGTCACGCTGAATCTCATGACCTAGCTGGATCTTTTTATCCATATCCATGCCAAAACGATACTCGATGATCTTTTCATCCAGTTCAGGCGTGCTGTAGTTTGTGAAAGAGTTAGTTTGCGGCTTGTTCGCATTGACTGAATGGAAGTACTCCCAATACGTTGGGATCTCAGACGTACCCATATCTAAGAAAGCCAAATCGTGCTTTTTCTCACGTACGTATTTGAACATGGATGAGCCATCAACTAACTTGAGCTCAATATCCAGCCCTGCTAGCTTGGCTTGCTCACGCAAAAATGCAATACGAGGAGTATGAACAGGTGTTCCGTAGGTCAGCTCGAAGCTTAAGCGCTCACCTTTATCATTAACACGAATACCATCAGAACCAATTTTGTTAAAGCCTGCGGCTTCGAATGCCTCGGCCGCTTTTGCGGGATCGAACTTCGGTGCCTTAGCATCTGGTAGGGTGTATTTACCATGACCATAACCGGTCGGGTTCGGTTTACGGGAGTAGTCGCCACGCATGACATTCTCTATCATGCCATCAAAGTCAATCGCGTAAGTAATGCCCTTGCGAATGTTTAAATCATCCAGCAAAGGCATCGCGGTGTTCATCCATACACCACCAGCCCCAACTGGGAATTGGTTGTAACCCCAGAACTTTTGAATGTATCCCTTTTGGTAAGGTTCCGTATTCGATTTATCATGCCATAAGCTTGGTAAAACAAGACCAAATGCGTCCAGCTTCCCTTTCTCAAAGTGCTTCATCGCGATATCACTGTCGCGAATCACTGTGATGCGGATTTTGTCGACATTATAACGATGTTGATAATACTTATTGCTGTAACCCCACCAGTCTTCACCGACATGTTTGAAGGTAACACTTTTACCTTTTTTAATGTCATCTAGGTAGTATGCACTGGTCGTTGGTTCACTTTTAAAATTGTAGTAGCGGACAAAGTTGTCATGTATACCGTCACCATTTTCATCTTTTGAAGGGTTAGCATAAAAATGTGCGGGACGTGGGCGCAGGGCCCCCATTCGTAACAGCAACTCTTCCGGATTAAACTCTTTCGCCGCCTTAACAGCAAACGTGTGAGTGTCGTACTTGATAACATCCGCAATCGTTTTGTTGTAGTAATCGTTGTACCAAGGCTCCAAGATGTCCTTGGAACGATAAAACTTCAGCATGAACACGAAATCGTCGGCAGTCACAGGTTTGCCGTCCGACCATTTGGCTTCAGGGTTGAGTTTGAAATAGACCGTTTTGTTGTCACCTGCTAACGCCCACTCGTTAGCAAGCTCAGGGATAAACTCTAAAGTATCTGGGTGGCGGACCACCAAGCCTGGTGTTTCATCTAAGATAAAAGAACGTAGCCCTGCATTAGCGTCTGGGCCAACACTACGTAACGTCTGCGGGAAACTTGACATAAAGGTGCGATAAGTCCCTCCACGTTTCGCTTCTGGCGAACCATATTGAGGCTCATCCCAGTTTGTTTGCCAGTTTAAGTCAGTCGGAAGCGTTGCTGACATTGCACCAAAACTCAGGGCGCTCAGCGTGGACGCTAAAAATAATTTCTTCATAAAACTTCCCTTTTTATGTTTTGCTCACAATGCTCGCTTAAACATAGCGTGTGAATTTTTTCGGGTCGAAAGCCGCTCGAATGGCTTCACCAATAAAGGTCACCATTACCAGAACCAGAACAATAGAAGTCACTACTGACGCAACAATCCATGGCGAATCTAAGTTTGACTTACCTTGTTGCAGTAGTTCACCCCAACTTGGCGTTGGTGGCATCAAGCCTAATCCTAGGTAATCGAGAGCAGTCAGTGCTGTGATGTTAGCTGCAATAGTGAAAGGCGCTAGGGTTACAATCATCACCATCGTATTTGGCAAGATGTGATTAAACAAGATACGTCCGGTCGATGCCCCTAAAGCACGAGCCGCCATTACATATTCTCGTGCCGCTTCTTTATAGGTCATGGTCCGCATGTACCATGTCATCCCCATCCAAGTGAAAAGCACGTTAATAGCGACAAAGAGAGCGAACGTCGGCTGAACGATTGAGACAAGAATCATAATGACGTACAAAAACGGGACCATTGACCAGATTTCGATAAGTCGCTGTACAAACAAGTCAAATTTACCGCCCCAAAAACCCATAGCACAACCGACTGCAGTACCGATCGCGTAGGAAATGGCCATCGTAAGCAACGCAAATCCCATCGCCGTTCTGAATCCGTAGACGAGTCGCGCCAAAATATCGCGACCTATCACATCTGTACCTAAATAATGCTTATTTTCGGCACTAGGCGCTGTTGGCGGGAAATCACCACTAAAATCTTGTTCGTATGGGTTCCACGGCACAAGCGGCAAAATAACAAAGTTGTCGCCCCCTTCAGCCTCAAACGCTTTTTGCAGTACACGATAATCGGCTTCACTGGATGACTCTTGGCCGAATTCGCTACCTAAACGTACGTCACTGACAACAGGAAAATAGTAGCTACCATCGTACTTGACGACTAGCGCTTTACTGTTGATCAAAAGTTCGGCGAATAGAGAAAGGATCAACATGATAGAAAGAGCAACAAACGACCAATAGCCTCGTTTGATCTCTTTAAAGTGACGAATTTTCTTTTGAGTTAATGGACTAACTTTAATCATGTTACGCTCCAAACTTCACACGTGGGTCGACTAAAGCAACACAAATATCTGAAATGATGTTACCAATGAGCAGTAACAACGCATTAATGGCGACAATACCCATAACAACAGGGTAATCACGCTCCATGATTGATTCGTAACCCAATAAGCCAATGCCATCAATATTGAAGATAACTTCAATCAGGAAGGCACCGGTCATGAAGAACAACAAAGAGTTACCAAAGTGACTCGCGATCGGAATTAAGCTGTTACGCAACGCGTGCTTACGAACTGCTTTTTTGAAAGGTAATCCTTTCGCAATTGCGGTGCGGATGTAATCTGAGGAAAGGTTTTCCATCAGGTTATTTTTCATTGTCATCGTCAGCGTGGCAAAATCACCAATGAGGTAACAGATCAAAGGCAACACCGCATGCCACATAATGTCTTTAGCGCGTTCAAAGAAGGTTTCGTAATCGTCGAAGTCATCGCCGACAAAGCCTCCCATCGGAAACCATTCCAAGTGATAACTAAATAACGTGATCAGCAATACACCCACCACATAACCTGGTAGCGCGTAGCCTACGAAAATGAGTACTGAAGAGGCGGAATCAAACACAGAACCGTGCTTGAGCGCCTTATAGTAACCAAGAGGAATCGAGATAAAATAACTAATAAAGAAGGTCATGCCGCCATAAAACAACGACACTGGCAAACGCTCTGCGATCATATCCGAGACAGGCTCGTAGTAACGCGTCGACTCGCCAAGATCTAGCATTACCAAACGACTTAACCACTCGACGTACGCTTCCGTTACAGGTTTATCCAGGCCATAAAACGCATTCAGCTCCGCGATTTGATCGTCAGAAAGGGCCGTATTACCACCCGCAGACGTCATTGATGCGGCGCCATCTCCCTGAGACTGCATTTGTGACAACATGCGTTCAACAGGTCCGCCAGGCACGAAACGAGTGATAGCAAAGATGAGAATAGTTATCCCGAGAAACGTTGGGATAACCAACGCCAAACGGCGTAAAAAGTACGACAGCATATACAACTTGCTCCTTGTCTACTGTCCAGTTCAAACGGAGTGAAAGAGGATATTTTCCGCCCAAAATGGTGCATATTTATCTCGTAGTAACTAAAACTGTTGAAGCACACTCCCTGCGCCTCAAGAGCTAGACTTTTCTACTACTGCAATAATTTCAGCGTCATATTTATCTTGAATCCACATCAGCTTCAAGTGTTTGAAACCAAAACATGACAAACTTCCTTCGATGTCGAAAAACAGAAATGTTTTTGTAAAAAATTATAAAAAACCACAAAAATAATTCATACAGAATATCAATCTAGGCTGTTTAGAGCCAAAACCCTACATAAAAATGCACCCTACACACATAAATAGACACATAATCCAAGGTTATATTTGACCTAAAAATACGAGTGAGCCCTTTAACAGCAATGGGTATCATATTTTGATACCACCTAATAAGTTCGAGCTAACAAAGTATGGATTCGATATAAAACTCATCTCAGAACAATTCACTGGAAAAATATCTTTTTCCAGATTCAATTACCCACTAAAAAACCATAGGCAAGATAAGTCATTAAAGTTTATAAGAAACACAAAATACGGTGTTTTATTGAAATTTAATCTCGATGCATAAACCTTATTCGGTTTTTTATTCCGCCTTTTAAACAAAGCCTGGTTATTTACATCTTTTTTACATTTAAGCATCCCCGTTTACCACTGGTTTGACTTCCTTTTTTCATCTCGGTTATACATTGGCCGAACGTTAACGAAATATTAACGTCACATTTGGCCGCTATGCGGCCAGACATAGGAAATAATAATAATCGGAGCAACAAGGATGTATAAAAACACAACCGCTTTATCTGTTGCGATAAGCCTTGCTTTGGGGACAGCAGCAGTTGCAGCCCCAGCAACAGCACTGGCAGAAGAGCAGCAAGTTGAAAAACTTCAAAAGATGAAAGTTACTGGTTCGCGTATCTCCACGACGGATATGGAAGGTCCATCACCAGTTACTGTTATTAATAGTAAAGACATTGAGTCTAAAGGCTTTAACAGCGCGCAAGACGTATTGAACAGTTTGACCCAAAACACAGGTGGTGTAATGGCTCAAACAGACTCTTTCTCGTTTACACCAGCAGCGCAGTCAGTCAACTTACGTGGCCTTGGCGCGTCACGCACATTGATTCTTATTGATGGCCGTCGTCTTCCTCAATACCCGCTAGCACAAGATGGTACATCTAACTTCCAAGATATCGGCCAAATCCCTGTCGCCGCTATTGAGCGTGTTGAAGTAATGACCGACTCAGGTTCTGCTATCTACGGCTCCGACGCAATCGGTGGTGTCGTAAACTTCATTTTAAAGAAAGACTTTGATGGCGTTTCTGTAAAAGTACGCGCGGGTGACGCGACGGATGGTGGTTACCAAAATGGTCGTTTAGACGTTGTAGCTGGCAAAAACTTTGACGACAAACGTATTCTCTTCGTTGGCCAATTTGCGGGCAACGAAATGCTAAAGCAATCTGACCGAGATGATTGGGCTGGCGATGACGGTTCTAGCCGTTCTCAGCTAAGTGGCTACTCTAGCTACGGTGCAAACTTTGAAGGCGCCAACGGAACACTTCTAACACCAGCTGATGCTGGTTCTTCATGTAAAGAAGTCGTTGGTGATGCCGCGATTGAACGAGCGGATGGAAAGTGTGGTGTTAACCGCTCTGCATACCGAACATTAAAACCAGAAAACAAACAAGTAGACCTACTTTTACGTGGTGAAATGGACATTAACGACAATGTCACTGCCATGGCAGAAGCCCGTTTTGGCTACAAGTCTACAGAATCTGAATTCGAACCTAACCCTTACAGCGTTGAAGTTGATGCCACTCACTTCCGCGGCGAAGGCGAATACACTCGCCGTATGGTCGAATTTGGACCACGCGAAAGTAACACTGAAGCCGATTCTTTTGGCTTAACCTTAGGCTTGAACGGCCTGCTTGCTGATACGTATGATTGGGACCTATCCGCTGGTTACTCTGAGCAAAGCGTTGAAACAAGCAACCCAGCAATCTTCCTAACTCTCGACCAAGCTGTACAAAATGGTGATGTCGATCTTCTAGGGCCTATCTCTCAAGACGTTGTAGACAAATACAGCGGCACTTCAAGCAAAGAAGCCTACTCAAAGCTTTACTCTGTTAACGGCTCACTGGCTGGTGATTTGGTTGAACTTCCTGCAGGTATGTCTGGCTTTGCTGTTTATGGTGAATGGAACCGTACTGACTACAATGAGACGATTGATGCTACAACAGCAGCTGGTGGTTTCTCTGGCCTAGGTGGAACATCAGGCGGCGGTGACCGTGATCAGATTGGTCTTGGTGTTGAAGCTCTTATTCCTATCATTGAAGATTTAGAAATGACTGTCGCTGGTCGTTACGACCACTACTTCGACGACTCGGCAACTGGCGGCGCATTCACTCCTAAAGTAGCCCTAGCATACCGTCCTACTGACACCCTATTGCTACGTGGTAGCTACGGTCTAGGCTTCCGAGCTCCAGACTTGAAGCGACTATTTGGTGATCAAACTCGAGGCTTTGGTTCTGGTTTTGACCCTGTGCTTTGTGCCAACGCTGGTGGTAGCGGCCCACAAGATAAAGACAAGTACCCAGAGTGTGATACTCAGTACTTCGATACGCTTAATGGACCTAACTCAGAGCTGAAAGAAGAAACAAGTACAAACATTAACTTGGGCCTAGCGTGGGAGCCTGTGGATGATCTTGGTGTAACCGTTGACTGGTACCACATCAAGATGGAAGACGTCGTAACAGCACCAACTTACCAAGACGTAATTAACGATCCAGGTAAATACCCAGGTACTGAAGTCGTTCGTAACCCAGATGGCACCATCAAGTCGGTATCCTATGGTCCAGTGAACCAGTCGTATGAAGAGCGTTCTGGTATTGACCTAGCGATCAAATACGCATACGACACTAATGAGTTCGGTTCATTTAACACGCGTGTTGCTGTAACGAAGATCTTGATTGCTGAATATCAAGAAAACGACAGCGAGCCTGTAACGGATGAAAGAGATTTCATGCCTGAATACACCGCAACGTTAAATCTTGGCTGGGCATATGAAGATGTCGCTATCAACCTATTTGGTAAATACCGCGACCGTATGTGTTCAAGCTACGCAAACCGTTACTACTTTGATGACTGTGATTCTGCTAAAAAAGCGGGTTACAAAGCAGAAATCGCTAGTATGACAACGTGGAACCTAACGGCTTCTTACCAATTCAACGAGAGTGGTCGTGTAACTCTTGGTGCTATCAACATGTTTGACAAAGTACCGCCTGCAGATCCTCTAAGCGATACCTCTCCATTCTATGCAACTGGGTATGACGATCCAATCGGACGTCAGCTATACGTCGAGGCATCATACGACTTCTAAAAAATATTTGGCGCGGGTTTTCCGCGCCCTTTTCGACTGACTAAAACACTGACAAGGATGCAACCATGAAATTCAAGGAATTTGGTCTCAGTGCCATAGCTGCAGCATTGCTTACTATCAGTAGTAGCTCTATAGCGGCCAACTCTGGTGCTGTCGTTTCCACACAAGCAAAAGCAAATCAATCTTCAGAAGCTTCGCAACAAAAAATCGACAATTATGCCGAAAGTACTGAAGGCATGTTGGCAGAATACAAAGGCTTACTACGTCAAATCGACAGCATGAAAGTCTACAACGAGCAAATTAATCGTATGGTTCAATCACAGCAAGGTGAATTGGACTCATTAAATAACCAAATTGCTCAGATCGATCAAACGGCAACAGAAGTAGTGCCACTAACACTTAAAATGATCGATGCACTCGATGAGTTTGTGACTCTCGATCTGCCTTTCCAGAAAAAAGAACGTAATAAACGTGTCCAAGAACTGCGTCGTCTCATGGATCGCGCCGACGTAACGACTTCTGAGAAATTCCGTAAAGTGATGGAAGCCTACCAAATTGAAGAAGGCTTCTCTCGCTCAATTGAATCTTACAAAGCTAGCCTAGATAGAAATGGGGAAACCGTGACTTACGATTTCCTACGTATTGGTCGCACGGCGCTTTTATTCCAATCTCCAGACGGTGGTGAGACAGGTATGTGGAACCAACAAACACGTCAATGGGAAACATTACCGGAAAGCTACCGCATAGCGGTACAGCAAGGCCTTCGAATCGCGAAGAAGCAAGCGCCACCAGCGCTAATCAAATTGCCTGTATATGCTGGGGAGGAATAAGAGATGAAAGGATTCAAAACTCTAGCCGCTGGTCTACTAGCGAGCTTATTTATGGCTTCAGGCGTACAAGCAGAAACGCCTAAAAACCTATCTGAACTACTCAAAAACGTAAAATCAGAAAGCATCGTTGAGTCAAAAGAGAACAAAGCCCGTGAAGCTGAGTTCAAGAACAACCGAGATAAGCAAGCAGCATTATTGCAACAGGCTCGTGAAGAGCTAGCTTCACAGCAAGCACTGGGCGATCAACTTAAAGCGACATTTGATGAAAACGATAAGCAGCTGACTGAACTAACAGAAACCTTACGTGTTCGCTCTGGTACTTTGGGCGAAATGTTTGGTGTGGTCCGCCAATATGCGGGCGAGTTTAAAGGCTTATTTGCAGCCTCTCAAAACGCAGTTCAGTTCCCAGAGCGTGACGCTCTATTAACGAAACTGGCTGAAAGTAAAGAACTGCCATCAACACAAGAGCTAGAAGCATTCTGGCATACCATTCTTCAACAAGTGGTTGCCTCAGGCAAGACAGCAACAACCCAAGCAACGGTTGTTTATGGCGAAGGTAAAGAAGCGGTTCGCGATGTTACTCTTGTCGGTGAATTTAACGCGATTGCCGATGGTAAGTACGTTACTTATGTACCTCAAACAGGTAAGTTCGAAGAACTCTCTCGACAGCCTCGCACCAATATTACACGTCATGTTGCGGGCTTTGAGTCAGCGTCAAACAGCTATGAGCCACTGTTTATTGACCCATCCCGTGGTGTAATTCTGTCTCTACTTGTACAAAGCCCTACCGTTCAAGAACGTATTGATCAAGGTGGCATTGTAGGTTACGTCATCCTTGGTATGGGTGCAGTTGGCGCTATCATTGCTCTAGTTTGCTTCCTACGCCTTCAAGTGATTGGCGGTAAAATGCGTAAGCAAGCGAAATCAGAAACCGTGATTCCTGGTAACCCTCTGGGTGAAGTTATCCAGGCTTACCAAGAGCACAAAGGTGACAACCTTGAAGATCTGGAAGCGAAACTGGACGAAATCATCCTACGTAACGCACCGAGCATTGAACGCTTTATCAGCTCAATCAAACTGTTCGCTTCTGTAGCACCTCTACTTGGTCTACTGGGTACGGTAATGGGCATGATCGGCACATTCCAAGCCATTACTCTGTTCGGTACCGGCGATCCTAAACTGATGGCTGGCGGTATTTCTGAAGCTCTTGTTACAACCATGTTAGGTCTGGTTGTCGCAATTCCATTACTGTTCCTTTACACCATCGTACACAGTAAAGGTCGTCGTTTGGTTCAAACTCTTGAAGAACAGAGTGCAGGCTTCATCGCTCGCTATCAGGAAAAACTACATAAAGCCGAAAGCTAAGGAGGCGTTATGTGGTGGTTAGTTGGAGAACTTGAATCAATTAGGCGCTTCTTGGGAATGGGTGGCGATGTACTCGTCGCCATCTTCATCCTCAGCTTTATGCTGTGGGCAGTATTGTTAGAACGTTGGTTCTATTTTGCTGCCGTCGCTCCAAAAGCCATGAAA
Source organism: Vibrio sp. YT-17 (assembly GCF_033337375.1). Lineage (NCBI taxonomy): Bacteria > Pseudomonadati > Pseudomonadota > Gammaproteobacteria > Vibrionales > Vibrionaceae > Vibrio > Vibrio sp. YT-17. The sequence goes on from NZ_JAWOQP010000001.1 coordinate 380,153, forward strand.
AAAGCCGTTGGCTCATGGCAGGGGCGATCAGAGCACCAGAGCTGGAACGCTAAGATGATCCGACAAGAAATTGTTTCTCGTCAGGACATTGAGAATAAAAAGGGCCTGCCAATCGTGAAAGTGTTGATTGCGCTTTGTCCCTTACTGGGTTTGCTCGGCACCGTTGTTGGCATGATCCAAGTATTCGACATCTTAGCGGTAACAGGAACAGGAAGCCCTCGAGCAATGGCCTCGGGGATCTCAAAGGCAACAATCCCAACTTTAGCCGGGATGGTGGCTTCTCTATCAGGACTGTTCTTTAGTTCACGTCTTGATCATTTAGCCAAAGTCACAACGCAAAAGCTGGAAGATAAGCTAAAGCATATTGCCTGAGTAAATGGAATTAGAGGTATAGGTCATGAAAAGACGCTATAGCAGTGATAGCAGTGATGAAACCGCTATCGATATGACACCGATGCTCGACATCGTATTCATCATGTTGATCTTCTTTATCGTAACAACATCGTTCGTAAAAGAAGCTGGTCTAGAAGTAAACCGCCCGACAGCAAGCTCTGCGCAAACCGTGAAAAAAGGTAACATCATGGTCGCAGTTGGTGCGGCGGGTGATGTTTGGGTTGATAAACGCCGCATCGAAGTGGACGCGGTTCGCGCGAATATTGAACGTCTTCGTGCAGAAAGCCCTGATGGCGCAGTTGTTATCCAAGCCGACACAGAAGCAAATGCTGGCGTAGTCGTGAAGGTTATGGACCAGATCAAAATGGCAGGTGTAGAAAGCATCTCCATTGCCGCAACCAATAAGGATTAAGCTTATGCGGTATCTGGCCTCAATTGCACTGGCGCTCATTGTCTCCCTCGGGTTGTTCTGGGGGATGGACAAGCTAGTAAACAAAGAGCGCCACGAGTTAGTGTCGAATGATGACCTGCGTATGGTCGAGTTTATTCGCATTAAACCAGACGAAAAAATACAGGAGAAAAAACGCGAACTTCCAAAGCCACCACCGCCTAAGCGTCCGCCGCCGCCGCCAGAAATGAAAGTGACAGCGACAGTAAAACCGGTGATGGAGCAGACCCCAATGGATATGCCAAAGCTTGACCTACCCGTAAATGTTACAGGTGGTTCGGTGCTTGGACATTATAGCCAGGGTGGAGGTGCGCAACTCGCGGGTAGCGGAGGTCCAACACCTCTAGCGACATTCCAACCTCAAATGCCTAGGAAGGCTGCGAAAGCAGGAATAGAAAAAGGGGTCGTCTTATTAGAGTTTACTGTAAACGCACGTGGTGCCGTAGAGGACATCAAAGTTCTTAAAGAGCAACCACGACGCTTAGGTCTCGGTCGAGCGGCAAGAAAAACAGTCTCTAAATGGACATTTAAACCAAAATTGGTTGACGGGAAACCTGTTAGCTCGCGCCTATCGCAAGAAATAGAGTTCTCAACCAATTAAGGAGTCACGATGAAAAGTTTATGGAAAAGCAAAGTGGCTTCTTTAATTCTCTTCGCAGGAGTGGCAATGGCCGCTCCTACGATGGCAAAAGAAGCTCCTCAGTTATCAGATCGGACATTTCGAACCGTTAACAAAGTGCAAGAGTTGATCGCAACTGAAAAATATTCAGCAGCAAAAGAAAAACTAGCAAGCGCTTTAGAAAGCACAAGTTCGAAAAAATACGACCGAGCAGTTTTACTTCAGCAGACTGGCTTTTTGTATTCGCTACAAGACAATTATGTGCAAGCAGCAAAATACTTTGCCGAAGCATTACAGCTCGACGCACTTCCCGTTCCTGTTGCTCAACAAGTTCGCTACAGCTTGGCTCAGCTTTACCTAGCTGAAGAAAAGTATACGTTGTCTGTAAAAACGATGAAGGAATGGTTCAAGGTTGCAGAAACAACCAAAGAGAAGCCTCAAGCTCATGCTTATATCACGTTAGCGAGCGCTTATGTTCAGTTGGAAGATTACAAAAATGCAATCCCGCCAACCAAAAAAGCCATCGCGATGAGCAAGAGCCCAAGTGAGTCTTGGTACTTAATTCTCGTTGCATCTCACTACGAGTTAGGCCAGCTGAAAAGCGTTGCCAGTGTACTCAAAACTCTGACTTCAAAGTACCCTCAGAAAAAGCGTTACTGGATGCAACTTTCTGGTGTCTACATGGAGCTAGGTCAAGAACGCAACTCTCTAGCCACCCTAGAAATGGTTTACAAAATGGGGAAACTAGAAGGAGAGAAGGAATATTTACGCTTTGTAAACTTCTTGGCTTATCAAGGTATTCCATATAAAGCAGCCAAAACTCTTGAAAAGGAAATGGCAGCTGGAAACATTGAAAAGACGAAGGAAAACTATGACCGCCTAGCCAGTTTCTGGCAGCAAGCTAAAGAGCTAGATAAATCAATTCTCGCTTATAAAAAGTCATATAACCTCGCTCCTTCTGCTAAAACGCAAATTCAGATTGCTCGCTTAATGATACAAGACAAGCAGTATTCTGAAGCAACTCGTTTTGTAGAAAGCGCGGCATCCAGTGCCTCTAAAGAGCAAAAGGCAGAACTTGAATACATTCGCGGGATGGCCTATTTCGAGCTTAAGCAACCACAAAAGGCCTTGCAGGCGATGAAAGGCGCTGCTCAATCGCCAAAATTCAGGTCAACCGTTAGCCCTTGGATAAATTTCCTAGAGTCTCAAGGATAATTCGAAGATTAAGTGTGAGTCAGTCGCACGCCTGGGGAAGTGAAAGCTTCCCCTTTTTTCCGTTTTATCTTTATTAACCCCTATTTTTAACCAGAGTCACTCACGCAAGCCAAATCGGGACTCTAAACCTAAAATCAGCACACTAAACGGTTGTAGAAATGGTTTTAATAACAGAGTGCGCGGATGGTAAGTCCTGTACCACGCTCCTTCTTCGCTGTTTAGGAACACTCTGGCGTAAGTAACTATTTCATCTGGGACGATCACAGACAGAAAGATCAACTGGTAACAAAATAGAGATCATGATACTCTTCGCCTCCATTTTTCTGGCGGGATTATCACCAATATCCACCCCTTTGGTGGTTGATTTCTCAATGCCAGTGCTATCGTTATAAGAATGTCGAACTTTCCTTCGGCACTCAATCAATCCAATCAAAAGTGGAACAGTACAATGGGCAAAGGTACTCTCTATATCGTATCTGCACCTAGCGGCGCAGGTAAATCTAGCTTGATCTCAGCGATGTTGGAACGCAACCCAACCTACGCAATGAAAGTGTCTGTGTCTCACACCACGCGCAACATGCGACCTGGTGAAGAAAATGGTGTCCACTACCATTTTGTAGCGAAAGATGAGTTTGAAGCCCTGATCGCTAAAGGTGACTTCCTAGAATACGCAGAAGTGTTTGGTAATTATTACGGCACATCTCGTGTATGGATTGAAGAAACACTAAATAAAGGTATCGACGTTTTTCTAGATATCGACTGGCAAGGCGCACGCCAAATCCGTGAACAAATGCCAGAAGCCAAAAGCATCTTCATCCTGCCACCATCAAACGGTGAGTTAGAGCGTCGCTTGAACACTCGTGGTCAAGATAGCGATGAAGTGATCGCAAAGCGTATGGCTGAAGCCAAGTCGGAAATCTCTCATTACAACGAGTACGACTACGTGATCGTAAACGACGATTTTGATACCGCGTTGATGGATTTTAAAGCTATCTTGCGTGCTGAAAGATTGAAGGAAGAAAAGCAAGCTGCTAAATATAAAGGTATGCTTGACGCGTTGTTAGCAGAGTAACTTCAAAAAAGTCACGCTGTAAAACATAAAGAATTTCCCGTTTTTTGCCCAGTGCGAAAAACACAATAAACTACCTGAGAAAGTCCACAAACGGTGGCTTGTCTAATTGCTAGTAAATAAAGTAGTTAGGTTGTATACTTTCTCGTCATTCTAAAATTTTAGTTAACTATTTGGAGTCCTCATGGCACGCGTAACTGTTCAAGACGCTGTTGAAAAAGTTGGCAACCGTTTCGACCTAGTACTGATTGCGGCTCGCCGCGCTCGTCAAATGCAAACTGGCGGTAAAGATGCACTAGTGCCAGAAGAGAACGATAAGCCAACGGTTATCGCTCTACGCGAAATCGAAGAAGGTTTAATTACTAAAGAAGTTCTAGACGCTCGTGAACGTCAAGAACAGCAAGAGCAAGAAGCGGCAGAGCTAGCGGCAGTAAGCAGCATCGCTCACAACCGTTAATTCTGACTTTAGAATTCAACAACCTCCCGGGCCTATAATTTGTATCTATTCGATAGCCTCAAAGACGTTGCCCAAGAATACCTAACAGAGCCTCAGATTGAGGCTCTGCGTCAATCTTATGTGGTAGCGAGAGATGCCCATGAAGGGCAAACCCGCTCTAGCGGTGAACCATACATCATCCACCCTGTCGCTGTGGCTCGTATCTTGGCCGAAATGCGCCTTGATATCGAAACCCTCCAAGCTGCTTTGCTGCATGACGTCATTGAAGACTGTGATGTAACTAAAGAAGATCTCGAAGAGAAATTCGGCAACACTGTCGCAGAATTGGTTGATGGTGTATCTAAACTGGACAAACTCAAATTCCGCGATAGGAAAGAGGCTCAGGCTGAAAACTTTCGTAAGATGGTTCTGGCCATGGTGCAAGATATCCGCGTCATTCTGATCAAACTGGCTGACCGCACGCACAACATGCGTACGCTTGGCGCGCTTCGACCAGATAAAAAGCGTCGTATTGCTCGTGAAACGTTAGAAATTTACGCGCCCCTCGCTCATCGTCTTGGTATTCACAATATCAAAACCGAACTCGAAGAGTTGGGCTTTGAGGCGCTATATCCCAACCGCTACCGCGTACTAAAAGAAGTGGTTAAAGCCGCACGTGGTAATCGTAAAGAGATGATCCAACGCATTCACAGCGAAATAGAAGGCCGTCTGCAAGATTTTGGCTTGAATGCTCGCGTCGTTGGTCGTGAGAAAAACCTGTTCTCTATCTACAACAAGATGAAAACCAAAGAACAGCGCTTTCACACCATCATGGATATCTATGCGTTCCGAGTCGTTGTTGATACCGCTGATACTTGTTATCGCGTTTTAGGCCAAGTACACAGCTTGTATAAGCCACGTCCTGGTCGCATGAAAGATTACATCGCGGTACCAAAGGCGAACGGCTATCAATCGCTACACACTTCCATGGTTGGCCCACACGGCGTACCTGTTGAAGTTCAGATCCGCACTGAAGATATGGATCAAATGGCGGACAAAGGTGTCGCGGCACACTGGTCTTACAAAGACAAAGGCGACAAGTCTGGTACCACTGCGCAAGTGAAAGCTCAGCGTTGGATGCAAAGCCTGTTAGAGCTACAACAAAGCGCGGGTAACTCATTCGAATTCATTGAAAACGTAAAATCCGATCTTTTCCCAGATGAGATTTACGTCTTCACACCAAAAGGTCGTATCGTTGAACTACCTTTAGGCGCAACGGCTGTCGACTTTGCCTATGCCGTACATACCGATGTAGGCAACTCTTGTGTTGGTGCTCGTGTTGATCGTAACCCTTACCCATTGAGTAAGGCATTGAAAAACGGTCAGACAGTGGAAATTATCAGTGCCCCTGGTGCGCGTCCGAATGCGGCATGGCTGAACTATGTCGTGACTTCTCGTGCCCGCACTAAGATTCGACAAGTACTGAAAACGATGCGTCGTGAAGAGTCGATTACTTTAGGTCGTCGCCTACTTAATCACGCACTTGGCCGTCACTCGATTGATTCAATTTATCCAGAAAATATCCAAGAAGTCTTGAATGATCTTCGCCTAGAAAGCATCGATGATTTATTGGCTGCTATTGGATTGGGTGAGTTGATGAGCATTGTGATCGCACGTCGTCTCCTTGGTGACACCGAAGAGCTCACGACAACAAGTTCAATCCCAACGGACTCGAAGAAGAAGCTTCCGATTCGTGGCGCAGAAGGCTTATTGCTGACGTTTGCAAATTGTTGTCATCCTATCCCAGATGATCACATTATTGCTCACGTATCGCCTGGTCGTGGTTTGGTTGTTCACCGAGAAACATGTCCGAACGTTCGTGGTTATCAGAAAGAGCCAGACCGTTATATGGCTGTCGCTTGGTCTGAAGACTACGATAAAGAGTTCATTGCTGAACTTAAAGTCGACATGCTTAACAACCAAGGTGCTCTTGCAGAACTTACCAACGTGATCTCGAAAACAGGATCAAACATTCATGGCCTTTCAACGGAAGAACGTGATGGTCGTCTATACACTGTGACTGTGCTGTTGACGACGAAAGATCGTGTCCACCTTGCTGGTATCATGCGTAAGATTAAGGCAATGCCTCAAGCAACCCGAGTCAGACGCAGAAAGAACTAACCTCTATCGCCACCTACTCTGTTAGGTGGCGATTTTTTATACCTCAATAAATATGAACCTAGAACGTTACAACCGTATTCACCAAGTCCTAAAAACTCGCCAAACTGATCTGACACTTTGTCTCGAAGAAGTACATAAGCCAAACAACGTCTCTGCTGTGATCCGCACCGCTGACGCGACAGGCTTACACAAAGTTCACGCAATTTGGCCAGACAAAATGCGTACGCTGAGCCATACCTCAGCTGGCGCGCGTAACTGGGTTGAAGTGGATACTCACGATTCGATTGAAACTGCGATTACCGAACTCAAAGCGCAAGGTATGCAGGTTTTGGTGACCAATCTTTCGGACACCGCCGTCGATTTTCGCGAGATCGACTACACCAGACCAACGGCAATCATTTTAGGCAGTGAAAAAGTTGGCGCTTCGGAGCAAGCCAAACAGCTTGCCGATCAAGACATTATTATCCCAATGGTGGGCATGGTGCAGTCACTAAACGTATCGGTTGCCAGTGCCGTAATTTTGTATGAAGCGCAACGTCAACGTGAAGCCGCAGGCATGTACGACCGAGAAGAAAGCGCTCTGCCTAAAGAGACAATCAACCGTATTCTCTTTGAACGTGGTCACCCAGTGCTGGCAAAGGTCGCGAAACGAAAAGGGCTCGTTTACCCACCACTCGATGAAGAAGGTCAAATCATCGCCGATGACGCGTGGTGGCAAGAGATGCAAAGCAAGTAACAGACTTTCGTCATCCTGAACGGCGGCGAAGGAGCGTGGTTCAGGATCTAATTCTCAAATATACAGATGCTGATAGTGTTAACTTCAGCGACATACTTGTTGGAAATAGAATCGTGATGTCGCTAAAGCTCCTCGGAATGATAGGTTATCAGTCAAATCATGACACTAACTAAAGCATGACTATTTTTTCCTGTACAAAAACACAGCTCCATGGTTAACATACTGCTATGTTAACCATTTTCTTGAGCCCTCTATGTCCGCCCAAATGTTATCTGGCGTCCCATTAACCTCCCTTTCTGGAGTTGGCGCGAAAGTCGCAGAAAAACTCGCCAAAGTTGGCTTACATAGCGTTCAAGATTTGCTGTTTCACCTTCCGTTACGCTACGAAGATCGTACTCGTATTTACCCTATTGCCAAACTGCATGCTGGCCTTTGGGCGGCCGTGCAAGGTAAGGTCATGGCAGTCGACACCATCTTCGGTAAGCGCAAAATGCTAACGGTAAAAATCAGCGACGGTAATGGCACTATCACGCTGCGCTTTTTCAACTTTACCGCAGCCATGAAGAACAATTTCACGCAAGGTAAGTTAGTACATGCTTACGGTGAAATTAAGCGCGGTGGCATGGGTTTGGAAATTGTTCATCCTGACTACAAGTTTTACGTTAGCGAGCAAAAGCCCGATGTAGAACAGAGCTTAACCCCTGTTTATCCCACCACCGATGGTTTACGCCAAATCACATTGCGCAACCTTACCGAACAAGCTTTAGCCCTGCTTGATAAAACCGCAGTGCAGGAATTACTTCCAGCGGGGTTGTATGACCATCAAATCACGATGTCGCAAGCGCTGCACACCATTCATCGCCCACCACCAACCATTAATTTAGATGAGTTTGACGAAGGCAAACATCCTGCCCAAATCCGCTTGATCATGGAAGAATTGCTCGCACAAAACTTATCGATGCTAGCGGTGCGTAGCAAAGGTCAGAAGGATTCAGCGCTACCTCTCGGTCCTTGTAATAAACTAAAAACGCAGCTTTTAGCCCAACTGCCTTTCTCTCCTACAAACGCTCAAACCCGAGTAGTACAAGAGATTGAAGCCGATCTAGAAAAACCGCACCCAATGATGCGATTAGTGCAAGGCGATGTTGGTTCGGGGAAAACGTTGGTTGCCGCTTTGGCCGCTGTTAGAGCCATTGAGCATGGCCATCAGGTGGCACTCATGGCGCCAACCGAACTATTGGCCGAGCAACACGCTATCAACTTCGCAAACTGGTTTGAAACAATGGGCATTCAAGTCGGTTGGTTAGCGGGCAAACTCAAAGGTAAGGCAAAGGAAGCCGAGTTGGCTCGTATTGCCAGTGGTGAAGCAAAAATGGTAGTGGGTACTCACGCGCTATTTCAAGAGCACGTTGAATTTCATCACCTTGCTTTGGTCATCATTGATGAACAGCACCGCTTCGGTGTCCATCAGCGATTAGAATTGCGTGAAAAAGGCGCAAAACAAGGCGCCTACCCACATCAGTTGATCATGACGGCGACGCCTATTCCTCGGACCTTAGCGATGACCGCTTACGCCGATCTGGAAACTTCCGTGATTGACGAACTGCCACCGGGTCGAACGCCGATTCAAACCGTTGCCATTCCAGATACAAAACGTGACGACATCGTCGAGCGTGTCCGAAATGCCTGCTTAAACGAAGGCAAGCAGGCATATTGGGTGTGTACCCTGATTGATGAGTCGGAAGTATTAGAAGCGCAAGCCGCAGCAGATACCGCAGAAGAGCTTCAACGTAAGCTACCGGACGTAAAAATTGGTCTAGTACACGGACGAATGAAGCCGGCAGAGAAACAAGCGGTGATGCAAGATTTCAAAGACAATAAACTGCATTTGCTGGTCGCAACGACAGTGATTGAAGTTGGTGTGGATGTGCCAAACTCTAGCTTGATGATCATAGAAAACCCTGAACGTCTTGGTTTGGCACAATTACACCAGTTAAGAGGTCGCGTGGGCCGAGGTTCCGTTGCTAGCCATTGTGTGCTGCTGTACCACTCTCCGCTGTCAAAAACCGCGCAAAAACGTCTCGGAGTACTACGTGAAAGTAACGATGGCTTCGTCATTGCGCAGAAAGACCTAGAAATTCGTGGCCCTGGAGAACTATTGGGTACAAAGCAGACAGGTATTGCTGATTTCAAAATCGCAGACTTAGTTCGAGATCAACGCCTGATTCCCGAAGTTCAGCGTATTGCGCGTCATATTCATGACAATTACCCGACTAACGCAACAGCGATTATCGATCGCTGGTTGGGTGAGCGGGATATTTACTCCAAAGCGTAATGATTGGAAGCGAGCCAAATGGCTCGTTTTTTAATACGCCAAAAACAAAGCAAACGTTTGCTTTTTGAGTAAATCTCTCTATAATCGCGCACAAATTTTTAAGTGTGTTAGATCACACTCCACCAACCTGAGTTGACTCTGATTAACAGCAATCACAGGTAACGACGTCAACTCCACCCTGCTCTCCCATTCAGCGAGAACTAGGGAAATATTGCGACTAGCGAGACAAACAATGACAACTTCAAACCGATCTTCGGAACTGGTCTATCAACTCAACGATCGACCACCTTTGCCTCAAACCATTTTTGCCGCACTTCAGCACTTATTGGCTATGTTCGTCGCGGTTATCACTCCGTCACTGATCATCTGTCAGTCTTTGGGTGTACCAGCAGACCAAACGAATACCATCATCAGCATGTCTTTGTTTGCGTCAGGCGTGTCTTCGTTTATTCAAATTCGCACCGTTGGCCCAATTGGCTCTGGTTTGCTCTCTGTTCAAGGCACCAGCTTTAACTTTTTAGGTCCTATTATTGGTGCAGGCCTATCGCTGAAAGCCGGTGGAGCAGACATCAGTACCATGATGGCTGCCATTTTTGGTACGATTTTAGTCGCATCATTTGCAGAAATTTTTCTATCTCGCGTGTTGGAGCATGCCCGCCGAATCATCACTCCGCTTGTTTCAGGCATCGTCGTCACTCTTATCGGTCTCACACTGATTCAAGTCGGCTTAGTATCAATGGGCGGTGGCTACGCAGCATTAAATGAAGGAACCTTCGGCAGCTTAGACAAACTTGCTCTGGCTGGGACGGTACTTGGATTAATTGTGATTTTAAACCGCTCGAAAAACCCATACATCCGTGTGGCTTCAATCGTGATTGCGATGCTAGTGGGCTACATCATGGCGTATTTTATGGGGATGGTAGATACTTCTCAGCTAGGCGCAACCGAGATCGTAGCACTGCCCGTACCAATGCAATATGGCTTATCGTTTGACTGGTCTCTGTTCATTCCGCTGGTACTGATTTTCTTTATTACCGCACTAGAAGCCATCGGTGATATTACCGCAACATCTGAAGTGTCTGGTGAGCCAGTAAAAGGCCCAGTGTACATGAAACGCATTAAGGGCGGTGTGTTAGCAGACGGCTTAAACTCTGCAATCGCAGCCGTTTTCAACAGCTTCCCGAACTCAACGTTTAGCCAGAATAACGGCATCATCATGCTAACAGGAGTCGCGAGCCGCTACGTGGGTTACTTTATTTCTGGCATGTTAGTGATTCTTGGCTTGTTTCCTGGCGTCGCTAGCTTTGTTCAGCTGATTCCTGAGCCAGTACTTGGCGGCGCAACGATTGTCATGTTTGGTACGATTGCTGCCGCTGGTGTGCGTATTATCTCTCGTGTTGAGCTCGATCGCCGCGCAATTCTGATCATGGCCTTATCCTTCTCAATGGGACTTGGTATCGCACAAAAACCAGAGATCCTGCAATTTATGCCAGAATTTATTAAGAGTATTTTCTCAACTGGTGTTGCAGCAGGTGGCATCACAGCGATCATTTTAAATCTACTTCTGCCAGAGAAACTGGAAGACGAAGATGAACTTCCTCAGGAAGCGAAAGAGTCTTAAGATTATTGAGAATAAGAAAAGCCCAACCTATTTAGGTTGGGCTTTTTGTTTTAAAGGGTGCAGGCCATCGACTTACTTGGTAGGAAAACTGATTTGAGCGATTAAACCGCCTTCACTGCGATTACGTATCACCACAGAGCCTGAATGCTGGCTGATTATACGCTTCACAATCGCCAACCCTAGCCCAGTGCCTTCACTACCGCGAGCGGTGTCACCACGCGTAAAGGGTTCAAATAACCTCGCGATTTGAGAATGCTCGATACCCGGTCCGTTGTCCTCTACTGAAATCCACACTAGCTGCTTATCTGCTGTCACACCAGTGCTGACTTTGACCCAGCCATTACCATAACGTAGCGCATTCACAACTAAATTACTGATCGCCCGCTTAATCGCAATCGCGCTTCCTTTGGCTGGTGGCAAGTTAAGATTAAGATCTGTTTCAATTTCAACCTCATAGCCACCTTCAGAACTGGCAACGTCACTGGCAATCGTACTGATATCAACCGCTTCAAACGATTCTTGGTTCAACGGTTTGAGATAATCCATAAACTGACTGATGATCTCATTACATTCTTCCGTATCGCTAATGATCCCCTCCGCAAGATAGCTGTCCTCAGGAGACATCATTTCTGTCGCTAGGCGAATACGCGTCAGAGGTGTTCGTAAGTCATGGCTAATCCCCGCCATTAATAAGGCTCGGTCCTCTTCTAGCTCTTGAATACCTTTCGACATTTGATTAAAGGCTCGAGTTACAGAGCGAATCTCCGATGCGCCTTTCTCTGCTAAGGGGGGCGGGATCTCACCTCGACCGACGTCTTTCGCGGCTCTCTCTAAAGCCAAAAGTGGACGGTTTTGCAAACGAATAAACAACCAACCACCAGCAATGATCAGCAGCGCCATAATCAAACTGTTACGAAACAGCGGTGCAAAATCTTCTTCTTGCAGCTCAGATAACGGAATACGAATGATGGAGTTCGGCAACTTTTCGATGTGCATCCACAAAATGTAACTTTCATCGCCAAGCAATAAGCGTACTTCTGTAGGCGAACCCAGCTCTTGGCTCATTTCTTCAGACATCAAATCAATCGACATTGCGTGATGAAATTCAATCGCCTTATCGCTGTCAAGGCTGTGAACCGTCACCCCTAATCTTTCTAATAATTGACGCCTTAACGGTGCATCAGACTTTAAAGGTCCTTCATCATCAAGCACCAAATTGAGCTCATGGGCGAGAATTTTATTGAACTGCTGCAAACTCGGCATCAACGCGTAGTTAAAAACGGCGTAGTAAGAGAAAACTTGGCTCGCGAGAAGCAAAGAGATGAACAGCAGAATAGATTGTGTCAGTGAACTTCGGATGCGCATGGAACGTTCCTAGTGGTCCTAATCGCGAAATTTCAGCCTTCAAAGGGAAGGTAATGAAGGCTGAAGTTGCTATAGCCAAGTGCTGGCTATGGAGTGAAGAGGTTACACCTCTTTGCCGTCTGGGACGAAAACATAACCTAGGCCCCATACGGTTTGAATGTAGCGCGGCTTGCTCGGATCGTCTTCTAACATGCGACGTAAACGTGAGATTTGTACGTCAATAGAACGTTCCATTGCAGAATATTCACGGCCACGCGCCATGTTCATCAATTTGTCTCGTGACATTGGCTCACGTGCATTCATCACGAGCGCCTTTAGAACAGCAAACTCTCCAGAGGTGAGTGGCATTGCCTCGTCACCGCGGAACATCTCGCGAGTGCCTAGATTGAGTCGGAACTCCCCGAACTCCACCACTTTTTCTTCCGTGCTTGGTGCACCCGGCAACTCTACGGTTTGGCGGCGTAATACGGCCTTGATGCGAGCCAATAATTCGCGTGGGTTAAACGGTTTTGGCAAATAATCATCCGCCCCTACCTCAAGACCTACGATGCGGTCCACTTCATCACCTTTCGCGGTGAGCATTAAGATTGGCAACATATTGTTCGCGTGGCGTAGACGACGACAAATTGACAAACCGTCTTCACCTGGCAACATTAGGTCTAGCACCATTAAGTGAAAGTTTTCGCGCGTTAGTAGGCGATCCATCTGTTCGCCATTGGCGACACTTCGTACCTGAAAACCTTGCTCAGAAAGGTAACGCTCCAATAGAGCACGTAAACGAGCATCGTCATCAACCACTAAAATTTTATGATTTTCTTGCATTGAAACATCCTTTCAGAAGCGTCTATTGTCGAAAATGTATCACTGTTTTTCCTAACGTGCTCAAGCAAATTGTTACTCTTTTTATCTTAAGCGCTTTATTCTCTCTCTAGCAGATATTTTCAGCACCTACTATTGACCATAATTCCATTCCAGTTCACGTTTGGCCTCAAGCAGCTCTTGCTGTGCCTCAGCCAGCTTGTGACGTTTTTTCTCAATTTTGTCTGCTTTCCCTGAATGCTGAGCTTCGACTAATTCTTCCTCTCGCTCCTCAACTTCTTTAGTCTTTTCTTCCACTTCTGCTTGCAGCTCTTGGCGCAGCTCACCTTCCGAGCATTCATTCTGGATAGCGGAAAGTGCTTGCTCCAAGCCTTTAATGCGATGCTCATTACCTTGCGCTTTTGCATACTCGAGCTGCTGCTCTACCGCTAACTCTTTAGCGTCACAGCCTTTCACTTCATCTTGAGCAAAAACTGAAAGTGAGAAACCTATTGTTAGTGCAGCACTACACATGACTGCTTTGTTCATTTTACTTCTCCGAGAAAGGCACCATGCCTTTATACCAAATATTCTGACGTTGAGACCCAAGTCACTCCTAGTGAACTTCATGAGACTTGAATCGGTGATAAAGCCTCAGTCTTCCGAGGCCGGTTGAATATATTCAATTGAGTTGATGAACCACTCTTTTTCACCTTCTGGGGTGCGTACCGTGAACTCTTCATCCACTTGTTTTTTCAACATCGCTCGCGCCATAGGTGAATCGATAGAGATGTAGTCTTTCGCATCGCCATAAATCTCTTCAGGCCCGACAATACGAAACTTTTTCACTTCTCCTGCCTCATTTTCTATTTCCACCCATGCACCAAAAAAGACTTTGCCTTCTTGTTGCGGAGAATAGTCAACGATCGTGACTTCTGGCAGGAATTTACGAAGGAAGCGGACACGACGGTCGATCTGACGGAGTAAACGTTTATTGAAGGTGTAATCCGCATTTTCTGAGCGATCGCCCAGGCTCGCCGCCCAAGTGACGATCTTGGTGATTTCCGGGCGCTTTTCATTCCAAAGGTAATCATGCTCTTGTTTGAGTTTGTTGTAACCTTCTCGTGTAATCAGCTTAGTTTTCAAATTAACTCCTATCTCAACTAAAAAATGCTGCTCTTTGGCAGCATTAAGGAGATGATATACCCAAAGATCCAATGTTGTTCAGGCTTTGGGTATCAAGGTGATAAGGCGGCCAGAGTGTTACTTTTCGTAATCCGGTTTTTGCGTCACGATGTAATTCGTATCACTCGAAACAACCGCGCCATGTTTTAGGAAGTTTTTACCTAAAATCATGCTGTAATGGAAGCGACCTCGGTCCTGTAAGTTGACTCGGATCTTCTTCTCTAATTCGCCAAGCTTAACATGCATTTCAACCACAGGGCGTACGTTCGCTTTCTCGCCTTTCTTAGCTTTAATACGCATGACATCAACAACAGGCTTGGTAAACGCCTGTTTCATGCCAAGATCGTTCTCATAGGTAAAGCTCACCATGTCTTTGCCGTCTTTCTTAAACTGCTTGATGTTCTTAGCATTGATTGAGCTTACATCTGCACCCGTGTCTAACTTCACAGGGAAAGACATCCCCTCAACTTCAGCCACTTCGATATGGCCAGCTTTGAAAAGTGGCCTTGCATCTAGTAGATGGTCTGCGCGAGTGTTCAGCAACACACCACCCTTGGCTATGTCATGACCAAACACGAAAAAGGGTTGAGTGTCACCCTCATCAAGCACATCGAGCGCAAACTTCATTGATGTGTCTTTTCTACCGAGAAGAAAGTCTCCTTCGACAACAGGGCGAACCGCGCTGCCAACCTTGAGCTTTTTCAACACTGGTTTGGTGATTTTTTCTTCTTTCCCCTCATCGTTCATTAAATAAAACGTGACGGACTCATCCTTACCTTTTTCTGTTACTTCAAACCCATTTACACGCAGTAATGGCGTTTTCACAGTAAAAGTGGGGTAAGCAGGGACGGTATAACCATCAATGGTGACCTGTTCTTCTGGTGAAACGACAAGAGGTTTTGATTTGAGTGCGCTTTTGAACGTTTTTTCTACGCCACCCAATAGATTTTCTTTGTCCGTATCAATAACAAAGTGCTGACTCGCAACGTCCCGACCTAAGCGAATTTGCGAACTGAACTTACTGCGATCACGCAGATACACCAACCAACGTTGAGTTTCATTTTCGCCGACTTTGACGGGTAAATAGACTAAAGGGCGCTCGCTTTTGGTCGTTTTCAGCATTCGTACCAAGGGTAATGTCATTGGATGACGCTTGCCATTCTCGCCCTCTAACATAAAAGATACTTCGTTATGCTTTTTGTCTACCTTGATGTCCAGTGCATGGACGTTGGTATAACGGCTAGAAGTTGAGATGCTGATCTTATATGGCACACCTTCGACTTCAACCGTCTCTTTTTTGCCAATCATTTTTGCGCTTGGCTGTTCTTGAAGATAATCATAACCAGCGAAGACCCATGCGTTATCATCGAGATAAGTTTTACCAATCAAGATAGGAGAAGAGAATTGCGTACGCTTGGTCAGGTTCACTTCCGTATCAACGGTGTGACCAGCGATTGTCATCGGCATTTTTATTGTCGGGCGTAGGATGGGCTTTTTGCTTGTTCGACTGCGAATCGCGCTCACTCTTTCCAGATCATCGGTAATCTGTATTTCCTTCCCTGTATAAGGGTGAGGAACCGTAAAGCTAACCTTTACTTGATATTGCTTAAAGCTGTCGGCGTCCCACTTTGCCTTCGTACCACCTAAGTCATCGACAATTGCCCAAAGTAACTCGTTATCTTTCAAATCTTGGTAATCTGGGTGTGAGCTACTGACATGGATATTCTCCGCATGCATCGATGTCGTATCTGCACCAGTATCAATCTTGCCAATAAATGGCACCGCTTTTAGTTCCGGAATGTCACTGTAGTAGACGCTCTCCACACGCCCTAGTACCAATTTGTTATCGAGCTGATAAACGGGAGCTTGTGTGGTTCCTGAGATAGATTGCGCCCAACTAAGCGGGGCGGCAAGTAAGGCACTCGTAAGCGCTAACGCCAAAGACATTTTTTTCATCATGATTATCCGTATAAGCCGAGGTACATTTAGTGATATCAACAACCGTGGAATTAGGTTAGTCGATAACTGCGGATATAAGTTCTCAATTTAATTACAGTTTTGACATAAATCTGACTGATGTCCACCAGCGCCCGGTAAATTTTTGCCTCGTTAATTTAAAACATTGCAAATTCTTCGAACGACCCCAATGTTCTATACAACCAAAACCGAATTAAAAGAGAAAACACGGATGAGCCAAGCTATCTGTCGCATGATTGCTCAAGAACTGAATGTTCGCCCAGAGCAAGTCAACGCCGCTGTCACCCTAATTGATGATGGCAACACCGTCCCTTTTATTGCACGTTACCGCAAAGAGGTAACGGGGGGCCTTGATGATACCCAGCTGCGTACTTTGGACAGCCGTCTGTCTTACCTTCGTGAAATGGATGATCGCCGTCAAACCATCCTCAAATCAATCCAAGAGCAAGGCAAACTGACGCCAGAGCTAGAACAAGAGATCGCGCAGGCAGACAGCAAAACTCGTCTTGAAGACTTATACCTACCTTACAAACCCAAGCGTCGTACGAAAGGTCAGATCGCGATTGAGGCTGGTCTTGAGCCACTCGCAGATCAACTTTGGAATAATCCACAAACCGAGCCAGAAAGCGAAGCAAGCAAATACCTTGATGCAGACAAAGGCATCGCAGACACCAAAGCTGCATTGGATGGCGCTCGCGCGATCATCATGGAGCGCATCGCAGAAGACGCAAACTTACTGGAAAAAATTCGCAACCACTTAAATCGCAATGCGGAACTGGTCTCACGAGTCGTTGAAGGCAAAGAGCAAGAAGGCGAGAAGTTTAAAGATTACTTCAACCACAACGAGCCCCTAAGCAAAGTGCCATCGCACCGCGCACTGGCGATGTTGCGTGGCCGTAACGAAGGCTTCCTGACATTGGCAATGAATGCCGATCCAGAACAGGAAGAAGGTGCTCGTCAGTCTTACTGCGAAACGATTATCGCCGACCATTATGGCGTGACGCTAAGCAGCGCACCGGCGGATACCTGGCGTAAGCAAGTGATCAGCTGGGCATGGCGCATCAAAGTATCGATGCACATGGAAACCGAGCTAATGGGCGCAATGAAAGAGCGCGCTGAAATCGAAGCGATTGAAGTATTCGCCACTAACCTAAAAGACTTGTTGATGGCAGCACCGGCTGGCCCTCGTGCAACACTTGGTCTAGATCCGGGTCTGCGTACAGGTTCAAAAATCGCGGTTGTCGACTCAACAGGTAAAGTGCTTGCAACCGAAACCATCTACCCTCACCCACCACAAAAACAATACGACAAGTCAGCACAAATCGTTGATCAGTTGGTGCGTAAGTACAACGTGGATTTGATTGCGATTGGTAACGGTACGGCTTCACGTGAAACCGACAGCTTTGTCGCAGACGTCATCAAACGTGGCAACCTGAAAGTTCAGAAGATCATCGTAAGTGAAGCGGGTGCATCGGTTTACTCAGCGTCTGAGCTTGCAGCAAAAGAGTTCCCGAATATGGACGTATCACTGCGTGGTGCAGTGTCGATTGCACGTCGTTTGCAAGATCCATTGGCTGAACTCGTGAAAATTGATCCGAAATCTATTGGTGTGGGTCAATACCAGCACGATGTAAGCCAATCTATGTTGGCAAAACGCCTAGATGCGATTGTGGAAGACTGTGTAAACGCGGTTGGTGTTGATGTGAACACCGCTTCTGCGGCGCTACTGACGCGCGTAGCAGGCTTATCAAGTACCATCGCGCAGAACATTGTCGACTTCCGCGATGAGAACGGCCGTTTCGAAGCACGTACAACCTTGAAGAAAGTACCTCGTTTAGGTCCTAAGGCGTTCGAGCAGTGTGCGGGCTTCCTGCGTATTATGGATGGTAAGAACCCTCTTGATGCGTCTGCAGTTCACCCAGAAGCGTACCCAGTGGTCAAAGCGATTTCTGAGAAGAACAACAAAGATATCAAAGCACTGATTGGTGATTCAAGCTTCCTTAAAGGTCTGCATGCCGTCGATTACACCGACGATAACTTCGGCGTTCCAACCATTACAGACATCATCAAAGAGTTAGACAAGCCGGGTCGTGACCCACGTCCAGAATTCAAAACGGCGACGTTTGCAGAAGGTGTAAACTCGGTATCTGACTTGGAACCGGGCATGATTCTAGAAGGCGTGGTGTCTAACGTAGCCAACTTCGGTGCCTTCGTTGATATCGGCGTTCACCAAGATGGTCTTGTGCATATTTCTGCACTGACAGATCGTTATGTGTCTGACCCACGTGAAGTGGTGAAAGCGGGCGACATCGTCAAAGTGAAAGTGATGGAAGTTGACGTGCAGCGTAAGCGTATTGGTCTATCGATGCGTATGAACGACGAACCGGGTCAAGACAACCGTAGCCAACGCTCATCAGCAGCGCCGCGTCGTAATGACCAACCGCAGCGTCGTCAGCCTCGCCGTGATGATTCGTCATCGAACAGCGCGATGGGCGGTGCATTTGCTGCAGCGTTTGCTAAAGCGAAAAAGTAATCTTACCTAGGCTTCACCGCTAACGAGCTTTCATAACTAAAAAGAAAACGCTCCAATCAGTCAACCTGCTTGGAGCGTTTTTGTTTGAGTAGGATATTGAGTCGTCATAATACTGCTATCACTTCTGACGGGGTATGGGGAGCGACTGCATGACCATAATGAAACTTGATCACCTTCCTGCGCTTTTCCATTAATCCTTCATTGATCGCAGCATCCAAAATGCGCTTTGGTAAGCGAAAGCGGATCGCGTAGCCTTTCCCCTGGTCTTCACTATACGATTTGAGCGCAAGCAAACTAAAAAGCCGTTCTAGTGTATCTTCCGGCTCTTCTTGATAACGCGTGTCGACTTCCGTTTCCATATCATAATCAGGATGCTCTGAAGGATCCCAAGAAGACTGACGTCGGCGCTTGTCGTCACCTTTTACTTTTCGCTCTGCATTGGTTTTGGCCAATGCGACCGTTGGCGTTACAGGCTCTCGGACTTTATTGTCGCGAGCTGCTTGTTCCGTCTGCACATTCACGGATGGGGCGATCAGTGGCACACTTACGTTGGTCGGTGACACAATCATTGCGAACCCTCCTCAGAGTCGCCCAACTCGTCAATATGGCTTAGCTTTATTGGCTAATAAAACCTCACCACCCTTTATATCGACCACTTTTTAAACAACTTGAGGTATTTCCGCTCGTACTTGCTCAATCGTGAGCAAACTCTCGGATTTGAACACAAAATTCGTCATGTTCGGTGATAAAAGGCGCATGAGAGGACTGATTAAAAACAAACTGCTGGGTATGAGGCAACTGTTCACTTAAATCGTTAGCTACTTTAATTGGCACCAACCCATCTAAACGGCCATAAAGACGCAACATTGGAACAGAAAGAGACGTCAACGCATCGCGCAGATCCACATCAGCAAGGATGTTTAGCCCAACCAACAGCAATTCAGGGTTTGGCTGAGGGCGCGATAGTACCGCTTGCTTGAGCTGTTTAACGTCTTTACGCGCTGATGGGCTGCCCATCGCTTGCAACGCCATAAAGCGCTCAATGGTCAGTGAGAAATCTTCTAGCAACTGAGAGGTGAACGCACTCAGTACATTCGGTTGAATGCCACGCCACGGTTTTTCTGCGGCAAATTTAGGTGAGCTGGCAACCGTAATCAACTTAGCCACGCGCTCGGGCATATTTAATGCCACATGCGTCGCCACTAAACCTCCGAGGGACCAACCAAGCCAAATCGCTTTCTCTGGCGCACCTTGCACCACCAAGTTAGCAATATGGTCTAAATCTTCAGCATGAGATTCGGCGCTATGTCCGTACCCCGGAAGGTCAACCACATGAACTCGGAAATAAGGTTGAAGAGACTCGACTGTCTGCTGCCATACCGCACCATTCATGCCCCAACCATGAAGTAACACCAAATCTGGTCCCTGACCAAATGACTGCCAGTGTAATTTCGTGCTCATGCTCTCAATCTCTCCCACTTATTTTATTCCCTACGGCTTCAGCCAAACGTTAGGCTGAGTAAAATATCACCATGAATAAACGCTATGTTATCTCATCACTGGCAAAACATCATGCATCGCGTATTGAGCAGTCAATGCGGCCTGTGTCGGTTCCCTATTCAAACACCAAGCCACACAAATACTCTGCGCTGGTGCGAGCACTGTTTAAAATACCTAACTCCGGTAAAACGATGTCAACGCTGCGGTTTATCATTACAGAAAGAAGAAATGAGTACGGATAGTATTTGTGGTGAATGTCTGTCAAAGCCACTGCCATGGCAAAGGCTATACACGTTAGGCGATTACGACTTTCCCCTTTCACGGGAAGTACAACGCTTTAAAGATCACGGAGAGTCTTGGCATGTAAAAGCATTAACCGAGCAACTGGCACAGCGCATCACCACGCCAGCTCCAATCATTACCAGTGTACCATTGCACTGGCAGCGTTACCTGCGCCGGGGTTTTAATCAAAGTGATGTTTTAGCCCGACACCTCGCCAAGCAATTGCAGACTAATTTTGATGCGAAGGTCTTTCGTCGAGTAAAGCTCGCCCAATCACAGCGTGGTAATACCAAAACAAGCCGTGAACAAAACTTAAAAGGCGCGTTTATTCTCAATAAGCGCCCTCACTCTTCCCATGTTGCCATCGTCGATGATGTAGTCACCACAGGCAGTACCGTCCGACAATTATGTCATTTACTACTTGAAGTTGGCGTAGAAAGCATCGATATTTACTGCATCTGCAGAACACCTGCTCCTCGTTCTCTCTAGATCGCTTCGCCATGCCTTAGCATCAAAAAGACTAGACCCATACGTCAACAAGAGTAGAATAGCAGCAGTAACCTACAAATTTACTCGGGTATTCGTCGTGTCAAATATTACTATTACAGAAACTGCGCAAACGCATTTCGCTAACCTTTTAGGTCAACAACCTGAAGGCACTAACATTCGTATTTTCGTTGTGAACCCAGGTACACAAAACGCTGAGTGTGGCGTGTCTTACTGCCCACCAGAAGCAGTAGAATCGACCGACACTGAACTCTCTTACAGCGGTTTTTCAGCTTACGTGGATGAGCTAAGCCTGCCATTCCTTGAAGACGCTGAAATCGATTTTGTTACCGATAAAATGGGCTCTCAGTTAACGCTAAAAGCACCTAACGCTAAAATGCGTAAAGTTGCGGACGACGCACCACTGGTTGAGCGCGTTGAGTACGTTATCCAAACTCAAGTGAACCCACAACTTGCTGGCCACGGTGGTCACGTAAACTTGGTTGAGATCACTGAAGACGGTGTTGCGATTGTTGCATTTGGTGGCGGTTGTAATGGCTGTTCTATGGTTGACGTAACACTAAAAGAAGGCATCGAGAAAGAGCTGCTAAACCAGTTCATTGGTGAACTAACCGCAGTTCGTGATGCTACAGAACATGACCGTGGTGATCACTCTTACTACTAAGAGTAAACACTGTCAGAAAATGGGAGGCTTCGGTCTCCCATTTTTGTATCGATACTGAGGTGATGCTGAGATGCTTAGCTCGACTCGTAAAATCCGCTAGAAACTCAGGCGGAGTTCTCATATATTAAGAATCTTACGCATCTCGTAAACGCCAACGACACCAAGGAGCCAGCGTCATGCCGAAACGAACCCCACCAGAGATACTCTCATGCCAGACGGTTGCAAAATCCAAACTGTTTGCTGTGGAAGCGCTCGACCTTCGTTTTTCCAATGGTGAGCATCGTACTTATGAGCGTATGAAGCCAAGTGGACGAGATGCTGTAATGGTGGTTCCTGTAACAGAACAAGGCGATTTATTACTGGTGCGTGAATACGCCGCTGGAACTGAACGTTACGAGCTAGGTTTCCCAAAAGGGCTGATTGACCCAGGAGAAACACCACACCAAGCTGCGGATCGTGAGTTAAAAGAAGAAATCGGCTTTGGCTGTAATCAGTTAACCCCGTTGAAACAAGTTATCCTCGCGCCATCTTACTTTTCGAGCAAAATGACTCTATTTTTAGGACAGGCGCTTTATCCAGAGAAGCAAGAAGGCGATGAGCCTGAACCACTGGAAATTGTGCGTTGGCCACTTGCGCAAGCCGAAGAGTTATTAACTCACATGGATTTCTGTGAAGCACGAAGCATCACAGCGCTAATGTTGGCACTGAAACACTTACCAAACACCACTCACAAGCATAACCAATAACGGTCATTAGAACCGAATAACACTGTGAGTAAGGACTATCACTTATGCCAATGACAAAAGATCTATCTCACCTACTTCCTCAAGTCATCGAGATTGCCCGCAGTGCTGGGCAAATGATCCTCGAAATATATGAAAAGAAGCAATACGAGGCCTACACCAAAAGTGACGAAACTCCCGTAACAAGTGCAGATATTGCAGCTCACAAGTTCATCACTGAACGCTTGAGTGATCTGACGCCTGACATTCCCGTGTTGTCAGAAGAAGACGCAGACATAAGCTTAGAGCAACGCGCTCAGTGGGAACGTTATTGGTTAGTCGACCCTCTTGATGGTACTCAAGAATTCATCGCTCGCAGTGGTGACTTTGCCACTATTATTGCGTTGGTCGACAACAATCGACCAACCATGGGCGTCGTTTACGGCCCTGTATCTGGCGTGACTTACTACGCTTATAATGGCAAAGGCGCCTGGAAAATTCCCGACATGTCGGACAGCGTCAAAATCCATACACACAAACACGAACAGCCAGAGCAAAGCATCGCAATTGCTATTAGTCGTCGCCAAGACATCAATCGTATTACTAACCGTATGAGCAGCGCCTGGAATTACGACTTAATACCGCTCGGTTCTGCAGCATTGAAAGCATGCCTCGTCGCGGAAGGGGCGGTAGATTGCTATCTCCGACTAGGTCCAACAGGTGAGTGGGACACCGCTGCGACACAATGCATTGTTGAAGAAGCTGGCGGACGTATTCTCAGCACGCAATTAGAACCGCTGTCATATAACGAGCGGGAAACACTAGAAAACCCGAACTTTATTGTTCTTGGTGATGCGGATTTACCTTGGAATGAGATTTTACAACGCAAAGATTAAGCGCCCTATCGGTAAAATTTAGAGCACAAAATTCTAGCAATAGAAAGGCCACGAATATCTTCGTGGCCTTTTCTTTTTGACCTTCTGTACAGCACTTGGAGTATTTGGCCTACTATGTTCCAATTGCCTGTAAAGCTGAACGAAAGAAAACAAATCAATTAAAAATCATGGTTTTAAATTTCCATTCATTCCCAATGTACAGCGAATAGAGGTTTTAGCTTACGATGATCCAAAAGCAAAAAGAGCTGCACAATAGCAGCTCTTTTAAGATATTGGATTTTGTCACGATAGGTTAGAAGCGCCCTTGGTAATTAAACTCATATTGACCTTGAGCATTCGGCTTACCCAACCATTTCAGTTGCTCCCCCATGCTGGATGGGAACTCTGCACCAGGTTTGAACCACGCTTTGGTTGAGTACCGTTGATTAGGCATCAGTTCAGCGGAAAACGCCGCAGAGACTTGTTTGCTGCTCTGCTCACCAGTTGCCGTCAATACACTATCCTGACAGTTTATATCGGCAATCACAGGACCGAGATCTAAGCTGCCAACGGGGCTTTGAATACCACTGGCATTCCATACTAAAGTGCCTTCACCGTCCTTACACCAAGGCGCAGCATAAGTCGCATGACGAATATTCAGCTCAAGCTGCCCATCAACACCAACAGGCACAGGGAGGCGTGCTTGCTCAACAACTTTTACCGCCGGAATCGAGGCAACTAAGTTTTTGGCATAAGGGCCATCACTTAAGCTATAGCCGACAAAACCGCGCCCACGGACGTCCATTTCACTACCACGACCAAAGCGCACAGCAAACTCAGCTTTACCTGTCAGTAGACTCGACCATTGGAAATCCCAATTAACTTCTCCAAGGTTCTGGCGCTGCCAACGAATACTAGAAGCTTGACCTTGCCATACCGAACCGTTGGCTCCTTGAATGTCCAGGCCTCTCACTGTTGGTGCTTGTTGTAACACCCAAGAGACTGGTAATCCCATTAAAAGACTGACTGAAAAAAAGACGATAAAGATAACAACGTAAAGTACTGCTCGCTTCACCTTAACCTCGCTTAAACTGAAGGCGGTTTACATCGATCATGCCCGCTTGCTCTGTTCGGTCGATATCTAAAAATTCGACTTCAATACCCTGTTGCTCTTTCAAGTAACGTAACCAATCCACTAGTTGATTAAACGCGAGTGGTTTGATCCACACTTGAACGCTCTCATTACGAGGTTGTACTCGAATCAACTCAACTTTATAACGACGAGCTGAAGAAGAAACCAACTGATTCAACGGTTGACTAGAGTAGCTCACACCGCTGCTTTTTCGCAGTGCAGTGATGCCATCCGCTTTATCTTGTACCCAAGCTAGCAACTGCTTTTCACTTTGAATACGTGACTGAGCTAGCTCCGCACGTTGGCTCATTGGCTGTAATAAACCCCAATAAATAATACCGATGACGGCAATAGCGCCACATCCCATGACCAAACGCTGCTCACGCTGCGAGATGCTGCTCCACCAAACCTGAGCTTGAGAAATTAAATTTTTCATCATCACCTCACAAACGCTTCAAAACAAAGCTGCCAACCACAACGTTATCGCTACGGTTCAACTGACCTTGCTCAACATTAAACTTCTCTGCCAATTTCACACGAGCCTGTTCAAAAGGTTGGAAGTCTGAACTACGAGCCTGAATACGTACTTCGCCACGTTGTCCGTCGTATTTAAAGCTAGTGATCTCCAAGTCGCTGACCTGACCAAGCGTCGCGGGTAATGCCGCCAACCATGACAACATTGCCTGCTGACCACTTCCACCAGATAAGCGGCGCTCTTCATCATCCATTTGTCGTTTGAGGTAACTAACGGTAGGAATGCGTCGTTTATTTGGGAACACCTGGCGGAAAATACGCTCACTCTCCTCACGATACGCTTGAGCTTGTGCTTCGTACTTGTGGACCACGAGCAACTGCTGCGCAACCATGACGACAATAAGCACCCCCGCAGCAATAGTGGCTTTTTGCCAGAGCTTCCAGTATTTACCCCAAGAAGATTTCGGCTTGAAGCTCCCAGTCAGCAAATTGACTTTGCTTTCTGTCACCCCCTTCGCCAGTAAAGCCATCGTCATTTCTTCTGGTTGCGGATCCCATATTTCAGGTAACGCAGATTCAGGGACCGAGCTAAAGCAATCGAGCTTCCAACCTTCATGATTTTGTAGATAAGAAGAGAGGTAAAGGTCTAACCAAGAAGCGTCGACAACCGCGCCCTCTGTCGCAGAGTGACGAATTAGCCATTGCTCGCCAATCATTGCAGCACTGCTGTGATCTCCACGAACCGGTAACGCAAGCACATCGGGTAAAATGCGTTTAATGGCGATACCTTGGCTTGAGAAACGTTGCAGTACAGTCTGAATCCAAGCACGTTCAACTGCGCAAATCTGCGCTTTATCCGCTTGTTTACCCAACACGCTAAAGTGCAGACCATCAACGTCCTGAGCAACTTCGTCTTCCACTAAGTACGGTAACATCGCCTCGAATTGGCGTGTTGCACCAGGTGGTATATCCACTTGCGTCAGGACTACATCATTACTCGCCAACAGCGCCACAACTTGGCGCTGACCAGCATATGAGACCAATTCATCTAAGTGTTCCCACCCGGCGATTTCACCGCTAGCAATCACTTCCTGTTGATCTGTCGACCACACCACCCAAGGAATGGTACTTTGTTGTTCGCTACTCAGCCGAACGGTCAGAAACTCGCTCACTGATCCCTCCAAAACGACGGCGAACTACGGTCACCGTTTCTCTATTTGTACTTTGCAAAAGGCTTCGGATACGTACACGTGATTCATCCACCAACACTTGTGCATCCAATTCAAAAAAGGCGCTATCCACACCCAAATAGCCTTTGGCGTTTTTCTTTACATCTTCACTTAAGCCAGCCATTTCTGACTCTGCTAAAAATTCATCAATGCTATCCCACCCATCAAATGGGCGTTTTTCAATTAGCTGAATCGCATCACTACTGCTTAAGTTTGGTGAGAACATTGCCACCAAAATCGGAGTTTGCTCAACATCAATCGTATTCACGTTTAAACGCCAGTCATCACTTGGTAATGCACAGACCAGCGGCTCCAATTTTTGGAAAATTTCACCACTCACCTGATAGACAGCCCGTAACTCGGAAGCATCTGCCATCCAACCATTTGATGCTAAATAGGAAGGCTTCATCGCTTCATATGTGCTGTCTTCAACCCCAGTAGTCGAACGGACAGAGTCGTCAGCATCAATGTATTCCCAAGTAGAGTCTGCAATGATTTCTGCTTGATATGGCTCGACATCCAGCTCTTCTAATAGGCGCTGCAATACATTCACTAAATATGGTCTTGTAATTTGCTGACCCGTTGGTTGCACACGACTCAATACATTTAGATTAAAGCACGCTTGCTTGTCTCTAATTCGTCCCGCCGCTTGACCATAATCTAACGGATAGACTTGCTCTTTTATCGCCCACGGTTGACTCATATTAATCGTGTCGGTGTCTTTATAACTTTGCTCGATACCCACTTTTGCTAGCGCCTCGACGCCAAGGCTGTACCAATACGCTTGCTGGTAATTGATTTGATTAGCGCCTCGCTGAAACTGCAAGAACAAACGTTCCGACATACTGGCAGCAACCGTCGCCATAATCGCCAGCAACATCAACACTATAATCAAAGCAACACCGCGCTGACGGTTAACCATTATTGCTGTCTCCTGAACTTTCCTCTTTCTGACTCAATGTGCCATCAGGAGTGAGATAAGTGCGGGCAATTTCTCCATAATCTTTGAGAGTGAGAACAACAGAAACCGCTTTCGGCAGCGCTTTTTCTTCAGCCCACTCTTTTTTCCATTGCTTACCATCATAGAAACGCATATCAAATGACTCGACCTGCGTTAGCAATGGAGTAACAGTACCTTGTTGCCCAACCGGCGTATCAGGATAGCGCCACCATACTCGCTGCAGTGTTTCTTCTTTTAAGCGATAGCCAACCTTGGTTACTTCTCCACGAGGGAACTGCTGCTGAGGGTTGTGCCAACCTAAACGGGCAAACATCAGCCCTTTAGTATCGGAGTCCAACAGGTAATCGGACCAAAAAATTAGCCGGCTAGCAGGCTCTTCACCATTAGTACGTGTTTGACGCATCGCCATTTGACGAAAATCGTTATCCATCATCACCATGGCACGCTGAATTTCGTTTAAGCGTTGGGTTCGTTCTTGTGATAGCGCATTGCTACGCTGTACTTGCGATACCACTTGGTACGCAGCGACACTTAAACTGGCAAAGATGGCAATCGATACCAACACTTCAATAAGTGTAAAACCTTTTACCCTTTGGCGCGTGTTTGCGCGGGGATGATTATTGCGCCACATAGCTTCGTACCGTTACTACAGGGCTCGCGCTTTTCTCTACCGAGACGCTCACATCAAATGCTTTCAGCAATGGCTGCGTCGTGGCGACTGGCGTGACTTTCCAGAACCAAGTGCGTCCTGCCAGCTCTTCTGTGCCGTTTTTCGCTTTGAGTTCTCCGGTATTCAACATCACATTTGCCATCTGATTATCCACAACCATGGCTGCAAACATTTTTTCTTCTAAATAACTGATTGTATTAATATGCTGGCTCACGGAGCGAATGACACTGATGGCAGCGGTAGCGAAAATTGCCAGTGCGACCAATACTTCCAGTAAGGTCATGCCTCTCGTCCGGCGATGACTCAAATTTGGGCGAGCTTGCTTAAAATTGCGCATTCTCATCCTCTTTCACTTCTTCGCCCGGAGCTAATAACAAAATTTGTCCACTTTCTTTGCCAATGACTCGCCAACCGTCATTAAAGGCATCACCATTTTGCGGAAAAAAAGACAGGGTGAATGGTGTGACTTCAGCGCTGGAAAAGATAAACACTTGCGGTGGCTCAATTTTCTTTTCGTCCTCTTCTTCTTCGAACATGTCTTCATCAAAAAGAGAACCTGGTTTGAATAAGCGCTCATCATTATCCCAAGCACCACCGCCGAGTTCGAGTTGTAGCGTAATATCTTCTTCTAGCTTGGTTTTGCTCGGAATCTGCTTTAATTTCAGAGGCTGCCAACCTTCTGAGGTTAAACTCAGTAGAGCGTAGGTCGATTTGGCATCATCCACTCGAACGCCAAAATCTTTACCGCTCAGCACCGCTTCTTCATTGAGCAGCTGTAAACGCTGAAAAAAGCTTTGAGCATACTGTTTGGAAAGATCTTTTTGGCTAGTCGGTAACGTCGAGATCACGGCCACAGCCGTAAGAGATAGCAAAACCAGCACCAATAGAATTTCTATCAATGTAAAACCGTTATGTTTTCGCATTTGTTTCATTAGTGCTGGCTTAGGCTCAATTATTGGAAGTCTTGCATGTTCCAGTTGCCAATATCTGCAGCTGGACCTTCTCCACCCTCTTGGCCATCTGCGCCTAGAGTGAAGATATCGATTGTACCGTTATCACCTGGGCTTAAGTATTGGTACTGGTTGCCCCAAGGGTCATTAGGAAGACGTTTGATGTAACCACCATCACGGTAGTTGCGTGGCTCTGGGTTAGATGGCTTGCTAACCAATGCTTCTAGACCTTGGTCCGTTGTTGGGTAAACGCTGTTGTCCAACTTGTACATATCTAAGGCATTTTCCAACGCGACAATGTCCGTAATCGCTTTTTGTTGGTCTGCCTTCTCTTTGTTACCCAATAGGTTTGGAACAACAAAACTTGCCAAAATACCCAGGATAACCACAACAACCATCACTTCTAAAAGTGTAAAACCCTGTTGTTTACTACGCTTAAACTTCATTTTTTTCTCCGAAAGTTAGATTAAAGCCATGCCGTTAGTAGACACGTCTTAATTCGAAATTATCCGCTCATCAAGTTATTCATTTCTAGCATTGGCATCAAGGTCGCCATCACAATGAACAACACTAATCCAGCCATTAATGCAATCAGCGCAGGAGTAAACACACCCAGAGCAATATTGACTGTTGATTCAAAGTTTTGATCTTGGTTATCGGCTGCCCGCGTCAACATGCTCTCTAATTCACCACTTTGCTCACCACTGGCGATCATGTGTAGCATCATTGGTGGAAACAAGCGAGTTTGGTCCAACGCCTTACGCAAACTAGCGCCCTCTCGGACGTTATCCGCTGCAAGCAAGACTTGCTGCTTCACATAACGGTTAGACATAACATCTACCGCAACGCGCATACCCTCGAGAATTGGAATCGCACTGGAAGTACAGATCGAAAGTGTTCGTGCGAATCGTGCGGTATTCAAACCTCGAGAGATCTTACCTATTAGCGGTAAGCTCAAGATTTTTCTGTCCCAAGCTAAGCGAAAGTCTGGCTTTTGCAACGCCAGTTTGAGGCCATAGAAAAGCGCCACCAGCACAACGAAAATAATCAGCCCCCAATCTTGCACAAACTCACTGGCTGCCAGTAAAAATTGCGTCGATTGAGGTAACTCTTGGCCCATCTGAATGATGGGTTCAATGATTTTAGGAACCACTGTCGCCAATAAGAACGAAACGATGACAACCGCGAATACCACCAAAACTACAGGATAAATCATGGCTTGAAGCAATTTAGATCGCATCTTTTGGCGGTTTTCGACATAGTCTGCCAAACGCTCTAATACGGTATCGAGGTGACCTGATTTTTCGCCCGCCGCAACCATAGAGCGGTACAGTTCATCAAACACGTGTGGGTAATCGGCAAAACTGTCGGCAAGCGGATAACCCTCTGTTACTTTCGAGCGAACCGCAGCCAACATAGAACGAATCCTCGGCTTTTCAGCCTGCTCAGAGACCGCACGCAAACACTCTTCCAAAGGCATTCCTGATTGGACTAGCGTAGACAATTGCCGTGTGATGAGTGCCAGCTCAGATGTCGAGATGCCGCGCTTAAAGCTGACTGAACCTGAAGACTTAGCCGTTTTAGCTTTCGTCTCGACCACTTCAATCGGGATCATCCCTTGCTCTTTGAGTCGCTGGCGCACTTGTCGGGCGTTGTCCCCTTCTATCGTGCCTTTTTTATGCTTGCCTTTTGCATCTAGCGCTTTGTACTCAAATGCCGCCATTAGGTTTCCTTCGTCACTCGCATCACTTCTTCAAGTGACGTAATGCCACGACGTACTTTGCTTAAACCATCACTGCGAATACTTGGCGTATGGGCGCGAACGGCTCTCTCAATTTCTTGTTCACCAGACTCTCGATGAATCAACTCTTGCACTTGCTCATCAACCATAATGAGCTCGTGGATACCTGTTCGACCTCGGTAGCCTTTTTGGTTACACGCTTCACAGCCTTTTGCTCGGTGCAGTTCTAACGGTTCATGCGCTTCCATACCAAACAGTTTTTTCTGTTCCGCATCGGCTTCATACGGCTCTTTACAGCTTGGACAAAGCGTTCGAACTAAGCGCTGCGCTAGCACCCCTAATAACGAAGAAGAAATAAGGAATGGCTCAATACCCATATCACGTAGACGCGTAATCGCACCCACTGCGGTGTTGGTGTGGAGAGTAGACATTACCAAGTGACCCGTTAAGGACGCTTGCACTGCAATTTGTGCGGTTTCTAAGTCACGGATCTCACCGACCATCACCACATCCGGGTCCTGACGCAGAATGGCACGCAAGCCGCGCGCAAACGTCATGTCGACCTTTGGGTTCACCTGAGTTTGACCGATGCCATCAATATCAAATTCGATCGGGTCTTCAACCGTTAGAATGTTGCGTTCGTTGCTATTGATCTCTTGCAAGCCAGCGTACAAGGTGGTGGATTTACCAGAACCTGTCGGGCCCGTCACCAAGATGATACCGTGAGGGCGGCCAATCAAGTGACGGAAGTTGTCATGCACTGAAGGTGTCATGCCCAAACTATGTAAATCAAGACGAGTCGCATTTTTATCCAACAAACGCATTACCACGCGCTCACCATGTGAGGACGGCATCGTAGATACACGCACGTCCACCGCACGACCACCGATACGCAACGAAATACGGCCATCTTGAGGCACACGCTTTTCTGCGATATCTAGTTTAGCCATAACCTTCACACGAGAAACTAGCAAAGGCGCTAGCTTACGGCTTGGAGTCAGGACTTCACGCAATACGCCATCGACACGGAAACGAATCGAAAGGGTTTTCTCGAACGTCTCAATATGAATATCCGACGCACCTTCTTTGATCGCTTCGCCCAACATGGCGTTGATCAATTTGATGATTGGCGCATCGTCTTCCGATTCTAATAAGTCTTCATCGTGCGGCAGTTCTTCAGCCAAAGAGAAGAAATCATCGCTATCAGCACCAATATCTTCCATCAACTGACGCGCTTCAGACGAGTCGCGTTGATATGCTTCGGTCAGCTTTTTATCAAAGGCTTCTTTATCGATAGGTTGCGGTACGAAGCTTTTCTTTAATACACGACGGACTTCAACCAGAGCCGCAGGGTTAAGCGGCTCGACATAGTAAAGAATAGGTGGACGCTCAGGATGCTCTGTCTCCAGCACCAGTTTAAAGCGGTTGGCAAAACTGAATGGCAGACGACGCATACTTGGCGCAGTGTCTAACATATCAACCATTAGTTGTTTTCCATTTGATCAATAAACGCTTGAATCTCTGTTGGGTGCTGACGCTCCTGGCCAAAGGCAGGCATAACCGGGATCTTCTCGTCTGCCATCAACTTCAACCCTTGATCCGCTTTATAAAGCTGTTCTGCGCGAATAAAGTTGTATTTACGCTGCGTAATACCGTCAGCCGTCACACCATCGCGAATAATCGTCGGCTTGATGAACACCATCAAGTTACGTTTTTCTGTTTGCGTGCTAGTTGACTTGAACAGGTGACCCAGTACCGGAATGTCACCCAATAGCGGCACTTTAGACTCACTTTCAAGTGCGCGTTCATCGACCAAACCACCAAGAACCAACATCTGACCATCTTGGATCATGACAGAGGTGTTTAACTGTCGTTTAGCAAAGCGAACGTCAACCGCACCGTTTGCGCCTAATACGTTGGAAACTTCTTGTTCAATGTTTAACTGTACAGAGTCACCTTCGTTAATTTGTGGCACTACTTTGAGTTTGATACCGACTTCTTTACGGTCAACCGTTTGGAATGGGTTGTCGTTGTTTGAGCCAGCCGTAGAGCCCGTAATAACCGGAACCTCTTCACCCACAATAAATGATGCTTCGCCATTATCCATTACGGTAATACTCGGAGAAGATAGAATGTTTGAGTTGGAGTCAGAAGCAACAGCACTAATTAGCGCTGTCCAGTCACCCATGACAATACTCATTGCCGCACCATTTACTCCGCTAAGTGCTGACGCTAGCGTAGAGTAGTCACCTGATTCAGTAACATCATATGGCGTTCGTTCGCCATTAGAGTTGGTATAGTATTCAGTTCGGGTTTGATCTTTTGCTTCTTCTAGCCCAACCATCACCTGACCAATCGGGGCTCCTGAGTTACCGTACTGAATTACAGCACCCGTTTCTAATGAACCCCATTGAACACCTAGGTTAATACCATCACCTTCAGACATTTCGACAATTAACGCTTCAATAAGAACCTGAGCACGACGAATATCGAGTTGAGAAATGACGTCTTGTAATGCCATCATAATATCTGGTGGCGCTGTTAAAACTAACGAGTTAGTTGCAGCGTGAGCAGCAATGACGACCTCACCACGCGATGCACCTGATGTTTTCTGACCGGCTTGCTTTTCAGCTTGCAGGTTATCGGAAACACCTTTCAATACATCCACCAAGTCTTCAGCTTTCGCATTTTTCAGGTACACAACTCGGTTGTTACCTTTTGTCGCCATTTCAACATCAAGTTGACGAATCAAACGTTTCAAGCGGGCTCTTACTTTTGGATCACCAGAAATTAAAATCGCATTAGTACGTTCATCGGCCACAATTTTAGGTTCAAGGAACTCTGGCGTGCTTTTCTGATTCGCACTTTTATTCAGTGCTTCAACAATGCGTACCATTTCAGCAGCAGATGCATTACGCAGCTCTACCAATTCAATTTCTTTATCACCGGCTTGGTCAACACGCTTGATGATCTCTGCTAAGCGATTCACTACTGCCGCACGACCAGTAATCAAGATAATATTCGCTGGATCATAATGAACCACGTTACCGGCACCGGCGTTATCAATCAGCTGACGAAGTAGAGGAGACAACTCACGGACCGACACATTACGCACCGCGACAACTCGAGTGATAACACTATCGCCTTGCGCGCTGCCATCACCTAACACAGGGATTGCTGAGGTTTTTGAGTCTTTTGCTTTGATAACCTTAAGTACCCCATTGTCCATCTCTACGACTGCGTAACCGTATACTTCAAGGACATTAAGGAAAAAGCTGTAATATTGCTCTTCGTTAAGTACGTCATAGCTGCGGACATCGATCTTACCGCGTACTGAAGGATCAACAATGATGGTCTTTTCGAGGTTACGACCCACTATGTTGATGAATTCTTGAATATCAGTGCCTTTAAAGCTCGCACTAAATTCGTTTGCCATTGCACCTGGTACGCAGAGTAAACTTCCTGCTAGTAGCCAAGCACTTTTGCTGAACCAATGTTTCACGTATGTCTCCCTGAACTTACGCCGGTTGCCTAAGTCTTACAATTGGATATAGATATCGTACTGTTGGCCGTCTCGCTCAACAGTTAAATTTAATTCTTGCGGATCGCTCATCACTTGCATCAGTTGTACTGAAGAAGACGGATCACTTAAATCGATCCCGTTCAGTTGAACCGCAATATCACCAGGTTGTAGCCCTACATCATTAAATAATGCGGCATCACGACCAGGTGATACTCGATAACCAACAATGTCTCCGTCTTTTTTGACGGGTGAAATGGTGATGTATTTAAAAACGCTTTGTGGATCTTTCGCAATTTCCTCGCGGATTTGCTCTAATTTCTCTCCAACGTCAGACGTCGCTGCTTCTGCTCGCTGAGCTTGCGCCCTAGCTACCTGCGGCGATTCAGATAGCTTCTTATATTCTATACCTTGCATCATTAAGGTCTCGTCTCGACCTTGGTTATCAATGATGACGCGATCCACCAATACCGCTTTTAGCGTCGCACGTGTCCCTTCGATTTCTTCACCCAAACCGTACGTAGCTTGCTTACCTCGGTTAGCAATAACAGCAAGGCTGGTGTTGGCATCACTACTTGCGACCGCACCGACTAGCGTGAGGTTAAGGCGCGTCTTAGGGGCGTCTTTAACAATAGGCTGTTCTACAACTGCCACTTTTTGCTCAGTGTATTTACCGAATAGGTTGGCATTCTGAAGGGCATTAAAATCTATCGCGTCGCCTTTATTGCTCGCGACAACGCCACTCGCCGATGGACGCCATTGCGGCACTTCCGACGATTGAGGTATGGCTAACCACACAATTTTGCCAAGTATCCATCCGGTTATCGCAATAAACAGACAGGTAAGCAACAAGCTAAGTTTGGCTTGAATGGTATAATGATTGGACTTGATCTGAGCCAGTAGCGGTCTGCTTGATAATCCTGCACTTAGCTCTAAACGTTTCACTGAATGGATTCCTTTATTCTAACGTCCGTCATTTAAGCTATAACGATAGCTATCGACTTTAAATTGCTAACTTTGCAATAAAATTGTTACTCAACAAAGAGCAGTGAACTATATCACAAGTTGTCTTTCATACCTTTTTCTTATGCAGTTTTTGCCAACTCCCTTGAAAAAAATACGCCTTGACTCCATCTGTAGGTGAATAATCCATCACTCATTGCCGTATTCGGGCAGTGATTAGATAGCGTAGTGTTCTATGAGTTCCCTAAATGAAGCCGTTAGGCTAGATAAATGGCTATGGGCCGCAAGATTTTACAAAACCCGCTCCATCGCGCGTAACATGGTCGATGGCGGTAAAGTCCACTATAATGGCCAACGAAGCAAGCCGAGTAAAATCGTTGAAGTGGGCGCTGAAGTCAGACTTCGTCAAGGCAACGAAGAAAAAATCGTGATCATCGAACAAATCTCAGATCAACGCCGAGGCGCTCCCATCGCACAAACCTTATATCGCGAAACCAATGAGAGTATCGCGAAACGTGAGGAACACGCGACTCAACGTAAGCTTAATGCCCACAACCCAAGTCCGGAACGCCGCCCAGATAAAAAGCAGCGCCGAGACATCATTAAGTTCAAACACCAATAAAAGCCGGAATTACCAACGAGGAAAGCACTCCATGGCAAATAATGTTTTAAACCGCTACCTATTCGAAGATCTTTCAGTACGTGGCGAGTTGGTACAATTGGATGAAGCGTACCAACGTGTTATCTCCAGCAAGGAATATCCGGCAGCAATAGAGAAACTGCTGGGTGAGCTACTCGTTTCAACTACTCTTTTAACTGCCACTCTTAAGTTCGAAGGTTCGATCACCATCCAGCTACAAGGCGACGGTCCTGTGTCTCTTGCCGTTATCAACGGTGACCATAACCAACGTGTTCGTGGCGTAGCTCGCTGGGAAGGCGATGTTGCCGATGACGCAAATATTCACGATCTAATGGGTAAGGGCTACCTTGTGATCACCATCGAACCGAAAAACGGCGAGCGTTACCAAGGCGTCGTTGGATTAGAAGGTGACACTTTAGCAGAAGTGCTAGAAGGCTACTTTGCAAACTCAGAGCAGTTAAAAACGCGCCTATGGATCCGCACTGGTGAGCATGAAGGCAAAGCACACGCAGCAGGTATGTTGATTCAAGTGATCCCTGACGGCACTGGCTCTCCAGATGATTTCGAACATCTAGAGCAGCTCACTGACACAGTAAAAGATGAAGAATTGTTTGGTTTAGAAGCGAACGAGTTATTGTATCGACTATATAACCAAGACAAAGTACGTCTGTACGAGCCGCAACCTGTCGAGTTCCATTGTGGCTGTTCTCGTGAGCGTAGCGGTGCAGCAATCATCACCGTTGAGAAAGCTGAAATTTATGACATTTTGGCAGAAGTTGGATCAGTTTCTTTACATTGTGATTACTGTGGCACAACTTATACGTTCGACGAATCTGAAGTCACTGAACTGTATGCACAAGCTTCTACGGACAAGAAAACCCTGCATTAATTTACATAGCTTATCAAGCACGTAATTTACCCTACAAAAGGCCAGCTTAATGCTGACCTTTTTGTGATCAACCCCTCGTAATAACTAGCCTCAAGCGTAATAAAACAACTGCTTAATTTTAAACAATTAATAATGATTTTGCCCTAGCGCAAAGGATTGCGTGCACGATAGACTATTCCCACCAATATGTGACGGGTTACCTAAAACCTTATTGAAATCATGGGCAAATTTTGAGCTATCTCCCTGTTTTCTCCCCGCCCCGTTGCTAGCATGGTGAGCAGATTAAAATTAAAACATTCTTACAAAATCCCTACAAAATCCTTATAAGGAGCACCTATGACCGTTATGGAACATACTAAGGCTGCAACACTTGATCTAACCAAGCACGGACTGCATAACGTAAAAGAGGTTATTCGCAACCCAAGCTACGAAATGTTGTTTGAGGAAGAAACGCGTGAAGACCTAACCGGTTATGAGCGCGGCGTGGTTACTGAACTAGGTGCGGTTGCCGTTGACACTGGCATCTTTACTGGTCGCTCACCAAAAGATAAATACATCGTCAAAGACGCTACGACAGAAGAACATATGTGGTGGACGTCTGATCAAGTGAAAAATGATAACAAGCCAATCACTCCTGAAGTGTGGGACGAGCTAAAAGAACTGGTCACAAACCAGCTTTCTAACAAACGCTTGTTTGTTGTTGACGGTTACTGTGGTGCAAACCCAGATACACGTTTGAGCATTCGTGTTATCACAGAAGTCGCATGGCAAGCGCACTTCGTTAAAAACATGTTTATTCGCCCGACGGAAGAAGAGTTAGCGACATTTGAACCAGACTTCGTGGTAATGAATGGCGCAAAATGCACTAATCCAAAATGGGAAGAGCAAGGCCTGAACTCAGAAAACTTCACCGTATTTAACCTAACTGAGCGCATGCAACTTATCGGTGGTACTTGGTACGGTGGTGAAATGAAGAAAGGTATGTTCGCGATGATGAACTACTTCCTTCCACTAAAAGACATCGCATCAATGCACTGTAGCGCTAACATGGGCAAAGATGGCGATGTAGCGGTATTCTTCGGTCTATCTGGTACGGGTAAAACGACCCTGTCGACTGATCCTAAACGTGCGCTAATTGGTGATGATGAGCAC
This sequence comes from Vibrio sp. YT-17, assembly GCF_033337375.1. Taxonomy (NCBI): domain Bacteria; kingdom Pseudomonadati; phylum Pseudomonadota; class Gammaproteobacteria; order Vibrionales; family Vibrionaceae; genus Vibrio; species Vibrio sp. YT-17. The sequence continues at coordinate 417,935 of NZ_JAWOQP010000001.1, forward strand.
GGCTGGGATGATGACGGTGTCTTCAACTTCGAAGGTGGTTGTTACGCAAAAACCATCAAACTTTCTAAAGAAGCGGAGCCGGACATCTACAACGCAATTCGTCGTGATGCACTGCTAGAAAACGTAACAGTACGTGGCGATGGCTCTATCGACTTTGATGATGGTTCGAAAACAGAAAACACACGTGTTTCTTACCCTATCTACCATATCGATAATATCGTTAAGCCAGTATCAAAAGGCGGTCACGCGAATAAAGTGATCTTCCTATCAGCCGATGCATTTGGCGTACTGCCTCCAGTATCTAAATTGACACCTGAGCAAACTAAGTACCACTTCCTGTCTGGCTTTACCGCCAAACTAGCGGGAACAGAGCGCGGTATTACTGAGCCAACACCAACTTTCTCTGCTTGTTTCGGCGCGGCGTTCCTAACGCTCCACCCAACAAAATACGCGGAAGTACTGGTAAAACGCATGGAAGCAGCGGGCGCTGAGGCTTACCTAGTGAATACTGGTTGGAACGGCACTGGCAAACGTATCTCTATTCAAGATACACGCGGAATTATTGATGCCATTCTTGATGGTTCGATTGAAGAAGCACCAACTAAGCACATTCCAATCTTCAACCTTGAAGTACCAACGTCACTACCAGGTGTGGATCCTAGCATTCTAGACCCTCGCGACACGTACGTTGACCCACTTCAGTGGGAAAGCAAAGCGAAAGATTTAGCAGCGCGCTTTATCAATAACTTTGATAAATACACAGACAACGCTGAAGGTAAATCCCTGGTTGCGGCTGGTCCTCAGATTGATTAAATCGAGTAACAGCGACGTCGCGTAAACGCAGTGAAAAGTTGGCATTAACTTATCACCTTTACGTAGGCCAAGTTACAAAAATTGCTTCAAGCCCCTCTTTTGAGGGGCTTTTTATTGAATACCACAGAATATTGATACAAGCTAAAGCCTATCTAGTTTTATTTCATAACACACGTAGGTTCTAGCAAAGATGAAAACAGCGCGTCGAGTTCTACTTCTGTTACTGGTTATCTTAGTTGCCATTCCAGCCGCTACGATTGCGCTGCTAACAACATCTTACGCGGACGCAACCTGGCGCTTGCTGTCAAACACCTTTTCTCTTCCCTTCCGGGCCGGAAGCGTGCGTTATGGCTTTCCCTATCACCTAACTTTACAACGCGTAAACACCAGCGGAGACGATGCGTCTTACATCGATCAAGTCGATTTATGGATGAATCCCGATGTTTATCGCGATGGTAAATGGATCGTTGATAGTTTATTGATTGATGGTATGAGCTTGCAGTATGGCGCACCAAAGCTCCCACCTTTAGATAACGTTTTATTCCATCAAATCGCGCTCAAAAATATTGATTACGCCGACGAGCAGTTCTCTGCCAATGGCATTGACCTTCAAATTCAATCACCACAATGGAATGGTCAATTAATACCATATGGCGAAGTTCAACTTGCAGCTGACCAACTCTATTGGAATGGCGAAGCCTTTAATCAAGTCTTAGTCGATATAGACTACAAACCGCAAGACAGTACGCTTTATGGCACCTCTTTTAACTGGCGTAACAGTCAAATATCTGGGCAAGGGGAGCAGTATCCTCAAGGCTGGTCTTTAGTAAATGTGACCATCAACAAGCTGAAACTGAGTAATACGCAGCGCCAATCACTGCTTGCAAAACCTTGGCACGATCTACCATTTAACATTAATCATATTAATAGCTTAGATTTGCTTAACGCCGATATTGAATGGGGCGACTGGCACTGGCAGAACTTGGATCTTTCTGTGGAAAACGCCACACTGCCACTGTCTCTCTGGAAGACAAAAGCTCAAGTGTCATTGCAGGCGGATAGCGTTCGATTCCAGCAGCAAACCGCAATAGAGCCACGTTTGAGTGCCGCTATCGAGCCAGGAGTAATCCAGCTCAACGAGCTCAGTTTAGATTGGCAGCAAGGTCGAGTGCAAGTTTCTGGATTGTTCACGCCAACACAATGGAAGCTCAAAGAAGCCTCTATTCAAGGCCTCAAGTGGGCAACACAGCCAGAAGACAACCTAAATTGGTGGCACGCCGCCACCAGCGAGTTAGAGCATGTTGCAATCGAACGACTCGACATTGAGCGCAGCCAAATTATCCAGCTATCTCACGAACCTTATTGGCAACTTTCCGGTTTAAATATCGAAGGACAACAGCTTGATATTAAACAGTCGGCTCAACGTTGGGGCCTTTGGCAAGGCGAATTGGAAGTCAGCGTTGTCAACGCCAGCTATGACCAAATACTCACGTCTCACGCAGCACTTGCCATGCAAAGCAAAGATGGCTTTTGGCAATTGACTCGCCTTTTTGCGCCACTCGAGGAAGGCTACGTAGAAGGCATCGGACAGATAGATTTGAGTACCCCAAGCCAACCTTGGGCGCTCAACGTCAATGCTGATGGTATTCCCTTATCGCTCTTCCACGATTATTTTTTACCCGACACACTGGCTATTGATGGTTTTTCCGATCTTAGCCTCGATCTACAAGGGTTATCAGGTGATCGCAACATGCTGGCCTACAGCTTATCGGGTGAAGTGGAAGCCAATCTCCGAGATACCCACTTGAAGTCCCAAGCGGATCATTCGCTCAAAGCCATTACCTTAAGTCCACTGCGTTTAAGCGCGCAACGAGGGGAAGTTGCCATAAAGCCGGTCACAATTTCAGGAAAAGCCATAAGTGGTAAGGTTTGGGGAACATTTGATATGGCCAACAACCCGCTAAGTGGCATTACTTATCAATTGGAAGAGTCGTGCGGAAACATTGAAGGCGATCTACTAAGTGGTGAAACCCACCGTAATGAGTGCGTGAACGCATCAAAACTGGCCGAGCCTACTGATATTGAGACTCCACAGAAAAATGATCCTTCCATCAAGCAGCCAATCGTGATTGATAACATCAATTTGGAGACTCAAGAGGAAGAGCTTTACGAAGAAATTATCGAAGAAGATGAAGTACCCAACACGCATTCCGCAGCAAAAGAACAAATCCTCTCACCGACAGAGCAAGAAGGTGAAACAGATAAGCGCCCAGCAGGTCAGTCGGCGCTTAACCCATCAGCAACTGAGTAACTGCGAGTAGTTCGGTATCAGCATATAGGTACCGACAAAATCCACAGCTGGCGTGTCACCACTATAAATCACTACGTGAATAACGATGCGTGCTTTGCGTCCCGACTCCAATCGGTCTAGGTCACCACTGATCCCATCCAACGAAGTACTCGCCACGGGGTTTTGTTCGACTGGTTGACGATAACGAATCGAGCTGTCGGCCAACACAATATCACCGTGCAGCCCACGCTCTTTAAGCAGCAGCCACGTCATCCCCCACCCTGTCAGGGTTGCTAAGGTAAAAGCTGACCCGGCGAACATGGTGTTATGGGGATTAAGGTTAGGATTAAGCTGCGCACAGCATTCAAACTGGTAACCCGTGTACTGGTTAATTTTGATCCCCATTTTGTCGCTAATTGGGATTTGTTGCTCCCAGCGCTGTTGAAGCTCAGTACACCATTCAGGGCGACGTAACACATTGGCCATCGGATCCAGTTGCTTCACCATTTGCTGATGGCGCACAGGGCCACGCTCATCGGTCAGTTCGCCTCGACGCTCAAAGCCATTTTTTTCATAAAAGGCGATGGCATCTTCACGGGCATTACACACCAAGCGTTTCGCTCCTTCTTGGCGCGCTAACGACTCTAGTGCAACCAAAACCAGCGAACCCATCCCTTTGCTACGGCGATTATTTTTAACCGCCATATAGCGGATCTGGCCATCATTGTCCGGCGTAATGTATAAACGGCCAATCGCCATAGGACGACCTCGACCATCAACAATCATGCGGTGATGGCTCATTTCGTCGTATTCATCGCGCTCAGAGCCGACCGGCATACGCCATGGCTCACGAAGCAGTTGCCAGCGAAACTGATAATACTTGTTTATCTGATTATCGGTTTTGGGAGTAATGAGTTTGAACATATCAATCCTTTGAAAGCACAACACTAATCAGTGTCGGAAAAATTACTCCAAGCCAATTCCATGAGCTTGGAGTTAAAGCTTAGACTATGGCGCCTGTGTTACCAGATTAGACCTGCAACCAAAACGTCACTGGACCGTCATTCACCAAGGACACTTTCATATCGGCAGCGAAGCGGCCACGCTGTGTGGGTAAGACTTCTTCACACAAGTCAGAAAAGTAATCATACAAGCGCTCTGCATCAACAGGATGCGCACCGCGAGAAAAGCCAGCTCGCGTGCCTTTTTTTGTATCCGCAGGCAGCGTAAATTGAGAAACCACCAGCACTTTACCTTCCACCTGTTTAACGTTTAGGTTCATCTTGCCTTCGTCATCTTCGAACACACGGTAGGTTGTAACACGCTCCATTAAACGCTTTGCTTTAGCTTCATCGTCGTCCTTCTCTACGCCCAATAAGACCAGCAGACCACGATCAATTTCTCCTACGACTTCACCATCCACACGGACGGCTGCTTCACTGACTCGTTGAATTAGCGCTATCACTACTCTCGCTTCCTTCATCTGTTAACTGAGATTCAGCGGTCGAGTGTATCATGTCTAAATCTTCACTCCAGTGCTCTCGCTCACCAAGCGCAGCCGTAACTTCCGCCCCCAATAACACGATCATCCAGCATAAATACACCCAAACAAATAAGATAGGAATCGCCGCTAACGCGCCGTAGATGAGCTGATAAGACGGAAACTGAGTGATGTAGAGTGCAAAGCCTTTTTTACTCAACTCGAACAGTATCGCGGCGACTGCTGCCCCCATGGCACCATGAGCGAGGTGTACTTTTTTATTCGGCACTAGAATATACAAGCCAAGAAAAGCAAAAAAGGACAGCAACAACGGTAGCCAACGCAGAAATAGATTAAACGCACCAGATAATGTCTCATTCTCTAAAATTTGCAGCGAAGTCACGTACGACGTCGCCGCAATACTCGCACCGACCATGATCGGCCCTAACGTGAGTACCATCCAATACATAGAGAATGAAAAGACTAAACGGCGCTTGTCTTTAACTCGCCAAATGTAGTTTAAGTTCTTATCAATGTTGGAAATCAGCATGACCGCTGCGATGAATAAAAACCCACCGCCAACCGCGCTCATTTTGCCCGTATTCGCCACAAATTCCTGTAATGCCGTATGTACAGCTTCTCCAGAAGCTGGCACAAAATTCTCAATAATGTAGCCTTGCAGCACCTCACCAACGTTCGCAAAAACGGGAAATTTCGACAATATTGATAACAATACCGTCAGCATTGGCACGATGGATAACAAGGTAATGTAGGCAAGATAGCCCGCGTTCACATTCACACGGTCATGCGTTAATCGCTTAAGAAGATACTTAAAAAACGCGACGCAACTTGGCAGTAGATTGATTAATCTCGCCTTGTAACTCTCTGATAACTGGTTCATAGTTCATCCCATAATTAGCGCCGAGGACATAAGAATGCCTTATTTATTAGCAATTGTACTATCAATTTTCACTTTAACAGGGTGTCAATCTGCTTATTACTCAGCAATGGAGCAGGTTGGGTATCATAAACGAGATATTATGGTCGACCGCGTCGAAGATGCCAAAGAATCTCAACAAGATGCACAAGAAGAATTCACCAGTGCACTTGAAGCCTTGTCTGCGATCACCAACTTTGATGGTGGTGAGCTAGAAAATGTCTACAACAACATCAATGACAAATACGAAGATAGCGAAAAAGCGGCTCAAGACGTACGTGACCGTATTGCTGCGATTGAAGACGTATCCGGCGCACTGTTTGATGAGTGGCAAGATGAGCTAGAGCTGTACTCGAGTGCGAAACTGCGTCGTTCAAGCGAGCAAAAACTACGTGAAACCAAAGCCTCGTACAAAACCATGCTTAGCGCTATGAAGCGTGCAGAGAAAAAGATGACACCGGTACTGGATACGCTACGTGACAACACGTTGTACTTAAAACACAACCTTAACGCCAGTGCGATTGGTTCTTTGCAAGGTGAGTTCTCTAGCTTAGAGAAAGACATTCAGTTTGCGATCAAACAAATGAACGAAGCGATTGCAGAGTCCGATAAATTCCTACAAAAGCTCAATCAAAAGTAAATGATTTAGACCTCCTCCTAGTGAGGAGGTTTTAGTCGGCGACCTTACCGAGTAAACCGATGACTCTTCGAACAAAGCCTACTCTCTCTGGCACAGTTCCCCATGGTACTTCTATCACTTCATAACCCAACTCAGTATAGACACTCACTAACGACTGATGAATCTCCAATGCTTCTTCAAAGCTGTGCGGACGCACTTCATCTTGTACGTAAATGGATGCTTCAGGTCGACAAGTAAACACCTGACTATGGTACCCAGCGCTTTCGGTTAAGAAAGCTTGGTCAACCTTACAGCCGCCCACTTGTAGGTATGCAATGATGTCGGGGATGGCGCGATCAACAAACGCAACATCATGACAACGCGCATCACTCTTTTGTTTGTCCATCAACCCAAGGCATAACTTGGCAAACTCAGGTAAATTCGTCCACGGCAAAATACCATTTTCTAACTGGCTTTGCTGCTCAATCAAATCACGAGATCCTTCAGGAAACGTGGCGTAACCACACGCGTCTAGCGCATTCAGCAGTGTTGTTTTTCCCGCACCAGGCCCACCGGTGATAATAATCGGGTTCATATTCAACTCCAGAAAACAAAAAGCCCCGAGCATAACTCGAGGCTTCTTCTTAATTGAATCGCTTAACGAAAATTATTTCGCGCCACGAGAAGCACGCTTACGGTCGCTTTCCGTTAGGAACTTCTTACGGATACGGATGCTTTCAGGCGTTACTTCTACTAGCTCATCGTCATCGATGAATTCTAGTGCTTGCTCAAGAGTCATCTTGATTGGCGGAGTAAGAACCTGTGCGTCATCGGTACCAGATGCACGAACGTTGGTTAGCTGCTTACCTTTCAGTGCGTTTACCGTTAGGTCGTTGTCACGGCTGTGAATACCGATAACCATACCTTCGTAAACTTCAACACCGTGACCGATAAATAGACGACCACGCTCTTGAAGGTTGAACAGTGCGTTAGTTAGCGCTTTACCCATCGCGTTCGCGATTAGTACACCGTTTACACGTTGACCGATGTTACCGCCTTTGTGCGGGCCGTAGTGATCAAACGTATGGTAAAGAAGACCTGAACCTGAAGTCAGTGTCATGAATTCCGTTTGGAAACCGATCAGACCACGTGATGGCATAACGAAGTCCATACGCACACGACCTTTACCGTCTGGAGACATGTCTTTCAGCTCACCTTTACGTAGGCCGATGTTCTCCATGATGCCGCCTTGGTGCTCTTCCATTACGTCGATAGTTACCGTTTCGAACGGTTCCATCAACTGACCATCTTCTTCTTTGATGATTACTTCTGGACGAGATACTGCTAGCTCAAAGCCTTCACGACGCATGTTTTCGATCAGGATAGAAAGGTGAAGTTCACCACGACCTGATACGCGGAATTTATCTGGATCGTCTGTTTGCTCAACGCGTAGTGCAACGTTGTGTACCAATTCCTTCTCAAGACGCTCAAGGATGTTACGTGACGTTACGAACTTACCTTCTTTACCCGCGAATGGAGACGTGTTTACTTGGAACGTCATCGTTACTGTTGGTTCATCAACAGACAATGGTGGTAATGCTTCTACTGCGTTTTGTGCACAGATAGTGTCAGAAATTTTCAGCTCGCCAAGACCAGTGATTGCGATGATATCACCCGCGTTAGCTTGTTCCACTTCGTGACGCTCTAGGCCAAGGTAGCCCATTACTGTACCCACTTTACCGTTGCGAGTTTTACCGTCAGCACCAATAATGGTTACCTGCTGGTTTGGTTTAACGCTACCACGAGTTACGCGAGCCACGCCGATAACACCAACGTAAGAGCTGTAGTCTAGCTGAGAAACTTGCATCTGTAGTGGACCATCAAGGTCAACATTTGGCGCGTCAACAACATCAACGATAGTTTGGAATAATGGTTCCATGTTCTCGCCAGTTTCGCCTTCTTCTAGAGAAGCCCAACCGTTAAGTGCTGATGCGTAAACTACTTTAAAGTCTAGCTGGTCATCAGTTGCACCTAGGTTGTCGAATAGATCGAACACTTGGTCCATAACCCAATCAGGACGTGCACCAGGGCGGTCAATCTTGTTGATTACAACGATTGGTTTTAGACCGTGAGCAAACGCTTTTTGTGTTACGAAACGCGTTTGAGGCATTGGACCATCAACAGCGTCAACGATAAGTAGTACAGAGTCTACCATCGACATGATACGCTCAACTTCACCACCGAAGTCCGCGTGTCCCGGAGTATCTACGATGTTGATACGGTAATCGTTCCAGTCGATTGCTGTGTTTTTAGCAAGAATGGTAATACCGCGCTCTTTCTCGATGTCGTTCGAGTCCATGACTCGCTCTTCAGCTTCACCGCGAGACTCAAGCGTGCCTGATTGTTGTAGCAGCTTGTCAACCAACGTCGTTTTACCGTGGTCAACGTGCGCGATGATCGCGATATTTCTTAATTTATCAATCTGTGGAGTAGCCATGGATATTGATTCACTTAGATAGATGAAATGCCCCCACGCTGAGAACGGGTGCTCTCTGGCGACATTTGCTGATTAAAAAAACGGCCATAATGTACCAGATTTTAGCAAAAAGCCTAGAAATATGTGATCTACTCCCGAGCATTTCTGCGATTTTTACGCTTAATGCCCATTTTCTTCCTCAGAACGAATTGATTAAACGCAACTTTATTCTAATCGATGCATAATTCAAATTGACTCTTGCTCAAAAAATGGGCTGAATACGCAATGTACCTGTCACATTATGGTGCAACAATGATTTTTGGCACCATAATAGTGCAAGCAAAGATCATTTTGGTGCAAGCAAGTGCACCAAACTAGCATTCAAAAACACAATTGCTTGAAATTAATGGAATATTTTTTTTGGCACGGTTTTGGCTTTAGTTAAAACAGCATCGATTAATGAAAAGTCAAATTGATTAATCAATGCCAGGTTTCATGAATAATTCATAAATCGAGCTTTTACCGCTTATTAACACTGGAGGTTATCCAAGATGTCAGTAGAAAACGTTCTATCGCTGATCCAAGAAAACGAAGTTAAGTTTGTTGACCTACGCTTCACTGATACAAAAGGTAAAGAGCAGCACATTTCGATCCCTGCTCACCAAATCGACGCAGACTTCTTCGAAGAAGGTAAAATGTTCGATGGTTCATCAGTTGCTGGCTGGAAAGGTATCAACGAATCAGACATGGTAATGATGCCTGACGCATCTTCTGCTGTGCTTGACCCATTCACGGAAGACGCAACACTAAATATCCGTTGTGACATCTTAGAGCCTGCAACAATGCAAGGCTACGACCGTGACCCACGCTCTATCGCAAAACGCGCTGAAGACTTCATGCGTTCTACAGGTGTTGCAGATACTGTACTTATCGGTCCTGAGCCAGAATTCTTCCTATTTGATGACGTGAAGTTCTCGACAGACATGTCAGGCTCTTTCTTCAAGATCGACGATGTAGAAGCAGCATGGAACACAGGTTCTGACTACGAAGAAGGTAACAAAGGTCACCGTCCAGGCGTTAAAGGTGGTTACTTCCCAGTAGCTCCAGTAGATTCATCTCAAGACATCCGTTCTGCTATGTGTCTAGTAATGGAAGAGATGGGTCTTGTTGTTGAAGCGCACCACCACGAAGTGGCAACGGCGGGTCAAAACGAAATCGCAACTCGTTTCAACACGCTAACAACCAAAGCTGACGAAATCCAAATCTACAAGTACGTTGTACACAACGTTGCTCACGCGTTTGGTAAAACAGCGACGTTTATGCCTAAACCACTTGTTGGCGACAACGGCAGCGGTATGCACGTTCACCAGTCTCTAGCAAAAGATGGCGTAAACCTATTTGCTGGTGACAAGTACGGCGGTCTATCTGAAATGGCGCTTTACTACATCGGTGGTATCATCAAACACGCTCGTGCAATCAACGCATTCGCTAACCCATCAACAAACTCGTACAAACGTCTTGTACCAGGCTTCGAAGCACCAGTAATGCTAGCTTACTCAGCGCGTAACCGCTCTGCTTCAATCCGTATCCCAGTGGTACCAAGCCCGAAAGCACGTCGTATCGAAGTTCGTTTCGGTGACCCAGCGGCGAACCCATACCTATGTTTCGCAGCAATGCTTATGGCTGGTCTTGACGGTATCAAGAATAAGATCCACCCAGGCGAAGCGATGGATAAAGACCTTTACGATCTTCCAGCTGAAGAAGCAGCAGAAATCCCAACTGTTGCATACTCACTAAAAGACGCGCTAGCAGAGCTAGATGCTGATCGTGAGTTCTTAACAGCGGGCGGCGTATTCTCTGACGACTTCATCGATTCATACATCGACCTTAAGTCTCAGGACGTAGAGCGTGTAAACATGACAACTCACCCTGTTGAGTTCGAACTTTACTACTCTGTGTAAGGTCGACACTGTGTAAAATGTAAACACAGCAATAAAATATTAGGCTCGCCTCGCAGGCGGGCCTTTTTTGTATTCGCCACTCAAGCTTCGACGTTTAACATGAGGGGATAATAAAAATACGCTTAGAATTTTTCCTTACAGGTCAAAGAGCTAAGCCATTGAAACGTGAAATCATCGAACAAGAGAAGGTGAGCAATGAAAGTTCAGCTTATTCCATCACTGTGTGCACTCAGCGGATTGTTAATCGCCTCTATCGCCTTCGCGCAGGTCGCGTATACGTGGGTAGATGAAAATGGCGTGGTTCACTTTAGTGATACGCCAAACAAAGGAGCAAAAGCGATCGCACTGCCAAACCTTGAAGCCAGCGCACCAGCTCCTGAGGTAGAAAGTACTGAATCGCTCGCACCTCAGACTACGCCATCTACTGCATCACAAAACAAGCCAGAGAAAACAACCGAGAAGCCTCTTCCATTAGAACTTTCAATGCAGACCCCCAAGCACAACGAGACCATCCGCAGCAATCGAGGCATCATCAATATTCAATTAGAAACCAATCGCAAGCTTGGTATCGGTGAGCAATTGCAATTGTTACTCGATGGAAAACCTTATGGTGCACCACAAAACCATATAGTGTGGCAGTTAAACAATATTGACCGAGGCACTCACACACTTGCTGTGCACGCGAAAAGAAGCGGCAAGCTTATTGCATCTACTAGCCCTATAACGGTGCATTTACATAGAGCAAGTGTTAAGCCGACCGTAAAAGGGGCAAAATAGAATATCTGGTGAAAAAAATCACATCACAGCGATGCTTTTCACTTTTTCTTCTAAGATTTATTCGCCATACTTAACGTTCAATTGCACCATTATTGTGCATCGCACAATCTTAAAGCAAAACAAGGACGTAATGTGGATACCAGTCTTCCTAGTGCCATTCTCAACAATATGGTGACAGCAACGCTGATTCTTGATGATGGATTGGCCATCCGTTATGCCAATCCGGCTGCCGAATTGCTGTTTTCTCAAAGCGCCAAACGAATTATTGAACAATCACTTTCTCAATTGATTCAGCATGCGTCGCTGGATCTCGCGCTGCTCACTCAACCGTTGCAAAGTGGCCAAAGCATCACCGACAGTGACGTCACTTTCGTTGTTGATGGCCGCCCTTTAATGCTAGAGGTGACGGTTAGCCCTATCACTTGGCAAAAGCAGTTGATGCTTCTGGTCGAGATGCGCAAAATTGATCAGCAGCGCCGACTCTCTCAAGAACTGAACCAACACGCCCAACAACAAGCAGCGAAGCTGTTAGTCCGAGGGCTTGCACATGAGATTAAAAATCCGCTTGGCGGCTTACGCGGTGCGGCGCAATTGCTAGAAAAAATGCTGCCAGAGCCCTCTCTCACCGAATATACACACATCATCATTGAGCAAGCAGACCGTTTAAGGGCGCTCGTGGATCGATTACTAGGACCGCAGAAGCCAGGTAAGAAGACACAAGAGAATCTGCACCAAATTCTTGAAAAGGTTCGCCAGCTGGTTGAATTAGAGTCACAACGCTCAATCATCATTGAACGAGATTATGACCCAAGCTTGCCAGAGATTTTGATGGATACAGACCAAATCGAACAGGCAATGCTTAATATCGTCAGCAACGCCGCACAAATTCTTAGCCATCAAGAACACGGGAAAATAACCATTCGCACCAGAACGGTGCATCAAGCCAATATTCACGGCAAACGCTGTAAACTCGCTGCTCGTGTCGAAATCACAGACAACGGCCCAGGTATTCCACCGGAACTACAAGACACGCTGTTCTATCCCATGGTCAGTGGCCGCGAGGGAGGAACTGGATTAGGGCTATCTATTTCGCAAAATTTGATCGACCAGCACAATGGAAAAATAGACGTAGAAAGCTGGCCTGGTCACACAACATTTACTATTTATCTGCCGATCTGATTGCGCTAATGGACTTCAAGTCGCGTCAGTTTTTCGGTTTGCTGCAAGGATTACTACATGAGTAAAGGATATGTTTGGGTCGTTGATGACGACAGTTCAATTCGCTGGGTAATGGAGAAAACGCTCTCCTCTGCCAACATCAAATGTGAAACCTATGCCGATGGAGAAAGCGTGTTAATGGCGCTCGAACGCGAAGTGCCGGATGTTCTAGTATCAGACATTCGCATGCCAGGTATTGATGGGTTGGAGCTACTAAAGCAAGTACAGCGCGATTACCCAGACCTTCCCGTGATTATCATGACCGCGCATTCAGATTTAGATGCGGCAGTGAATGCGTACCAAAAAGGTGCTTTTGAATATTTACCAAAACCTTTTGATATTGATGAAACTTTAACTCTGGTTGAACGAGCCATTGCACACAGCCACGAAAACAAACGCGAGCAGCTCTCTCCAGAAGACATTCCAGCAGAAACGCCTGAAATTATCGGTGAAGCACCAGCGATGCAAGAGGTGTTTCGCGCCATTGGTCGTCTTTCTCGCTCCTCTATTTCAGTCTTGATTAACGGTGAATCGGGCACGGGTAAAGAACTCGTTGCTCATGCACTGCACCGTCACAGTCCACGTGCTAACAAACCTTTCATTGCGCTCAATATGGCGGCGATTCCCAAAGACTTGATTGAATCAGAACTGTTTGGCCACGAAAAAGGCGCGTTTACGGGAGCAAACAATGTTCGTCAAGGACGATTCGAACAAGCCAATGGCGGCACTCTATTTTTAGACGAAATCGGCGACATGCCATTAGACATTCAAACTCGTTTACTACGCGTTCTAGCTGACGGGCAGTTTTATCGAGTGGGCGGTCACTCTCCGATCAGTGTCGATGTACGAATTGTCGCGGCAACACACCAGAACTTAGAAAAGCTGGTGCACGAAGGTGACTTCCGTGAGGACCTCTTTCATCGCTTAAACGTGATTCGCGTTCAGATCCCGGCACTGCGTGAGCGTAAGCAAGACATTGAAAAGCTTACACAGCATTTTCTTATCCGTGCGGCTGATGAGCTTGGTGTGGAAACAAAAACTCTCCACCCGTCGACTGTAGAGATTCTTAACCGCCTTGATTGGCCTGGCAACGTGCGTCAATTAGAGAATATTTGCCGTTGGTTAACCGTTATGGCCAGTGGTAGCGAGGTGTTACCAAATGACTTGCCAAGCGAACTACTCGAAGAGAAAAAATCCATTTCAGACTCTGCACATGGTAGTTGGCAAGAACAATTGGCGGATTGGGCACGGCATTCACTCGCAGCAGGAGATAAAGAACTACTTTCTTACGCTTTACCAGAATTTGAACGCATTTTATTAGAAGCAGCCTTAGAGCACACTAAAGGTCATAAGCAAGATGCCGCTAAAGTATTAGGCTGGGGGCGAAATACACTCACCAGAAAATTAAAAGAATTGTACTGACAATCACTTACGTGGTGCGTTAACAACGAGCGTCGTTTGTCACTCGATATTAATAAAAACATCAGTACAATTGTGGCGCACCACCATCTATGTGATTAGGCGATGTCTACTGCTACGACTCAAATTACACTGCGTACTGCTGTTCTGATTCCATTTGTCATGATCTTCTTGCTGGCGATCGGTGTCATTGTCTACGTCCAAAAACAAAGTTACGAAGAAGTGGTCACGGATATCAGTGACAAGCAACTTTCCGTGTTAACCGAAAGTGTCCACGACCACCTCAATAGCTATCTACGTAAGCCTTTTACTGCGGTTATGGCTCTCGCGCACAACGTCAGCTATCACAACCTTTATCGCCCTCACGATACCTCAGACATTCAAAACTACCTGCTAAGTGCATTCAAAAATCTTTACCAATCGATACCGCAGTTGGATGTAATCGCATTTGGTTCAGAAAACGGCGACTTTGCAGGCTTTCGCCGCGAACTTTCCGACGATTACACCTTAATGGTGCAAGATCGCCACACCGATGGTGATCTGGTTATTTATGGAACCAACCATGTGAGTAACAACATTCGAACGGTTATCTCCCAATACGATCCTCGCACTCGCCCATGGTATAAGCCCGTTGCAGAGAGCCAAAACGCCACTTGGTCTGAAATTTATACCAATGCTGATGAACGCCAGGATATTACGCTATCAGCCATGACGCCGGTGTACAAACACGACCAATTTGCTGGTGTTTTGGTGACAGACATTCGTATCAATACATTCAACGAATTCCTGCGCGAGTTAAAATACAACACTAAAGCGTCGGTCTACATCATGGACCCAGATCATCGTTTAATCGCTCACTCAGGCCCGGGAAGCGTCATCTCATGGGGCACAAAATTTTCGGATAAAGGGCAGCGTTTGCTTGCCGCTGAAAACGCAGACCCGATCATCAAAATCAGTGCGAGCCGCGTCCGGTCTTTCGATCTCAACAACACCAAGCAACCTTATACTTTTTCATTTGAACATGATGGACAACGTATTTTCAGTCGGCTAACCCCGTATCGAGACCAAGATGGCTTAACATGGTTTATTGGCACCTCCATTTCGGAGTCCGAGCTTCTCGGCCTGTTACCAAAAAGCCAGCAAGAGAGTTGGCTCGTTGGCATTATTGTAAGCCTATTTGGGATCGCCATCAGTTGGATCATTTTCAACCGAGTTACCAGACCAATTAACGCGACGGCCGCCGCCGCTCAGCACCTGGCAAATGGGGATTGGGATAGCGGCATGCCAAAGCCTGGTTATGTGTATGAGACAACCGTACTGGTCCATGCTTTTAATGAAATGGCGAACAATCTAAGAGCTTCATTCAAAGCATTGCGTGAACAGTTGGTTTATGACTCTCTGACACGCTTATATAGTCGTCAGGGTTTGGTCGAAATCTGTGAAAATCAGTCTCATCTTTGTCACGGCAGTTTATTTTTACTTGGCATCAACAAATTTAGAGATATCAACGACAGTGTGGGTCATCACAACGGCGACCAGTTGTTGGTCAGCATCGCTAAAAGGTTAAAACAGCAGTTTCGTGACAACGCATTATTGGCTCGGATTGGTGGTGACGAATTCGCGGTGTTTCTCTCAAATGTCGACACGGAAACCAAAATTAAACAAACCGAGCGTCGATTACAGCAACTCTTTTCCACCCCATTTATGGTGGAAGGCGAGAATGTAGTGATGAAGATTTCACTTGGTATTGTACAAACCCAGCCAAACGAAACCATGCCTTTATGGTTACGCAACGCCAGCATCGCATTAAGTTACGCTAAACAAGACTCACTGACTGGTGTTTGTCACTACAGCCCAGAACTAGCGAGCGCTTCAAAGTTTCGTACGCAAATGCTGACCAAGATCCAAACTGGCATTGAAAACCGAGAGTTTATTCCTCATTACCAACCGATTGTGGATCTCGTCAGTGGCACAGTGTGTGGCGCCGAAGCACTGGCGCGTTGGCATAGCGACTCAGGTATGGTGTCACCATTAGATTTTATCCCAATCGCGGAAGAAAGCGGCATGATCAAAGCCATCGGCCAACAGATTCTGTTACAAGCTTGTCGCGACACTTACCAAGCGATCGAAAGCAAACAGTGGCCGTCGGACTTCCAACTGCATGTGAATATCTCCGTTAATCAACTATCTTGCCCAAGTTTTGTTGATACGGTGACAAGCGTATTGGATATCACGAAATTACCAGCAAGTAACCTCACACTAGAGATCACAGAATCACGTATCATTGATAGCGCACCGACCACACTAGAAAATATGACTAAACTGCGTGAAATGGGTATTGGTATCGCGATAGATGACTTTGGCACCGGCTACTCATCACTGGGTTACCTCCACTCTCTGCCGTTTACCTGCTTGAAGATTGATCGCACCTTCATCAATCAACTCACACAAGAAAACTTAAACAGTTCAGTCGTCGCTGCCGTCATCAATATCACAGCAGGTCTCAAAACTAATGTCGTCGCGGAAGGTGTCGAGGATAGCAATCAAGCACAATTACTGCGCTCTTTAGGCTGTAATCAGGTGCAAGGCTTCTACTACAGCCGCCCTATGCCACTAGAAGAATGGCCAACACATTTGGTGAACATGAAGTAGAAAAGAGCGAGAATCGTTGATTTCCTAGTCATCCTCTACTGACAATCTACCCAACTGTTATTTATACTTAACTGCAAATCTTACCCATGTATTGTCACAGATGATGTTTGGGCCCTGTTCCAGTTCATAACTATCCGGATCGACAAAATGATAACGAAGAACCTTCCTCTTACTGATTTGCACCGTCACCTCGACGGTAACATTCGTACTAAAACGATTCTTGAGCTAGGCCAAAAGTTTGGCATTGCCCTACCAGCGTACGATATTGAGTCTCTCACTCCTCACGTTCAAATTGTCGAAGCGGAACCCTCTCTTGTTGCTTTCCTTTCTAAGCTCGACTGGGGTGTTGCTGTACTGGGCGATCTAGATGCGTGTCGTCGTGTCGCGTACGAAAACGTAGAAGACGCGCTAAACGCACAAATCGATTACGCAGAGCTGCGTTTCTCTCCTTACTACATGGCGATGAAACACAAACTACCAGTAACGGGGGTTGTTGAAGCCGTCGTGGACGGTGTGCAAGCGGGTATGCGCGATTTTGGCGTGAAAGCCAACCTGATCGGTATCATGAGTCGCACATTTGGCACTGACGCATGTCAACAAGAACTGGACGGCATTCTGAGCCAGAAAGATCACATCGTTGCCGTCGACCTTGCGGGTGACGAGCTAGGCCAACCGGGTGATCGCTTTGTGTCTCACTTCAAGCAAGTACGCGATGCTGGCCTTGGGGTAACGGTCCATGCTGGTGAAGCAGCAGGTGCAGAGAGCATGTGGCAAGCAATCAATGAGCTGGGCGCAACTCGTATCGGTCACGGCGTAAAAGCGATTCACGATCCAAAACTGATGGATTACCTAGCAGAAAACCGCATTGGTATTGAATCTTGCCTGACGTCAAACTACCAAACAAGTACGGTAGAAACGCTAGAAAACCACCCTCTCAAGCAGTTCCTAGAGCATGGCGTTCTTGCGTGTCTGAACACTGACGATCCAGCGGTTGAAGGTATCGAACTGCCATACGAATACGAAGTAGCGGCACCAGCCGCTGGCCTGAGCCAAGACCAGATTCGCCAAGCGCAAATCAATGGCCTTGAGATTGCGTTCCTTTCAGAAGCAGAAAAATCGGAACTGAGAGAAAAAGTAAAAGATCGCGCTTAAATCCAGCGAAAACATAAAAAAATGCCAGCATCTGCTGGCATTTTTTATATCTTGAATCTGTATCTCTGATTAAATAACACGAGAGAACTGTTGCTGACGTGCCTTTGCTCGTAGGTATTTATCGAAGCTCATACAAATATTACGGATCAACAAACGACCTCGCAGCGTCACACGAATTTCATTGTCATCCACTTCCACCAGCTCATCGTTAATAAAGGTCTGAAGTAGCTGCAAATCTTCTTTAAAGTACTGTTCAAACCTCACTTTAAACTCAGACTCAATGGCTTTCTTGTCTAACTTGAAGTTACAAATCAGCTGCTTAATCACTTCGCGACGGAGCAAATCATCGGAGTCCAGAGAGACCCCTTTCCATAGAGCGTGACGAAGTTCGTTGACTTGAGCGTAGTATTTCTTCAGCTCTTTCTGGTTTTGCGCGTACGCATCGCCGATCATCGAGATTGCAGAAACACCAAAGCCAACCAAGTCACATTCACCTTGTGTGGTGTAGCCTTGGAAATTGCGATGCAAAATACCTTCGCGCTGGGCAACAGCAAGTTCATCGTCCGGCAAAGCAAAGTGGTCCATACCGATAAATTGGTAGCCAGCATCAGTCAGTGTCGCGATGGTGTCTTGCAGAATCGCCATCTTCTCTTCTGCCTTTGGCAGGTCTTCGTCTTTAATCTTACGCTGCGCTGCAAATAGCTGTGGCATGTGCGCGTAGTTAAACACGGATAGACGGCCCGGCTGCATCTCTAGCACTTGTTCTAGAGTCTTGGCAAAAGATTCTTTGGTCTGCTTCGGTAAACCGTAAATTAAATCTAGGTTCGTCGAACGAAAGCCTAACTCTTTTGCGCGCGCAACCATCGCAACGATGAACTCTTCATCTTGCTCACGATTCACCAGCTTTTGCACTTCTTTGTTGAAGTCCTGAACACCGATGCTCAAGCGATTGAAGCCTTCACTACGCAGATGATCCAGCATGGTCAGCTCGATTTCACGCGGGTCAACCTCGATACTGATTTCAGCATCGCTACTAAAAGTAAACTCTTGGCGTAGCAGGCTCATTACACGCGTGATTTGCTTTTCAGAGAGAAACGTCGGTGTACCACCACCAAAATGCAATTGCGTCACGGTGCGACCAACAAGTAATGCAGCACGTTGACGAATTTCGTGTTCAAGCACGTCGAGGTATTCATCCGCTTTGTGCGAATGGCGTGTAATGACTTTATTACATCCACAGTAGTAACAAAGCTTGTGACAGAACGGAATGTGTACGTACAGCGATAATGGGCGTTCTGGGTATTGAGTGCATGCCATATCATAATCAGAAATGGTGAACGCTTCATGAAACTCCAGCGCCGTTGGGTACGACGTATAACGAGGCCCGGAATAGTTGTACTTATCCAATACCGCTTGATCCCAGACGATTTGCTGTTTCGATTCAGTGTGTTGATTCGACATGGTGGTACTTTCCGTTAAATGCTAGGGCAACGAAAGCCGTCACCCGATATTCAGAGCCGCTATTTTGCCATACGACGATGACAAGCGTGGCAACGCCGACTGGCTTTTTAAGTATAAAACTAAAGAAGTGCTAGCGTGATCACGATACCCCCATTAGTCATAAGGAGACTATTGGGGGTCGCGCTTAAATCATCTGAATATTGATTTGATTATTCAGTGGCTGGACGTTTTTCTGCAACACTTTGAGCTCCTCAATAATCGCATCAGTGAGGCGGCTTTCCGCTTTATGACGCGTCAAGTTCTGTTGCATACGCTCTTTCTTGGCAAGTTGTTGGCGTTCTTCGCCACGCGCCATATCTTTCACTATGTGGTAAAGCTCAGAAATCGCAGGGTACGTTTTATCGAAATCAACGCGGTCTTCACCTTGTACATAATCCATGATGTTATACACACGGATACTGATTTCAGATAAATCGCACTGCCCTTGAATGCCCGCCTGACACAAGGTATGCACATTCTCAAAAATGTTGGCGTTACGTTTGTCTATCGCCAATTTTTGATGCTTCAGCTGCAATTCCTTTTGCTTTTTCAATTGAAGCAGAAGGTAACCTGCATAAGAAGCGAGTGCGATGATAATCACAACACCAGCAATAGCTAATAAGGTTACATTCATAGCTTAATTATCCTTTATAGTCGTCGAAATTAATGTCGTCGAAATCTGCCAGCAAGTCATCATCGTTGCGCGTGCTTTTCTCAGCAGGTGCAGTGAAGTCTTCCTCTTCTTCAGGTTCCAACAAGCCTAGTTGGTCCATTAGCTTCTCAATGCGGTCGAGTTTCTCATCGACGAATTTCTGTAGACCTGTGCCCAGGTTTTCACCCGCTTCAATACGGTCTAGCAACACGTTCAATTGCGCGTCATTTTCTAGCATCTCTAGTTCTTGCTCTGCCGACAAACGACGCTCTTGCTTCGTCATTTTCTTCGCAGGTTCAACAATCAGAGGTATTTTCTTTTTGCTGCCTAAGCGCGGGTCGCGATTTTGTGCAGCAGCTTGCTTTTTCTGCTCGTTAACTTCTGAGTTACGGTTACCCGTTTTCAGACCTTTACGCTTTTTAGCACGCTTGCGTAAACGGCCTTCCACATCAGATTCTGTACGGTTACGAGTTACAACAAACTCAGGTGCACCAGCGGCACCCGGTTTTCTAGATTTTTTACTACGGCTCATTACTGGGGTTTCCTCAGTAAAATTACATCATTACCAATAAATTCGAGTTCGAGCTTATCCCGCTCTGCTAGGAACTGGAACGTGTCACGACTAAAGAACACTACGTGAGTGAGATCGTTCTTATAATGCCATGATTTGAAAGCCTCCACGTCGATGACCATTTTCGTCATCAGGCCTATCCAGCCCCCTGGCTTAACTAAATTCAACCATTGCTTCCACACCAAATCTGGGTGGTAGAGGTGCTCTATCACCTCTGTTGCTGTCATGAAGTCGTACGTTTTTTCTAAAACCGACGTATCAGGGTGGTAGTAGAGATCGTACAACGCCATGTTGTGCCCCGCCTCTTCCAGCATCAAGGAGAGCGTTGGGCCAGGACCACAACCAAAGTCGATACCATTTGATTGTGGAGAAATTCGCTCTGTGATCGGGTCAGCAATACGCGACAAAAAGCGTCGGTAACCCAAATCATCGGGGTTGTTCTCATGCAAATCATAGTGAGCTTTTTCGCTTTCCGCATCCAAACGTTGGTCTGGATTTACGAATACCAAGCTGCACTGCTCACATTGAAGATATTCACGACGCTTATCTTCAAAATAATGGTGAGTGCGCTGATTTTGGCATAAAGGACAGGTATGCATGCTGACTTCCTCAAACAGGGATGCGAAACATACCAGAAAGTGAACTCGGATTGGAGTGTTGTTGAGTATTTTTTCAGCAATTTTTATTAAAAAACTTTGTTTACAACCTATAAAGCTAAAGTAAGTGCTGTAATCTCAATTCAAGTTACGACTGAGCAAGTCAACGGATATAAAAAAAGCGACAGTCAGACTGTCGCTTTCTAAGTGCCATCAATTGGCGAAACTGTGTTGCACACATTTGGTGCACCAATGATCCCTTTGTTTTTAGAGCTTTCCCTGCCAAAAAGAGTTGTTTTTCATCTTCCTGATGAGTTTTGGCTATCCGTTTACTTCCTGTCTACTGAGCAACTTCCTGTGCCTGATCCGTTTCACTGTCTTAACCGTCAGACGAGATGACCATCCTTATCTGATAGGCTCCCTACCTATCTAAATCCCTTTCTAAATCACCAAGCATCCGAGCTACATCCTTGGAGACCTAAACCGTGGTCTTAAATCCTTACATTCACCCCCTGTGAACGACTTCTACTTTACGCCATCCCGTTATGCTCACAAGTAATGGATTGAAAAAATAATCCGCCTATTTTTCTAAAAAATCAAAATTATCATTTAATCAAAAACTTAAAAACACTAACAAGAAAAAGCCAACATCAAGTATGGCAAATGTCTCACAAACTGCCGAGCCAACTATCGCTTTCGTATCCAAACTCGACTGTGATATCTGTCACGAACAAAAATGCCCTAGTGGATTCACTAGGGCATTTTTGTACAAGTTGCTCGAACGATGTAGGGACATCTACCCAACCAGCTCAAGATGCAGGATCTTGAGCGATTTAGGTATATTAGTGCAGACCGCCAACGTATTTAGACAGCACTTCGATATCTTCGTCTGTCATTTTCTTCGCGATGTCGCGCATCATGGCATTCATATCATTACCACGGTCGCCATCACGGAATTTTTCTAGCTGAGCTTTGATGTAGTCAGCATGCTGACCAGAAATTTTCGGGAAACCTGAAAGCTCAGTACCATTGCCACGAGGACCATGACATGCAATACATGCGGTTAGGCCACGCTCGGCATCACCAGCGGTATAAAGCGTTTTGCCTTTTGCTACTACATCTTCAGGTGTTGAGTTTTCTGAAACTGGTAGCGAAGCGTAGTAAGCAGATAGGTCTGCGATATCTTCATCGCTCAGTGGCATTGCCATACCACTCATTACAGGATCGTAACGACCTTGTTTACCACCACTTGTCATGCCTAGCTTAAGTTCTTTTAACTGCTTCTCAAGATACTTAGCGTGTTGGCCTGCGAGTTTCGGGTACGTTGTTATTGCACTGTTGCCATCTGCTCCGTGACAGGCGACACAGGTTTGTGATTTTGCTTTACCAGCCTCAATATTACCTTGGGCCCATACTGAGCAACTGGCTAAAAGACTCAAAATTAGCGCTAATTTCTTCATGACATTCCATTATAATTATCAAGCTTCCAGTACCACGGAATGTGAACATACCGCGTACACTCATGGTACAATAGGCGACCTTATGCCGAGCACGGTTATTTTACACATTTTCACAAAAAAGTAATCAATCGACTACACAAAGTCGAGATGGAGTTAACAGTGAGCGTAAAAATTCATTACCAAAATACGCATTTCATCACCAGCGCACCCGATATTCGTCACCTGCCGGAAGACGAAGGTGTCGAAATTGCGTTTGCAGGACGCTCAAACGCTGGTAAATCGAGTGCACTTAACCGTCTAACTAATCAAAAAAGCTTAGCCAAGACATCAAAGACACCTGGTCGTACGCAATTAATCAACCTTTTCAAAGTAGAAGAAGGTTGTCACATTGTCGATCTACCTGGATACGGTTTTGCTCAAGTACCGGTAGAGATGAAAAACAAATGGCAGAAATCTTTGGGTGAATACCTACAGAAACGCGAGTGCCTAAAAGGCTTAGTGGTTCTAATGGACATTCGTCATCCAATGAAAGATCTCGACCAACAAATGATTTTCTGGGCCATCGATAGCCACATTCCTGTGCAGGTTTTGCTAACCAAAGCAGATAAACTAAAAAGTGGTGCACGCAAACAAACTCTACTGAAAGTTCGTAAGCAAGTAGAAACTTTCGGTGGTGACGTTTCTGTTGATGTGTTCTCTTCACTGAAAGGATTAGGTGTCGATCAGCTACGTGCAAAACTGGATACCTGGTTTGCACCAGCACTAGCGCACCTGATAGAAGAAGACGAACAAGAGATACCAGCGAGCGATGAAGAATAATTAACAATATTTGTTAAATTTCTTCGACACGGCCCTGCCATTTGGTGGGGCTTTTGTTTATCTGAACTAAATAACAGGCAATAAAAATCCCCGCCTTCCTGGCAGGGATAACGGGAGAGAAAAATTGGTAATTATTGTTATGTGACGAAGCATTGCTGAACTGAGATTCGATTTCAATAGGTTAAAAAGCGCTCTTGTTTCCTGTGCATCACCAAACATTCACTCGAAAAACACCCAATAGCTTTACAATTCAGACAGTTAAGCCAAGCAAAGCTTCAAAAAAGATGTAACTTAGTTTCCTTCAAGAAAAAATAATAGTGTGACTGGCGTAAATTTACAGGATGAATAACGCGATAAATTTGAAGGAAAAATCGAGATTTTGCAGTGATTTAGAAAGGTCAAAAAAGAAGGTTTCTGAAGGCTTACTTTAAGCTACTGATCCAAAAGAATAATTTTCTTTCGTCCAATAAAAAACGCCCCAGTCAAAAACTGACTGGGGCGGCTGAATCAGCCTAATCCAATAACGTGAAACAAAAGGTCTGAAAGATAGAACATCTTACCTCTGTACCCTACGAGTATTAATGTACAACAATTGGTCAGAATTGCAAAGAATTTTTGTAGTTTTTTTTCATGAAATTTTTATTAAGCAACATCAAAGTTAACTTTGCGCTAGCTTTTTTAATCTCAAAAAAAAGCCAGCGTTTGTGCGCTGGCTCATAATTAATTGGTTATTTTGGTCTAAAAGTGACTAATGAGCTTGATCCCAGTTATCACCGTGACCTGCTTCTGCAACCAACGGTACTTTTAGCTCTGCTGCAGATTCCATCAATTTCTGTACTTTACTTTCAATTTCGGACAATGATGACTCTTCAACTTCAAAGACCAATTCATCGTGTACTTGCATTAATAACTTCACACGACCATTGCCTTCTTCCTGAATCCACTGATCAACCAACAGCATCGCTTTCTTAATGATGTCCGCAGCCGTACCTTGCATTGGTGCGTTGATTGCCGCACGTTCAGCAGCTTTACGACGCATCCCGTTGCGCGATTTGATTTCTGGTAAATGCAAACGTCGACCAAAAATCGTTTCAACATACCCTTTATCTGCTGCCGTGCTGCGTGTGTCTTCCATGTACTGCATCACGCCTGGGTAACGTTCAAAGTATGTATCCATGTACGCTTGAGCCTCACCACGAGGAATGCCTAATTGCTTCGCCAAACCAAACGCACTCATGCCGTAAATAAGACCGAAATTAACCGCTTTCGCACGACGACGTTGCTCACTTGAAACGTCTTCAATAGAAACACCCATGATTTCTGCTGCGGTTGCCGCGTGGATATCTTTGCCATCACGGAATGCATCCAATAACGCTTGGTCACCAGAAAGGTGCGCCATGATGCGAAGTTCGATTTGCGAGTAGTCGACCGCTAAGATTTTATGCCCTGATGGCGCGACAAACGCTTGACGAATACGACGGCCAGCTTCGTTACGAATTGGAATGTTCTGTAAGTTCGGATCAGTAGAAGATAGACGACCCGTTGCAGTCACTGCTTGGTGGTAAGAAGTATGCACGCGCCCCGTTGATGGGTTGATCATCTTCGGCAGTTTGTCGGTGTAAGTTGATTTTAGCTTCGCCAAACCACGGTATTCCAAAATCAGTTTTGGTAGTGGGTAGTCTAGCGCGAGTTCTTGCAGAACTTCTTCATTCGTCGATGGTGTGCCTGATGGCGTTTTCTTCACAACCGGTAAACCCATTTTTTCAAATAGGATGGCTTGTAATTGCTTTGGCGAGTTCATGTTAAACTCTTGCTCTGCAATTTCGTACGCTTTCTTTTCAAGCTCATCAAGGCGAGCGGTAATCTCGACCGACTGCGCACTCAGCTTCATTTCATCGATAAAGACCCCAGTGCGTTCAATGCGCGAAAGAACTGGCACCAACGGCATTTCAATCTCTTCGTAAACTGTCTTCAGGCTTTCATCCTGCTCGATATTAGCAAACAAGCGATTGTGCAGACGAAGGGTCACATCCGCATCTTCTGCCGCGTATGGCGATGCTTGTTCCAGTTCGATTTGGTTAAACGTAAGCTGATTTTTGCCTTTACCTGCAATTTGCTCAAAAGAAATGCAGCTGTGCTGTAGGAAGCGAAGCGCCAAGCTGTCCATATCGTGTTTACCGCCGACACTGTTGTAGATATACGATTCCAACATCGTGTCGTGCTTGATACCTTTTAGCTCAATGTCGTAACGAGCGAGTACAGACGCATCATACTTTAAGTTTTGACCGACTTTTGCTTTCGCTGCATCTTCAAGAATTGGCTTCAGCTGTTCTAGTACCCAATCACGATCAAGCTGTTCAGGCGCATCTAAATAGTCATGTGCAACTGGCACATAAGCCGCAATACCTTCATCGACAGCGAATGACAAACCAACTAGATTCGCTAGCATGTAATCTAGGTTATCGGTCTCCGTATCAAATGCAAACAGCTCAGCCGTTTGAAGTTTATCTAGCCAAGCATTGAAGGTTTCTTTATCCAGAATTGTTTCATATTGGCTGCGATCGATTGTTACCGCAGAAGTTTCCATCTCGGCTTGAGAAGAAGAAGCTTGTGAAGATCCTGCAAGCTCTACGGCCTCCACAGATCCAGAACCGCCTTCAAGTAGTTCATTCAACCAAGATTTAAACGTCAGTTGGCCATACAGCTTCACTAATTCGTCTTTATTTGGTTCCGCTTTCAGCAATGATTCTGGCGTTTCCTCAAGCTCAACATCCAATTTGATGGTCGCGAGCTCATACGAAAGCATGGCATTTTCTTTGTTGTCGATGAGCTTTTTCGCCATGGTTTTAGAACCACGGAAACCAAGCCCTGCAATATCATCGAGGTTTTCATACAACTTCGTCAGACCACCAATACCTTGCAGTAGTGCGGTCGCTGTTTTATCACCGACACCCGGTACACCAGGAATGTTATCTACTTTATCGCCCATCAGTGCTAAGTAGTCGATGATCAACTCAGGTGGAATGCCAAACTTTTCAACCACACCTTCACGATCCATTACGACGTTCGTCATGGTGTTGATCAAGGTAATGTTATCATCCACTAGCTGCGCCATGTCTTTATCACCAGTACTGATCAATACAGGCATGCCCTTTTGTGATGCTTGGTATGCTAACGTACCGATGACGTCATCCGCCTCGACGCCAGGAACACAGATCAGCGGCAAACCCATTGCACGAATAACATTGTGTAATGGTTCAATTTGACAACGCAGGTCATCCGGCATTGGCGGACGATTCGCTTTGTATTCTG
Source organism: Vibrio sp. YT-17 (assembly GCF_033337375.1). NCBI lineage: Bacteria > Pseudomonadati > Pseudomonadota > Gammaproteobacteria > Vibrionales > Vibrionaceae > Vibrio > Vibrio sp. YT-17. The sequence continues at coordinate 444,639 of NZ_JAWOQP010000001.1, forward strand.
CATACATATCATCACGAAAGGTTTTTCCCTTTGCATCGAAAACCACCGCGATGCGCTCAGACGCAAACTGACGCATCATGCTGCGTAACATGTTCACGACGCCGTAAACGGCATTAGTTGGAATTTCACCATTGCTCATGGTGCCCGGGTAGGCGTGAAAAGCGCGATATAGGTAAGAAGAGCCGTCGATAAGGATCAACGGATTTTCAGGAATACTTGCCATAATTGTCTGTATCCAATTCAGTACTTGAGAGATCTGCCTAGGATGCCATGACTGCTGATCTGAATCTATCTTGTTCGCTCGATCTAGGTCGCGTAAATTTTTCCGACTTTATTCAAGAAAACACCACCCCTGTGGATAACTCTGTTTATAGAAATTATCCACTGGTTATCCAATAACAAAAAACACAAGAAAACACCAACTCAACCTATTGATTTATAATAATAAATTCGCATGACGGCGAGAAGATCAACGATCCTAAAATGATCATCGCATGTGGAAAAGATATTAATAGTGACGTCAAATAGAAATCGTAGAAAAGAAAAAAGCGACCCGAATGGGGTCGCCTAGCAGAAGTGGTAAAGCAAATTCTGTAAATAGAGCAGCTTAACCAAGAAGCTATAAATTACACTGGAAGCAATGTGAGCAATGTCGTGTCAAAAAGAATTCGTGCAAGTTCTCGGAAAAATGTTTCATCACTTCTCAACTTTCAGTTAATTAACTTCTGTTAATAAGTCACTCAACGTCCTTGTGAACTTTCCTCATTCCCTAAGACAGGTTTAATAATAATGATTCTCATTTCGTAGTCAACAGTTAAATGAGAAAAAATCTCATTTATTTTCACATTGCTTTAATGAAATGCACTCGAGACTCTCGAAGATTTACTTTTTCTTCAAACTTTTCAATGATATAGCCATTTCTCAATAACAAGCGAAGCATAGCCGGAAACTGGTTTCGAGATTTCACTTTTAATGTGTTGTAGCCTTGTTCTGCCACCCAATCCTCTTGAGCTTCCAAAAGCAGCTGTGCCACGCCTTCATTTCGAGCTTCAGGGACAACACCACCTAACCAGCTATAGAAAACACCATCCTCTAATTCGTAACCTATTTTGAAGCCGACAATCGTGCCATTTTTTTCTGCAACGAGGATTAAACTGTTTTTCTCTTCTAAACGTTGAGTCATGGAGTCTACCGTTTCTCCTTTCGAAAACTCGGTAACACGCGCCACAACTTGAAGTGCTTCTTCCAATGTGCCTTCACGAATCAGCATTGTCATTGTTCTCTTCTCCAAAGTAAATTACCACCTTCTAAAGAAGGTGGCTTTGTGTGAGCCCCCTAAAAGGGGGCCTTTGTTTAGTCCAGCGCCAA